>NZ_JBEOVO010000024.1:0-114374 GCF_040295605.1 Streptomyces sp. NPDC002773
CGTGGGGGGGGGCCGCCGGGCCACCCCCCACCCCCCCCCCCCGGGCCGGCGCGGGGGCGCGGGGGGCCCCCCCCCGCCGGGGGGGGGGGGGGGCCCCCCCCCGGGGGGGGGGGGCGGGCCCCCCGCGGCGGTGAGGGACGGCGGCCTCAGTCCTCGTCGTCGTCGGCGGGGTGGTTGCTGCCCAGGTGGACGACCTCGTTGATCCAGCGGCGGGCCTGCTCGCCGAAGTCCACCCGGCCGACCTCGTGGTGGGCGGCGGTGAAGCGGCGGGCCGGGGGCTTCTCCCTCCAGTACCGCTCGTCCAGGGCGGCCTCGCGGAGGAAGATCTCGCAGCCGACGGCGTTGGTGTGGAAGTGCAGCTCCAGCTTCCGGGGGCGCTCCTGGTCGCTCAACTGGTCGACGAGCAGGAGGCCCTGCCGGCGGTAGACGTGGTACTCGGTGCGGGGGATGTTCCCCGTGTGGATCCGGGAGGTCTCCAGGGCGTAGCCCTCGGCGGCGAAGGCGTCGAGGACGGCCTCGTGCAGGGGCAGTGCGGTGATGTGCACGAGGTCGTCGTCGGTCTGGGCCTTGATCCCCTCGGCGTCGACCTCGGTGTGCAGACCCAGGTGGACCCCGAGCTTCTGCCCCTTCACCTCGGTCAGCGGGGTCTCCCACTTCAGGCGGTGGCGGATCGGGAGCCGCTTCTCCTCGCCCTTCTCCAGGGTGAAGTAGCCGCTCACGCTCGGGTAGTCGAAGGTGTCACCGCTGTGGCCGTCGCCATCGCCCTTGTGCGCGACGGGGGCGTCGGTGACGAGCTTCAGGTAGATCGACTTCAGTTCGACACGGCGCTCGGGCGCGCGCGGCTATGGTCCGGGCCCGCGTCAGCTGACGTGTTCGTACTTCCAGCCCGACGCGATCTTGACGCGGGCGGTGAACGTGGCGGTGCCGCGGAGGCCGGTGGCCGTGTAGCGGTACACGTCGCCGCCCGGTGTGACGGCGACCAGGTCGGAGCGGCCGTCGCCGTTCATGTCACCGGGCGAGGCCAGGTGCGCGTACGCGTCCCAGCCCTTGCCGATCAGGACGCGCGCCGCGAACGGCGCGGTGGCCGAGCCGGTGCCCGGGTGTACGTACAGGTTGACGCCGTCCCGGGAGACCAGGTCGGGGCGGCCGTCGCCGGTGACGTCGCCGGTGCCGACGAGGGTGTCCAGCTGCCAGCCCGTGGCGACCTTCACGGCCGGTCCGACGCGCGGGTAGTACTGGTGCTTGAGACCGGAGTGGAGGAACAGGTTGCCCCACACATTCAGGCCGAGGACGTCGGCCTCGCCGTCGTTGGTGACGTCACCGACCGACACCGTCTCGGCGTAGTACTGGTAGAAGGCCGCGCTGTTGGAGACCTCGCCGGTGCGGTCGCTCATCAGACCGGGGTTGTACGAGGTCAGAACGGTGGCCTGGTCGGTGTCGTCGAGCGCGTGGGTGTTGGTCATCCGCCAGTGCGAGCTGTTCGTCCCGGCCTCGCCGTACTGCCTGGCCGCGGCGAGCCCGCCGTTCGCCATCGCCCGGTACGTGAAGGCGGTGCCCGCCGCGTTCACGGTGAAGAGGTTGTGCTTGCCGGAGGCGGGGACGCCGCCCTGGCCGAGGAAGTACGAGAGGTCCTGGCCGCCTCCCCCGTGGTACGTCCGCGCCGCGAACTTCCCGCCGCCGATGGAGAGGTACTTGTAGAACGCGCCGGCGTGCGTGCGGGCCAGCAGGTCGGCCCTGCCGTCGCCGTTCAGGTCGTCGGAGCCGACGATCTGGTTGTACGCGTTCCAGCCGCCGCCCACCTTGACGCGGGCCTTGAACGGTGTGGAGGCGGAGCCGGTGCCCTTGTAGAAGTAGAGGTCGCCCGTCGGCGTCTTGGCGACGAGGTCGGCCATCGCGTCGCCGTCGAGGTCGTTGGTGCCGACGAGCTGGTCGTAACCCTGCCACCCGCCGCCGACCGACACGCGTGTCCTGAACGGGCCCGTGTAGTCCACGCTTCCCTTGCCGGGATACAGGTAGAGCGCGCCCGACGGGGTACGGGCCAGCATGTCCTGGAGGCCGTCCTTGGTCAGGTCCCCGGGAGCGATGAGCTTGTTGTAGACCTGCCAGCCCTGCCCCTGCCAGACGGTCGCGATGTCGGTGGCGGTGGGGCTCACGGTGGCGTGCAGCTGGAGCGTGCCGTCGGAGCGGAGGCTCAGCAGGTCCGGGGCGTCGGTGCCGTACAGGTTGTCCGTCGGCAGGATTTCCACGCTGACGGCGCCGTTGTGGTCGTCGGCGCCGATCGTGAACGGTACGCCGGCCCCTGTCTTCGACAGGACGATCGTCAGCTTGCCGGTGGCGGCCGACCGGTAGATCCGGTCGCTCCGGCCGTCTCCGTCCCGGTCGAACCGGGGCTTCGCGGCGGCGGTGGCTCCGGCCGGGGCCGCGACGGCGGCGGCGACCGGGCCGGCGGACACCAGGCCCACGGCGAGCGCGAAGGCCGTGCAGGCCGCGAGGCGGTGGCCTCGGTGCCGGTGGTCCGTGTGGTGCGTGCGGTGCAAAGTCCCTCCTGGGACGTGGCAGTGGAACGGCGGCCGGGAGCGTCGGGCAGGGGGGTCCCGGGATCGTCCGGATCGTAAGGCCCGCGGGGAGCGGAAAAGAAGATCGGCCGCGTACAACCTCCCACGGCAAGCGCGACCTGTACCCCGACCCGTACACCGGGATCTCGACCACGTACTACAAGTCCGGTGGCTCGGCCGTGAGCGTCCGCCTCGGCTACAGCATGAACGGCTCCACGACGTACTCGTCCTACTTCACCATCAGCTCCGGACAGACGGTGACGAAGTCCTGGCAGAAGTTCGGTACCGACTGGCTGTGCTACAACAGCGTCGGCATCCTCAACTACAGCGGTGGCAACTTCCAGACGCCCGCTGCTCACTGCTGAACCAGCACGCTGGGCCCCGCCTCCTGAAGGCGGGGCCCAGCGGCGTCGTGTTGTCCTGACTCTGGCAAGGAACCGCCCGTGTTTACCGCGATTTTCCAAGACCGCTACGGCTACCTAGCCGTCTGTGTGGTCGTCGCCCTCATCATCGGGGGTGCGGCCTGGCTACTCGCCCGCCGTATCGGCAGCCCCTACGGCCTATGGTTTGCCGGTCTTGCCGCCACGGCCACGGTTGTGCTGGGTGTCACGTTCATGGGCAGCGGCCCGGCTGGTGGCCAATGTGTCATCAACCATGACGCCGTTGAGCCGTTTCGGACCACTCAGGGCCTGTGGAATCTGATCATGACGGTGCCGCTGGGCTTCTTCGCGCTGATGGCAGTGAGGCGCCCGCTGCCCGTCCTTGTCGGTGTTGTCGCCTTCCCCCTGGCCATAGAGTTCACTCAGGCCGAAGTGGATGGCCTCGGACGAGTATGCGACAGTGCCGATGCGCAGATGAACATTCTCGGCGGTCTTATTGGGCTTGCTGTCGCCGCACTGGTACTCGTAAAGCGCGGCTCGATCGTGTGGCAGGGTGCGGCCAAGGCATCTCTGATCGCAGCCGCGGTAATTCTGTTGCTGGGGGCTGGTGTAGCGCGACCTTTGGTGGCCTTTACCCACGTGGACGGCACAGGACTGTCGGATGCGAACTCAGTTCAGCGACAAGCCGTGGAACAGGCTGTTCGGGAGGCGTTCGGCAACCGCTATGAGTTGGGACGCGTGTACGACCAACCTTGCGTCGGAGCGCCCTGCAGGAACGTTGTCTTCACGCTCCTGAGCCGCGACAAAGCCCACCCGGAGGCCTTCGGTAACGGCACCCTGTCGTGGCCGGACAAGAACCGTCTCAACATGTTGCTGGAAGACAGCGACCGCCCCAGCGTGATGGGTTACCCCGTCGTCGGAGCCAAGACGCCGGCCAGCGACAAGGACGCATTCCAGGTCGCACGGATATACATGGAAAAGCACTACCCATGGGGAGCGGACGCCGTCGCTCACAAGACCTACCCCATTGGCGAGAAGGCCGAACTTGGTTGGATAACAAGTTGGCGGTGGGTCGACAAGGGCGTCCTCATGCCCAGTATGTTGGACGTGCAGGTTAATAGGACCGGACGCGTTTCACAGGTAAATGTGACACTCGGTCCCAAACGTCTGAACCTTGAGCCGGCAAAGCTGAATGCCAATCAGGCCGAGTCGCTGGTGCGGGACGCGATGACCAACCAGTTCGCCGATCGGGGTGGGATTCCGAATGATCTCCAGCTCAAGGCGTTCACCCTCAAGGCCGTGGAGAGAGATGGCGCGTGGCGGCCCATGTGGCTCGTGAGCATCTCAACAGGACCGGTAGGCCCAGAACTTGAGGCGGATCCCACCGGAATGTCCGACCTCTGGCGCGTGGATGCCGTGAGCGGACAGGTGTACAACAGTGCCGACGAGCCCATCAAGACCAGGTGACGTGACCCCACGAGCGGCAAGTCCCTGATCCGCTTGATGCAAAGGCAGATCCTCCTCATCGCAGCCGCTGAAAAACCGATCGCTGAAAAATTGCAAGGAGCCGTGATGATTGCACCAATTCGACGCCTGTCCATGGGGGCAGCGGCCCTCGCACTGGCCGCCGCCGCAGCACTCACGGGGTCCAGTCCGGCAGGGGCCGTAGACACCGCCCCCGCCAGCACCCAGGCTCAGTCAGTGCGTGCTGCAGCCCTGTAAAAGGGTGAGCACAAGCTGAGCAGCGGCGAGATCGCCCTGCTTGGATCCGGGAAGGAACTGACGTACGTCCAGGATGCGGCTACCGGCGAACTCATCTCGGTGACGGAATCTTCCAGCGTCATCTCTCCCGCGATCACCCAGGACAACGTGTGCAGCCCCGGCGACGGCTGTTTCGTGAGCGGTCAGACCCCGTACGCGCACCAGGGCTTCTCCGGGACTCCCGGCAAGAGGACAGGTAGCTGGCCGTACCGGTCGTCCTACAAGAGCGGTAACTACACCATCCAGGCTTGCTGGGCCTCTGCGTGCAGCCCGTACAAGTTCCCGCCGGGCGGCACTATCGTCCTCACCAGCATGGTTACGGGGACCTCGTCCCAGATCTTCTAAGAAGTCGTCTCACTTGGTGCGGACCTCACATGCCGCGCTCTGGGCCGTATGTCTGGCGGGTGCGTTCTCCCGGTCCTGTGGGCAGGTACTCCAGCTGGACGGGGCCGGGGTAGAAGGTCGCGCTGTCCCAGCCGGCCATCTCCTCGCCGATCAGATAGCGATACAGCCACTCGGCGAAGGTCATGGGGTGGCCGGCCCATTCTCCCTCTGACCCCTGAACGACCACGCCGTCAGGAAATCCGTGGACTTCTGGGGGGAGGAAGATGGCGGCTCCCTGGTCCGTGCCGGCGAGTGGGATGAGGCCGTCGGGGGTGCCGAAGGCGATCTGCGGGCGGTTGCAGATCACACGGGGGTCCTCGTCGGGAGCCAGGTCGTAGAACTCCCACCGGCTCTCCGCCCAGACTCTCGACGTCGACCGGATCTTCTTGCCCAGCTCCCTTCCTGCGCAAGCCGGATGAGCCGAGAGGTAGAGGTGGCCGTTGAGTTGGACGGGCGCGTAGGCGTCGACGATTGCCTTGTAGTCCGTGGGGAGTTCTCTGCCGAGCTCCTGCTCCAGGCGAAGCCACGCGGCAGGGTCGGCATATCGGTTCTCCGCCGGGCCGAGCATGTCGAAGATGGCTTGCAGGTAGTCGGTCATGGTTCCTCAAGGATGCTGTCGGGCAACGTCTCGGACAGCATCGACCACATCTCATGACTCCGGTCAGCCGGGTCCCTCGTTGTGGTGGCATGGAGATGATGCAGCGGCTGGTGCCGGACAAGTTGTGGGAACTCTTCCTGCGAGTGCTGCCTGAGGCACCGGTCCGTCCCCAAGGAGGTGGACGTCGCAGAGCTGACGACCGTGGTGTTCTGGCCGCGATCCTGTTCGTCGCCACCTCCGGCTGCACGTGGCGGCAGCTTCCACCAGTCTTCGGGGCTTCCTGGCAGACGGTCCATCGCCGGTTCTCTCAGTGGACCGAAGCCCGTGTCTGGGCGAAGCTTCACCGGGTGATCCTCGACGAGCTCGGTTCCGACGGCATCCTCGACTGGTCTCGATGCGCCATCGACTCAGTCAGTCTCCGGGCTCTCAAAGGGGGGCCCTAACGGGACCGAATCCGACCGATCGAGGCAAGATGGGATCCAAGATCCACCTGCTGACCGATCGCAACGGACTGCCTCTCTCAGTCGGCATCTCCGGGGCGAACACCCATGACAGCCAAGGACTCAAGCCCCTGATCCAGGGCATTCCGCCGATTCGCTCGCGTCGTGGACCATGCCGACGCCGTCCTGCGAAGCTTCACGGAGACAAGGGCTACGACTATCCCCACCTTCGACGATGGCTACGAGACCGGAACATCACGCCTCGTATCGCACGCAAGGGCATCGAGTCATCGGAGCGACTCGGCCGGCACCGCTGGGTGGTTGAGCGGACCGTGGCCTGGATGAACGGCTTCCGTCGCCTACATCGCCGCTATGAACGTATGTCAGATCACTTTCTTGGCTTCGTCGGCATCGCCGCAGCACTCATCTGCTACCGCCGAATCACCAACTAAGACGTCCTCTAAGGGGCCCTCAATACCTGAGGCGCCATCATCAGCGCGACCTCCACTGTGGGGCGGGCTCGGTCAGAGGAAACTTCCATCTGAACGAACCCGCCCCACAGTCGGATGGGCCCGGACCTCGCTGCCGGCGGGGGAACGTACTCGTGCGGCACCACCGCCCCGAACGTCGGCAGCATCCGCTGCTCCCGCTGGAACAACTATGTCCCCATCAGCGCCATCCTGAACACCTGGGGCGTCTCGCTCGAAACCGGGTGACCTCACGCACCCAGAGCTGAGCCTGCGTCATCGGAGCGCACCGCCGCCCGCGCGACGGTGCGGTCCGCGTCCCACCGGAAAAGTAGTGCCTGGACTGACGACATCACCGAAGGAGTCGGATGCGATGCCCGAGAACCGCGATCGACACGCCGAGGCAGCCCACGACACGTGGGGGGCGGGACAGAGGCGAAGCCCCGTACTCCGTGGCATCACTGCCTTCGCGGGTTCCCTGCTCCTCGCTGCCGTGATCACCGCGTGCGGAGGAACCGGCACGGAGGGCAAGAAGGCGGAAGACCCCGCACCGGTGAAGGCAGCGAGCGCAGACTCGCCGGTCGCCGCGAACGAGAAGTCCGCCGCAAAGATCATCACGCGCGGTGCGAGTGACAAGTTCCCCGGCCTCTACGCCCACCTCTCAGGGACTCTCGTCGTCACGGACGACAACTGCATCGCAGTGGCCACCGTCAAGAGCGACAAGCCGACAGCCATTGCCTGGGGTCACGGCTGGTCGGTCCGCGAGGCGAACGGCAAGGCCGCCGTGTACGACACCGACGGCAAACTCTTCGCCCGGGAAGGCGACAAGGTCGGGCTGGGCGGAGGAGACTCCGACCGGTTCGACGGCAAGCCGTGTGCCACCGGCACGGTCTTCGAAGCCAACGACGCTCAAGCTGCCTCGTAGGGGGCGAGAAGTCTCACCGAGATCTCCCAGTGCCGAACCAGGCGAGGCGAGCAGTACCTTGCTCGCTGATCGCTTCAGGATGAGTTGAGCTACGGGCGCCTCACGCCCGACGGTCTCGGTCGGCAGAGTGTCCGTCGTGCGTGCTGATCTTGTTCCTGACGACCTGTGGGAGCGGGTGGCCCCGCTGCTGCCGCCCGCCCCCGAACGCCACCGTCGCCACCCCGGGCGGCTGCGTGTCTCCGACCGAGTGGCACTCGCTGGCGTCGTGCTGCGAACCGGTGCCGCGTAGCGGGATGTCCCCTCGGAGACCGCCGGCTGCTCCGGGGTGACAGCCTGGCGCCTGCTCGCTGGCCTGCAGCCTGATATGCCTCCGCCGCCTGCGAACCTCATTCTGAAACGATCGGTCGTTCCACCCTGACGAGAGACGTCTCAACTGTCTTCGTTTCGGGGGCAGATACGTCTGGGCCGGGATGTCAAGGTGGAGCCATTCCGGAGCACGCCCCACAAGGAGGGAGCAGCCGATGAGCACGTCGCCGACTGCGCCGCGCACGCGCCGCAGATCCGCCCCGTGAGCACCGTCGGAGCGGCGGCTCCACCCCCCACCCCAGTAGCTCAGTCAGGTAGAGCCCAACGGCGGAGCACCAACGGCTTCCCGTCGCACGCCGTTGGAGGCCCCGGATCGACTCCGGGCATGGGGGCTCGGCCTCCGGTTTCGGGGATGGCCGTTCCGAGCACCACCCAACCGAAGGAGCAACCACCATGTCGGGTAAGCAGGGCGGCG
Organism: Streptomyces sp. NPDC002773; assembly: GCF_040295605.1. Taxonomy (NCBI): domain Bacteria; kingdom Bacillati; phylum Actinomycetota; class Actinomycetes; order Kitasatosporales; family Streptomycetaceae; genus Streptomyces; species Streptomyces sp. NPDC002773. The sequence continues at coordinate 8,292 of NZ_JBEOVO010000024.1, forward strand.
GTTCGGGCAGCGGCTCCGGCGGCAGTCAGCAGGACGACGGCAGCAGCGGCCGGGGGCACGGCGGCGGCGGCTCGGAGACGAGCGGCGGCAACTCCTCCGACGGCTCCGGCCCCGCGAAGAAGTAAGAGGCGTAGGTGAACACACGAGTAGAGGAGGTGGGCCCCGAGGGGCTCGCCTCCGCGCTCGTCGCATCGGGCGCTCTGCCGGGGGCGGAGTGGCTCCGGTAACTGCCTCGAACACGACGAAACCATGCAGGCGTGCTTGATTGTTTTGGTGGAGTACTGCCAGGGTCTCCCCAAGCCGTACCGGCACGCGCGATCCTGGCGACCACCTTTCACCGCTCAGGCTCAGGGGGCAACGCATGGTGTTCCGCAGTGAGTACGAGAACGTGTCCGCCGTCTCCCTCCCCATCTACGACGTGGTGCTCGGGCGCGCCGCCGAGCGCGGCGACACGCCCGCGCTGATCGACGGGACCGGGGAGTTCACCCTCACGTACGGACAGGTCGACGCCTTCCACCGGCGGGTGGCCGCCGGGCTCGCGGAGGCCGGGGTGCGGAAGGGGGACGTCCTCGCGCTGCACAGCCCCAACACCGTGCTGTTCCCCGTCGCCTTCTACGCCGCCACGCGCGCGGGTGCGTCCGTCACGACCGTGCACCCGCTCGCCACGCCCGAGGAGTTCGCCAAGCAGCTCCGGGACTCCGCCGCGCGCTGGATCGTGACGGTGTCGCCGCTGCTCGCCTCCGCCCGCGCGGCGGCCGAACTCGCGGGCGGCATCGAGGAGATCTTCGTCTGCGACCAGGCGCCGGAGGGGCCCGAGGGTGACGGTCCCCACGGCGGGCGCATACGGTCGTTGCAGGCCTTCCTCGGCTCCACCGGGCCCGTGCCCGAGACCGGCGTCGACCCCGACCGGGACATCGCCGCCCTCCCGTACTCCTCCGGCACCACGGGCGTCCCCAAGGGCGTGATGCTGACGCACACCTCCATCGCCACCAACCTGGCCCAGCTGGAGCCGCTCATCCCGATGGGGCCGGGTGACCGGATTCTCGCGATCCTCCCGTTCTTTCACATCTACGGGCTCACGGCTCTCATGAACGCGCCCCTCCGCCAGGGCGCCACCGTCGTCGTCCTTCCCCGCTTCGAGCTCGACACCTTCCTCGGCGCCATCCAGAAGCACCGCATCAACGGCCTGTACGTGGCCCCGCCGATCGTGCTCGCGCTCGCCAAGCACCCGGCCGTCGCCGACTACGACCTGTCCTCCCTGACGTACATCGTCAGCGCCGCCGCCCCGCTCGACGCCGCCCTCGCCGAGGCCTGTTCGGCGCGGCTCGGGCTGCCGCCGGTCCTCCAGGCGTACGGCATGACGGAGCTGTCCCCGGGCACCCACGTCGTCCCGCTCGCCGCCGAGAACCCCCCGCCCGGCACCGTCGGCAAACTGCTGCCCTCCACCGAGATGCGCATCCTGTCCCTCGACGACCCGTCGAAGGACGCCGCCCCCGGCGAGGACGGCGAGGTCGCCATCCGCGGTCCGCAGGTCATGAAGGGGTACCTGGGCCGTCCCGACGCCACCGCCGCCATGATCGACGCCGACGGCTGGGTGCACACCGGCGACATCGGGCGGGTCGACGCCGACGGCTGGCTGTTCGTCGTCGACCGCGTCAAGGAACTCATCAAGTACAAGGGGTTCCAGGTCGCCCCCGCCGAACTCGAAGCGCTCCTCCTCACCCACGAGGGCGTGGCCGACGCCGCCGTCATCGGCGTCACCGACGCGGACGGCACCGAGATACCCAAGGCCTTCGTCGTACGCCAGCCGGCCGCGCCCGGCCTCACCGCCGAGGACGTCATGGCGTACGTCGCCGCCCGGGTCGCCCCGTACAAGAAGATCCGCGCCGTCGAGTTCATCGACGGCGTCCCGCGGGCAGCGTCCGGGAAGATCCTCCGAAGGGAACTGAGGGACCGCACATGACCCTGGTCGCCATCACCGAGGAGCGGGGCGTCACCACGCTCGCCCTGGACTCCCCGGCCACCCGCAACGCGCTCTCCGCGCCGCTCGTCGCCGAACTCGCCGACGCCCTCACCGCCTGCGGCAAGGACCCCTTGGTCCGGGCCGTGGTCCTCACCCACACCGGCGGCACGTTCAGCGCGGGCGCCGACCTGAAGGCGCCACCGAGCCCATACGCCTTCGTCGACCTGCTCCGGCAGGTCGTCGAGCTGCCGAAGCCGGTCGTCGGGCACGTGACAGGACACGTACGGGCCGGTGGCCTCGGCCTGCTCGGCGCCTGCGACATCGTCGTGGCGGGGGAGGCGGCGGACTTCGCCCTCACCGAGGTACGGATCGGGGTCGCGCCCGCCGTCATCTCCCTCACCCTCCTTCCGAGGCTGGAACCGCGCGCGGCGGCCCGGCACTATCTGACGGGCGAGCGGTTCGGCGTCCCCGAGGCGGTCGCCATGGGCCTGGTCACGGCCCCCGACGCCGAACTCGACGGCATCGTCGACGCGCTGCGCGCCGCGTCCCCGCAGGGCCTGCGGGAGGCGAAGCGCCTGGTCACCGCTAAAGTCCTGGAGACCTTCGAACGGGACGCGGAGGACCTCGTGCAGAGGTCGGCCACGCTCTTCGCCTCCGCCGAGGCGCGCGAGGGGATGACGGCCTTCCTCGAACGACGGGACCCCGCATGGCGGCTGTGACCGCACCCAAGCCGGACCGGAACCCGAAGCAGGACCGGAGCCGCGCCACCCGGCAGCGGCTCCTGGAGGCGGCCGTGGCCTGCCTGGCCGAGCACGGCTGGGCGGGTTCCACGGTCACCGTCGTCGCGGAACGGGCCGGCGTCTCCCGGGGCGCCGCCCAGCACCACTTCCCGACCCGCGAGGACCTGTTCACGGCGGCGGTCGAGTACGTCGCCGAGGAACGCTCCCAGGCGCTGCGGGCCCTGCCGTCCCGCGACCGCCACGAGGCCGTCGCCGCCCTCGTCGACCTGTACACCGGGCCCCTCTTCCGGGCCGCGCTCCACCTGTGGGTGGCCGCCGCCAACGAGGACCAGCTCCGCGACCGGGTCGCCGACCTGGAGGCCCGCGTCGGCCGCGAGTCCCACCGCGTCGCCGTCGAGGTTCTGGGCGCCGACGAGTCACGCCCCGGCGTCCGCGAGACCGTCCAGGGCCTCCTGGACATGGCCCGCGGCCTCGGCCTCGCCACCCTCCTGTCGGACGACCGCGCCCGCCGGGAGCGGGTGGTGGCGCAGTGGGCGCGGCTCCTCGACGAGGCGCTGGCCTAGGGGCTTGCACCGGCCCGGCATGTGACCCGGGCCACAGTAGTTCCGCGTCCGCCGCAGTACGCTGGTCGCATGCCTACGCTCGTACGCCGTCGCCACGTGGACTTCGTCCGCGTCACGAGCATGAGCTGTCGCCGCTCCGCCTGACCCTCCCGGGCCCCACCACAGCCCCCCAGGGTCCCTCGTCAGAGCCCAAGCCGACCGGCACCCGTGGCCCCCGCCCCACCCCTGGCGGCCGCCCCGGGCACCCGTAGACCCCGCGGACGCATCCATGGCAAGCACCACCAGCTTCAGGACCGGCACCACGACCCGTACCGGCGCCGACACCACGACCCGTACCGGCGCCGACACCGGCTCCTACCCCTCGCAGCTCCCCATCGTCGACCTCTCCGCCGCCGACCGGGGCCCCCAGGCGCGCCGGCTGCTGCACGCGCAGCTCCACTCGGCCGCCCATGACGTCGGGTTCTTCCAGCTCGTCGGGCACGGTGTGACCGAGGCCGAGACCCGGGCCCTCACCTCCGCGATGCGCGCCTTCTTCGCGCTGCCGGAGGCCGACCGGCTCGCCCTCGACAACATCAACTCGCCGCACTTCCGCGGCTACACCCGCACCGGCGACGAGCGCACGGCCGGCGCGCGCGACTGGCGCGACCAGCTCGACATCGGCGCCGAGCACCCCGCGCACACCCCCGCGCCCTGGGAAGCCCCGTACTGGTGGCTCGAAGGCCCCAACCAGTGGCCGACCGCGCTGCCCGAGCTGCGGACGGCCGCCCTGCACTGGATCGAGCGGCTCAGCGGTGTCGCCGAGCGGCTGCTGCACGAGCTGCTCGCCTCGATCGGCGCGCCCGCGGACTTCTACGACGGCATCTTCGGCCCGCGCGCCCACCCGCAGCTCAAGCTGGTGCGGTACCCGGGCAGCAGCGGCGAGGGCGACGACCAGGGCGTCGGCGCGCACAAGGACTACGGCTTCCTCACGCTGCTGCTCCAGGACCAGGTGGGCGGGCTCCAGGTGCAGCGGGAGGACGGGAGGTTCCACGACGTGCCGCCGCTGCCGGGCGCGTTCGTCGTGAACCTGGGCGAGCTCCTTGAGGTGGCCACGAACGGCTACCTGCTGGCGACGAACCACCGGGTGGTGTCCCCGCCCGGGGCGACGGAACGGTTCTCCGTGCCCTTCTTCTACAACCCGCGGCTCGACGCCCGGATCGCGCCGCTGGAGTTCCCGTACGCGGCGACGGCGCCCGGCGTCACGCACGACCCGGCGAACCCGCTGTTCGCCGAGTACGGTTTCAACGCCTTGAAGGGGAAGCTCCGCGCGCATCCGCTCGTGGCGGCACGCCATCACGCGGAGCTCCTCCTCCACCCGGAGGCTCAGCCGGCGATGTCGGCGTAACCCTCGATGTCGCGCGGGTCCCGCTTGCCGGGGCCCGTGTAGCGGGCGGACGGGCGGACGAGCCGTCCGGTGCGCTTCTGTTCCAGGATGTGCGCCGACCAGCCGGCCGTACGGGCGCAGCTGAACATCGACGTGAACATGTGCGCGGGGACCTCGGCGAAGTCGAGGACGATGGCCGCCCAGAACTCCACGTTCGTCGCCAGGATCCGGTCGGGGCGCCGGCTGTGCAGCTCCTCGAGGGCGGCCTTCTCCAGGGCGGCGGCGACCTCGTAACGGGGGGCGTCCAGCTCCTTGGCCGTGCGGCGCAGCACGCGCGCGCGGGGGTCCTCGGCGCGGTAGACGCGGTGGCCGAAGCCCATGAGGCGCTCGCCCTTGTCGAGGGCCTGCTTGACGTACGCGGTGGCGTCGCCGGTCCGCTCGATCTCCTCGATCATGCCGAGGACGCGGGAGGGCGCGCCGCCGTGCAGCGGGCCCGACATGGCGCCGACGGCGCCGGAGAGGGAGGCGGCCACGTCGGCGCCGGTGGAGGCGATCACGCGCGCGGTGAACGTGGACGCGTTCATGCCGTGCTCGGCGGCGGAGGTCCAGTAGGCGTCGACGGCCTTGACGTGCTTCGGGTCGGGCTCGCCGCGCCAGCGGATCATGAAGCGCTCGACGACGGACTCGGCCTTGTCGATCTCGCTCTGCGGGACCATGGGCTGGCCCTGGCCGCGGGCGGACTGGGCGACGTACGAGAGGGCCATCACGGCGGCGCGGGCGAGGTCGTCGCGGGCCTGCTCGACGGAGATGTCGAGGAGCGGTTTGAGGCCCCACACGGGCGCGAGCATGGCGAGCGCGGACTGGACGTCGACGCGGATGTCGCCGGAGTGCACCGGGATGGGGAACGGCTCGGCGGCGGGCAGGCCGGGGTTGAAGGCGCCGTCGACGAGCAGGCCCCAGACGTTGCCGAACGAGACGTGACCGACGAGGTCCTCGATGTCGACGCCGCGGTAGCGGAGGGCGCCGCCTTCCTTGTCGGGTTCGGCGATCTCCGTCTCGAACGCGACGACTCCCTCGAGCCCGGGTACGAAGTCGGACATCAGGCGGCTCCTCTATCGATGATCGATCAACCGAGTGGTGGTCGATGGTGGGGTTTCAACAGTCGTCCAGCCCAAGAGTCTGTACGGTTCCGATGATGCGGGGAAGCGTGACATCCGGCACACTCCGCCGATCCGGCGACTCAGGGTTGGCGGCACGCGGTGCCGGGCAAACTGAGGCGCTGCGGCAGGATGGCCCTGTGACCGATCCCGCGACCGATCCCGCGAACGATTCTGTGACCGATCCCGTGAACGAGGGCCTGGATCCCGCCGACATGCGCGAGCAGTACCGCACCACGGAGCTCTCGGCGGCCGAACTGGCGCCGGAGCCGATCGCGCAGTTCGCCCGCTGGTTCAAGGAGACCGCCGCGAGCCCGGCGATCCACGAGCCGAACGCGATGATCGTCTCCACGGCCACCCCCGACGGCCGGCCGTCCTCCCGGACGGTCCTCCTCAAGCACTACGACCGGGCCGGCTTCGTCTTCTTCACCAACTACGACTCCCGCAAGGGCGCGGAGCTCGCGGCCAACCCGTACGCCTCGCTGCTCTTCCCCTGGCACCCGCTGGCCCGCCAGGTCGTCGTCACGGGCCGTGCCGAGCGCGTCGGCCGGGACGAGACGGTCGCCTACTTCCGTACCCGCCCGCACGGCTCGCAGCTCGGCGCCTGGGCCAGCCGCCAGTCCTCGGTGATCGCCTCCCGCGCCGAGCTCCTCGCCCGTTACGAGGAGCTGGCCGCCCGCTACCCGGCGGACGCCCAGGTCCCGGTCCCCCCGGAGTGGGGTGGGATCCGGGTCGTCCCGTACGCGGTCGAGTTCTGGCAGGGACACGAGAACCGCCTCCACGACCGGCTCCGCTACGTCCGTGAAGAGGCCCGTGAAGAGGCCCGTGAGGTGGGGGAGGACGGCGGGGAGGGCGAGACCTGGCGGGTGGAGCGCCTGGCTCCGTGACCCTGTGGCCGGACGCGTCTGTTTCCGCGATGCAACATTTTCGGCGAAGGTGATGTGCTCTGCGTCACGTTCCAGTTGAATGGCCGCAGCATGGGGGGTGCCGGGATGAGTGCTTTCACGGAGTCCGCGAGCGAGACCGCTTCCGTTTCCGGGGCGGGAGCCGATCTGCTGGCCGCGCTGCTCGACGGGATGGACGCGGCGCTCTGCGCCTTGGACGCCGACGGGACGATCACGCACTGGAACCGCGAGGCCGAGCGGATCCTCGGCTGGTCCGCGGAGGAGGCCGTCGGGCGGCGCGGCTTCGAGGGGTGGGCCGCGCGCACCGCCGACGCCGAGGAGACGCTGCGCCGGGTGATGGGCGCCATGACCGGTTCCGGCCGGCAGGTCCACGAGCTGGCGCTGCTCCGCAAGGACGGCGGCCGGGTGCTCGTACGGAGCCAGGCCGCGGGGGTACGGGGGGCGGACGGGGGCCCGGCCGGCGTGTACTGCGCGTTCAGCGAGGTGCACGTCCAGCTCGATCTGGAGCGGTCGGTGGCCCTCAGCGAGGCCCTGTTCGACGACGCCTCCTGGGGGGTCGTCCTCGTGGACGCCGATCTGCGTCCCGCCATGGTCAACGGCCACGCGGCCCGTGCCTTCGGGACGGCCCGTACGGCGCTGCTCGGGCGCCCGCTCGGCGATGTCGTCGTGCAGGGCGCGGAGGACCTGGAGGCCGCTCTCCAGCACGTCCTCGCGGAGGGCAGCCCGCCCGCGCCGGTGGAGGTGTGGGTCACGCTCCGGACGGCCGCGGGGGAGCGGCGCCGGTGCTGGAGCAGCGGTTTCCTGCTGCTGTCGTCGCCGATGGCGGAGGAGCCGGTGCCGCTGGGTGTGGCCTGGCTGTTCCAGGACGTGACGGAGGAGCGCCTTGCGGCGCGGGAGGCGGACCGGCTGCGGTTCCGCTGGAGTCAGCTGCACCGGGCGGGTGCGGCGGCGGCGGAGTGCGAGGATCCGGCGGAGGCGGCGGCGGTGCTGCTCGACTTCGCGCTCGCCGGGTTCGCCGACCACGCCCTGGTCGACCGGATCGCGGGCGAGCGGCGCCTGACCCGGGCCCTGGCCACACCGGCGGGCGCCCCGGGGCCCGCCTCGCCGGTCGTGGGCGGTGGCATCCCGCTGCGGTACGGCCCGAGGCACCCGGCGCTCCAGGCCTGGGACCGGGTGGGCACGGTACGGGCGAGCGCGGGCCGGACCGCCGAGGTGTGGGCGGAGGCCCACCAGTGGCCGGGCGACGCGGCGCACGCGGTGTGCGTGGTGCTGCGTTCCCGTGGCCGGACCCTCGGCGTCCTGACCTTCCTGCGGGCCGCCTGCCGCGCGCCCTTCGAGCGGGAGGACGTGGTGTTCGCGGAGGCGGTGGCGTCGCGGGTGGCGGCGGCCCTGGACCTGGGGGACCGCCCGGAGACCCCGTAGGGGTCCTAGTAGGGGTCCTAGTGCCGGTAGAAGATCCGGTCGCCGTACTCCGTCATCACGCGGCCGTTCCACTCGTGCCCGCCGTCGACGTTCCCGGAGCGCAGCAGCGGCGGCTCGATGCCGCGCTGGACGAGTTCCTCGGCGGCGGCGGCCATCATGGCCTGCATGAGGGCGCTGGTGACGACGGTGGAGGCGGGCGCGAACGGGGCCTCGATGCCGTCGTGGGTGAGTTCGGCGTCGCCGACGGCGATACGGGAGTCGAGGACGATGTCGCAGTGGTCCTTGAGGTACGTCCCCGACACGTGCCGGGACTTCGTCTCCGTCGCGTACGCCACGGAGGTGACGCCGATGACGGTGAGGCCGAGCGCGCGGGCGTTCATCGCCATCTCGACGGGCAGGGCGTTGCGTCCGGAGAGGGAGACGATGACCAGGACGTCCCCGGCCTTGGCGGGGGAGGAGTCGAGGACCGCCGCGGCGAGGCCGTCGACGCGCTCGAGGGCGGAGCCGAGCGTCGCGGGCATGACGTCGACGCCGACGACGCCGGGGACGGCGAGCAGGTTCATGAGGGCGAATCCGCCGGCCCGGTAGACGACGTCCTGGGCGGCGAGGGAGGAGTGGCCCGCGCCGAACGCGAAGAGCCGGTTGCCGGCCGCGACGGCCCCGGCGATCGCGGCGCCCGCCGCGGCGATCTCGGCGGAGTCGCCGTCGCGGACCTGCTTGAGCAGGTCGATCGCGGCGTCGAAGAACTGTCCGGCCAGCTTGCTCTCGCCCGCGCTGTCGCCCATTCCAGAAGCTCCTTCTCGTCGCCGTCGTGTCGTGGTCGTGCCCTGGTCGCCGATCACGGTGCGGTCTGGACCATTGCTCTGTCAATACCGCCCTTCGGTCGGTGAGGCCCGGTTGTCCGCCCGATGCGTCAGTATTGGTGCAGGGCCAGCGCACGACTCATCGAGGGGCACGTATGTCCGGACTGATCGACACAACGGAGATGTATCTCCGCACCATCCTCGAGCTTGAGGAGGAAGGTGTGGTCCCCATGCGTGCCCGGATCGCCGAGCGGCTCGACCAGAGCGGTCCGACGGTGAGCCAGACGGTGGCCCGGATGGAGCGCGACGGTCTGGTGGCCGTCGCCAGCGACCGGCACCTGGAGCTCACGGACGAGGGCCGCCGCCTCGCCACCCGCGTCATGCGCAAGCACCGCCTCGCGGAGTGCCTGCTCGTCGACGTGATCGGCCTGGAGTGGGAGCAGGTGCACGCGGAGGCCTGCCGCTGGGAGCACGTGATGAGCGAGGCCGTGGAGCGGCGGGTCCTGGAGCTGCTGCGCCACCCGACGGAGTCGCCGTACGGAAACCCGATCCCGGGGCTTGAGGAGCTCGGCGAGAAGGCGGAGGCGGAGGCCTTCCTCGACGACTCGATGGTGTCGCTGGCGGAGCTGGACGCGTCCGGCGGCAAGACGGTGGTCGTGCGCCGGATCGGCGAGCCGATCCAGACGGACGCCCAGCTGATGTACACGCTGCGGAGGGCGGGCGTGCAGCCCGGCTCCGTGGTGTCGGTGACCGAGTCGGCCGGCGGCATCCTGGTGGGCAGCAGCGGCGAGGCCGCCGAGCTGGACGCGGACGTCGCGGCCCACGTGTTCGTCGCGAAGCGCTGACGCTGCCCGCAGCGGGCACGGAGCAGGGAGTACGGAGTGAGGGGCGCCCGGTCGGGCGCCCCTCACGCGTTTCGGGCGGGGGCGCCGTCCGCCAGATGTACGCAGCGAGGACTCCCCGCAGCCCCAGCGCGAGGATCGCGAGCGAGATGCCCCCGCCGAAGAGGAACAACGGGTGCGGTGACCCTCGTGCGCCCCGTTTACGCCGGAATGGCCACGCGCGCGCCCTCGCCGTGCCACGCTGGGCTGAGCGGGGCGCGAGCGCGGGGAGGGTGGGGTCATGCGGCGGAGATGCGGAGAGCCCCGGCGCCCGAGGGCGCCGGGGCCTGACCTCCCCAGTTCCGACCTGGAGCCCCGAGCTCTCAAGGTCGTCCCCGTCGGACCGATTTCCCCGAGCGGTCCGCCTCCCGTTGAAGATCTCCCCTCGGCAACGGGAGTCAATCCTTGAGCCCTGTCACTCGAACGAGGGGTGTTGGGTGGCAGGAGAGTATTTTCGAATACGAGTTCGATAGTCTGGCGTGGTTCGACGGGAAGCAGAGGGGGTGCCAGGGATGGCGCGACGACTCGACGTCACCGGGGCCGGCGGCGTACGGCTGGCGGCCTGGGACTTCACGCCCGGCCCCGGGCCGACCGCACCCCCGAGGATCGCCCGCCAGGCACCTCCGGGCACGCCCCAGGCCCTCGTACCGCAGCCCCCCGGGCAGCCGGCCAGGCAGAGCGCGGGCCCAGCCGCCGTACCGCGCCCGCCCGCGCCGCCGACAGCCGGTTCCGCCGCCGTACCGCCGCCCGCCCGGCAGGCCGCCGGCCCGGGCCCGGGACCGCTCGCGGCCTCCCAGGCCCCCGGCCCCGGCCCCGTACCGCCCCCGGCCCCGCAGGCCGCCGTCCCCGGTGTCTTACTCCTCCACGGTCTGATGGGTCATGCCGGGCACTGGGCCCCCGCCGTACGCAGGCTCACCGGCGGGCACCGGGTCGTCGCGCTCGACCAGCGCGGGCACGGCGCGAGCGGGAAGCCCCCGGCGGGCTCCTTCACCCGCGAGGCGTACGTCGCCGACGCCGCGGCCGCCATCGAGCAGCTCGGCCTCGGCCCGGTCACCCTCGTCGGCCACTCCATGGGCGCCCTCACCGCCTGGCAGCTCGCCGCCGACCGCCCCGACCTGGTCCGGGCCCTCGTCATCTGCGACATGCGGGCCTCCGCCCTCGGCGCCGCCTCCCAGCGCGCCTGGCAGGACTGGTTCCGCAGCTGGCCCGCCCCCTTCCCGTCCCTCGACGCCGTCCGCCGCTGGTTCGGCGAGGAGGACGCGTGGGTGGAGCGCCCCAACCCCGCCAGGGGTGCCTTCTTCGCCGAGGTCATGACCGCGCACGCCGACGGCTGGCGCCCGGTCTTCGACCCGGCGCAGATGCTGACCTCCCGCGAGACCTGGGTGCACGACGCCCACTGGGACTCCCTCGCCCAGGTCCGCTGCCCGACCCTCGTCGTCCGGGGCCTCGACGGCGAACTGGGCCGCGCCGAGGCCCAGGAGATGGTCCGGGTGCTGCCCCACGGGGCGTACGCGGAGATCCCCGACGCCGGCCACCTCCTCCACTACGAGCACCCGGAGGCCTGGGCGGAAGCCGTGGAGCCCTTCCTGAACGGCGTCCTGACGCCGTAGCCGGCCGGTGCGGCGACCGGGCATCCCAAGGAGCGGGCAAGCGGGCACCCCAGCCAGCGGGGTAGCGGGCAAAGCGGGCCGGAGTCCAGCATTCCGGGCGACGGGTGCCCCCGGTGCGGGCGTGCGCCCCGTGGCCGGATACGGTCTCCCTCTCGCGGCGCGTCCGAGGTCTTCTCCGCGCCGCCTCAGAGAGGAATTGCATGCGCACATCCATGCTGCGGCGCCTGGCCACGGTAGCCACCGCGCTGGGGCTCACGTCGGCCGGCTTTCTCGGTGCGGGCGCGCCCGCGCAGGCTGCGATCAGCGACTGCCCGTCGGGCTACTTCTGCGCCTGGAAGACCGACAACGGCACCGGCACGATGTACAAGACGAACGTGAACGCTCCGACGCTCGGGACCTGGGACAACACGTTCCGCTCGGTCGTCAACCGCACGACCAAGGTCGCCTGCCTCTACGACGGCGCGAACTACGACGACGAGTACGCGGGCGCCAGCGTGATCCCCGCCAACCCCTCGGGCAGCGAGTGGGGCGGCCCCGGCAGCAACTCGATCAGCTCGCTGAAGTTCGTCTCCACCGACCGCGAGTGCGTCCTGCCCGCGTACCCGGAGTGGCACGCCACGACCGCCCCCAAGGCGGCGGGCTTCGGCGACATGAACGCCGACAAGAAGTCGGACGTCCTCGTCCGTGACCAGGCCGGGCGCCTCTGGTTCCTGCCCGGCGACGGCTCGGGCACGCTCGTCGGCGCGGGCGGCTGGAACGTCATGAACGCCCTCACCCGGCACGGCGACCTCACCGGCGACGCCCGCGAGGACGTCATAGCCCGCGAGGCGGCCACCGGCAAGCTGTGGCTGTACCCGGGCACGGGTACGGGTGCCCTCGGCGCCCGCAAGCTCATCGGCAGCGGCGGCTGGAACGCCATGGACAAGATCACCGCCTTCGGTGACCTGTCCGGCGACGGCCGCGCGGACCTCCTCGCCGTCGAGAAGGCCACCGGCAAGCTGTGGCTGTACCCGGCCACGACGACGGGCACCCTCGGCGCCCGCAAGCTGATCGGCAGCGGCGGCTGGAACATCATGAACACGCTGGTCGCGACCGGCGACATGAACGGCGACGGCCGGGCCGACCTGACCGCCCGCGAGGGCGCCACCGGCAAGCTGTGGTTCTACCCGGCCACGAGCACCGGTGGCCTCGGCGCCCGCGTGCTGATCGGCGCCGGCGGCTGGAACGTCATGGCCACGATCCTCGCGGTCGGTGACATCAACGCCGACGGCCGCAACGACGTGGCGACGATCACCGGCCCCAGCTACTCCTCCGCCGAGTGCGAGGGCGAAGGCTGCCTGCTCCTCTACCCGGGCAAGGGCACGGGCGCGCTCTACCCGGGCTCGCTGGCGGACCCCAACTGGTGGGACCTGAACGGCGCGTTCTGACCCCGCTGGAGCGGTAAGTGAAGTGAGGGCCTCCACCCAGGACGGGTGGGGGCCCTCACGCCGTCACACGGCAGAGACGAAGACGGCCCAGGCGGTACACGCCTGAGGGGTACGGCTCAGGGGCTCGCCCGGCCGTTCGACGCGATACCCGTTGTGCTGCATTCCGTGGGATGGGCGCATCCATACCGCGCCCGTGGGCCTTGCTCGCAGAGGGGCTCCGTGTCCGGGGCCCCCTGTGCGAAGGGGAAACGCGTGCGTATCACTGACATCCAAGCGTGCGAGGTCCGGCCCGGACGGCTCGTCGAGTGGACGCTGAGCCCGGCCGCCGTGAAGGCGGCGGCGCGGACGGAGGACGCCCGGCCGCCGGCGTACATCCAGGAGATGCACATCCGCAGGGCCAAAAGGCTGCGGGACAAGGGACTGTTCGTACCGACGTGGATCGGCATCGTCTTCGACATGGACGGCCCCGTCGACCTCGACGTGCTCCAGGAGGCGCTGCGGGCCTGGACCGCGCGGCACGAGACGCTGCGCAGCGGGTTCCGCTGGGCCGGTGAGTCGGGAGACGAGCTGCGCCGGTTCACGCTCGACGCCGGCGAGGTGGCCCTGCACCGCGAGGACGCCGGGGACTTCCCTGACGGAGGCAGGCTGTCGCGGCATCTGGAGAACCGCTTCCACACGGTCGCGGACGCACTGCGCTGGCCGAACCTGATCTACGCGGCGGTCCTCCGGGACGACTCGACCAGCGTGTACATGGCCTTCGACCACAGCAACGTCGACGCCTACTCCCTCTTCCGGCTCCCCGCCGACGTACACGAGCTGTACACGGCCGGGCTTGAGGGACGGTCGCCGCAGGAGCCCGCCCCGGTCGCGAGCTACGTCGACTTCTGCGAGCTGGAACGGGCCGACGCGGACCGGGTCGACGACGGGCACCCCGCCGTGTCGCACTGGAGGGAGTTCATCCGGCGGTGCGGCGGGCAGCTGCCGGGCTTCCCGTTGGACCTCGGACTGACGGCGGGCGCCCCGCCGGCCCGGCAGCGGGTGCTGTGCGAACCGCTCGCGGGCCCGTCGGAGGCGGCGGCGTTCGAGGCGTACTGCCGGCCGTACGGCGGCAGCCTGGCCGGGGTGCTCGCAGCGACCGCCCGGATCGTCGGTGAACTCGGCGGGCCCCAGGTGTACCGGACGGTGGTGCCGTTCCACACGCGGACGAAGTCGCGGTGGAGCGAGTCGGTGGGCTGGTACGTGGGAGGCGTCCCGATCGAGGTGGAGACCGACCTCTGCCGCAGCTTCCCCGACGCGCTCCGGACGGTGCGCGCCGAGCTCAAGGCCCACCGGGCGCTCGCGGGTGTTCCCATGAACCGGGTGCTGAACCTGCTCGGTGCGGACCGGTCGACCGACCCGGACCTGTTCTCGTCCGTCTCCTACATCGACACCCGTGCGATTCCGGGCGCCGACCGGTGGTCCGAGCAGCGGGCCCACGGCCTGATCCGGCCGTCCCACAGCGACCAGGTGTTCATGTGGGCGAACCGGCTGCCCGACGGGATCTGGCTGACGAGCCGCTTCCCGGACACCGATGTGGCGGACAAGGTGATGCGGCTGTACACCGAGCGGTTGCGCGACCACATCACCTCGACGCTCTGACGCCCTGCGTCGGGCGACGCCCCTCCTGGCCGCGACCCGCCGCACACGCTCCTCGATGCCGTGCTCAGGCCTTGCGGGCGAGGAGCTGGACCTCCTGGAACTGCCGGCGGTCGGTCGGTTCGGGCTCGCGGACCAGCCGGGCCACCTCGGCCAGGCCGGACTCGCGCAGCAGCGAGGCGAGGTGGTCGGGCGACCAGCGGTAGGCCGTCGCGACGGTGTGGTCGAAGGCCTGCGTCGGGTGGGACGGGCCGTCGGTCGCCGAGAAGCAGATCAGAAGATGGCCGCCGGGCGCCAGGACGCGGTGGAACTCCACCAGGATCGGCGGGAGTTCGTGCGGCGGGGTGTGGATGACGGACCAGCGCGAGAGTACGCCGCCCAGCTCGCCGTCGGCGATGTCCAGCGCGGCCATCGAGCCCACGTCGAACCGCAGGCCGGGGTGGTCCCGCCGGGCCGACGCGATCATCACCGGAGAGGCGTCGACCCCGAAGGCCGACAGACCGAGCTCGGCCAGATGGGCCGTGATGTGGCCGGGCCCGCACCCCAGGTCCGCGACCCGACCGCCCCCCTCCGCCCGCACGACCTCGGCGAAGGCGGCCAGGATCGCGCGGTCCAGTGGCCGGTCCCGCAGCGTGTCGCGGAACATGTCCACATACGTCGCGGCGACGGCGTCATAGGCCTCGGAGGTGGCGCGGAGAGCATCGTGTTCGACCATGCCCGCGACAGTAGTTCCCGGCACGGGGCGAGGCGACCCGCCCCCGGTCGTCCGGGCTCCGGCCGGCTCATCCTGCGGCCGGAAGAGCACCCCGCCCTCACGTCACCCCGTCAGGTCCGCCGCCCGCAGGTACCAGACCTGTACCTCTCCCGTCTCGGCCGGGGCGAGGGCCTCGGCGGGGCGACGGGTGCCCTTGGTGAAGCCGAGGCGGGCGGCGACGGCGCCGCTGTTGACGTTCGCCGGGTCGTGGACGATCTCGACGCAGGTGATCCCGGGGAGGCGGAAGGCCTGCTCGGCCATGGCACGGGCGGCCCGGGTGGCGACGCCGCGGCCGGTGGCGGCGGGGTGCAGCCAGTAGCCGATCTCGCGGGTGTCGGCGGGGGTGTCCTCGTACCGGAGCAGCCCGCAGGCGCCGACGACGGCGCCGTCGAGGACGATCGCGTAGCTGTACTCCTCCCCGCTCGCCCACCGCCCGGCGCGGCCGGCCAGGAACTCGGTGGTGCGGTCGAAGTCGTGCTGGGCGACCCACGGCATCCAGGGGCGCAGGTGCGCGCACGACTCCTCGATGACCCGGAAGAGCTCCGGCAGGTCCGCCTCGGCGTCCCACGCGCGGAGCGTGAGGCCGTCGTCGAGGGTGATCACGCGCTGCGGCTGTGCGAGAGGGAGGGTCATGGAAGGGAGGATCGTACGCACCGGCCGCGCGGAGCAAGGGAATTCCGCCCCCGCGCCGACGACTCCCGCCCCCTCCGGCCTTCCGGCCCTCCGTGACGCAGGTCACGTTCCCCCCATGTCACATCGCGGCGGCCCCGTTCCGTCCTGGGTGTGTAACCGAGCACCGCCGACCACGATGGAGGAGCCCGCCATGAGCGCTCGCCTGAACATGTTCGAGAACCAGATCGCCGGCAAGGTCTGGAAGCACATCATCGCGGCCGGCAAGGCCCTTGAGGGTTCGTCCCTGCCCGTCGCGACGCAGGAGCTCGTGAAGATCCGCGCGAGCCAGATCAACGGCTGCGGCTTCTGCCTCGACATGCACACCAAGGACGCCACCGCCGCCGGCGAGAGCCCCCAGCGCCTCCACATGGTCGCCGCCTGGCGCGAGGCCACCGTCTTCACCGACGCCGAGCGGGCGGCCCTCGAACTGACCGAGCAGGGCACCCGCATCGCCGACGGCGGCCGGGTCACGGACGAGGCCTGGGCGGACGCCGCCAAGCACTACGACGACGAGCAGCTCGCCGCCCTCGTCGCCGCGATCGCCATCATCAACGCCTTCAACCGGGGCAACGTCATGATCCAGATGCCCGGCGGCGACTACAAGCCCGGCCAGTTCCACTGATCGCGCCCCCCACCCCGTAACCGCCCTACGCCGCAAAGGACCGTGCCATGAACCTCGCCCTGTGGATCGTCACCGGACTGCTCGCCCTCGCCTTCCTGGCCGGTGGCGGCTACAAGGTGGTCACGCCGAAGGCGAAGATCGCCGCCGCCGGGGCAAGCGGGCGGTGGGTGGAGGACTTCAGCGCCGGGAGCGTCAAGGCCATCGGAGCCCTGGAGGCCCTCGCCGCCATAGGCCTGGTCCTGCCCGCCGTGCTCGACATCGCACCGGGCCTGGTACCGGTGGCGGCCCTCGGACTGCTGCTCATCATGGTGGGCGCGGCGATCACCCGGATCCGGCGGCACGAGCTGAACCTCGTGGGGGTGGACGTCGTCTACATCGTCCTGATCGGCTTCGTGGTGTGGGGCCGCTTCGGCCCCGAGTCGTTCACCGGCTGAGGCACGGTGCTGGGGGACGGCGGTACGCGCGCGCGTACCGCCGCCCTCATTCCTACCCCTTGCTCACCGCCGCCAGGATCTCCGGCAGCCGCCTCGCCGTGCGCGGAGCCGCCACCTTCAGGCCCGCCCACATGAGGAGCGCGCCGTACAGCGTCCCGGCCGGGAAGAGCAGCCAGAGCTGCGCCTGCTGGTCGGAGAGGTGCAGGTACACCGTCCCGCCGATCAGCGGCGCGCACAGCAGCGGGGCCGTGAGCATGCCGCCGAGGATCGAGATCCAGGCGAGCCCGGCCTGCCCCGGCGCCACGTTCTTGTAGCCGCTGTCCTGCGGGATCGAGTACGGGAAGTAGGCCGAGGCCACCGCACCCGTCGCCAGCATCGCGCCGAGCAGGGCGAACGCGAGACCCATGGCCTCCGCGAGCCGCGACCAGTCACCCAGGACGGCCGTCGTGAGCACCGTGACGAGCGCCGCGTACGGCAGGGTGATGGCGAGCAGCGCCAGGGCACGCGCGCGGAGTTCGGCGTACGCGTCGGCCGTCGTCGAGAGGGTCTGGGCGACCATCCAGAACGCCGAGGAGTCCTGGCCGAACTGGTTGTACATCAGCATGCCGAGCATGCCGGACGCGAAGCACGCCCAGTAGATCGAGCCCGTGCCCTGGAAGGCGTTGAACAGCGGCACGATCAGGCCGAGGGCGAGCGAGGTCACCCACGAGGCCTTCGTCTTCGGGTCGCGCCACATGTAGCGCAGGCTGCGCTCCATGACGGCGCCGTCCCGCCCGGCCGGCAGCATCCGGGCGAGCCGCCCCGTACCGGCGGACTTCTCGCGCGCCTCGGACGCCGCGCCGATCGTCGAGCCGTCCGGCTCGACCATCAGCCGCACCAGGCTCCGCCGCCACCAGTACATGAGCGCCACGAACACGCCGGCGGTGAGCAGCAGCCGCGCCGCCGCCGACACGTGGTCGCCCTCGCTCGCCGCGTCGACCGCGCCGATCGCAGCGGCGGGCGGCAGCCAGTCGACGACGGCCGCCGCCGGTTCGAGCGCGGTGAGGCCGCCGGGCCGGGAGAGGCGCTGGGCGCCGAAGTTCACGACCTGCATGCCGACCGCGATGACGAGGCCGCTGAGCAGCGCCAGGTCCCGGCCCTTGCGGGAGGTGAGCAGCCGGATGTTGGCGGCGGCCACGGCCCGCGACAGGGCCACGCACACGGCGACCGTGAGCGGGACGGCGACGACGGCGGCGACCGCTCCGGCCGCGCCGTGCGCGACGGAGAGCGCCGCGCCGAACGCCAGGAACAGGGTGAGGACGGGGCCGACGCCGACGAGGGAGGCCACGAACAGGGCCCGGATCAGCGGCCGGGGCCGCAGCGGCAGCATCACGAGCCGCGACGGGTCGAGGGTCTCGTCGCCGCCGGGCACGAACAGCGGCATCACCGCCCACGCGAGCGCGGTCATCCCCGTCATGAGGACCGCGATGGTGTCGGCGGAGGCACTGCCCCGCAGCAGGACGAAGGACAGCACCATTCCCGCGACGAACAGCAGCCCGAACACGATCGAGACGATGTACGCGGCGGTCCGCCCGCCCGACTGCCGCAGCCCGTTCCGCAGCAGCGACAGCTTGAGCCGTACGAAGACGGACGTGAGCGACGGTACGGGGGAGGCGGCGGCGGTCGTCGGGGTGGTCGTCACGGCGCTCATCGCTGCGCCCCGCCGCCCAGCCAGTCCAGCGAGTCCCCGGCCGCCTCGCGCCCGTTCGCGCCGACCAGTTCCAGGAACGCCGCCTGGAGCGAGGGCGCCTCGCCCCGTACCTCGGCGAGCGGCCCCTGCGCCCGGATCTGGCCCGCCGCCATCACGGCGACCCAGTCGCACAGCGACTCGACCAGTTCCATGACGTGGCTGGAGAACACGACGGTCGCGCCGGAGGCGGTGTACCGCTCCAGGACGCCGCGGATGGTCTGCGCCGAGATCGGGTCGACGCCCTCGAAGGGCTCGTCGAGGAAGAGGACCTCGGGGTTGTGGA
Organism: Streptomyces sp. NPDC002773; assembly: GCF_040295605.1. NCBI lineage: Bacteria > Bacillati > Actinomycetota > Actinomycetes > Kitasatosporales > Streptomycetaceae > Streptomyces > Streptomyces sp. NPDC002773. The sequence goes on from NZ_JBEOVO010000024.1 coordinate 27,255, forward strand.
GCAGCGCCGCCGCGAGCCCGATCTTCTTCCGCATGCCGGTCGAGTAGTCGACGACCAGCTTGTTCTGCGAACCGGTCAGGTCGAGGACGTCGAGGAGCTGGGCGGCCCGCTTGTCGACCTCGGCGCCGGGAAGGCCCCGCAGGCGGCCGCTGTACGCGAGGAGTTCACGGCCCGAGAGGCGCTCGAAGAGCCGCAGTCCCTCCGGCAGGATGCCGATCCGGGCCTTGACCTGGGCGACCGACTCGGGGTCGGCCCACACGTCGTGCCCGGCGACCAGGATGCGGCCCTGGTCGGGGCGGAGCAGTCCGGTGATCATCGAGAGGGTGGTGGTCTTGCCGGCGCCGTTGGGCCCGACGAGGCCGATGAACCGGCCTGCGGGCAGGACCAGGTCGATCCCGTTCACCGCGATCTGCTGCCCGAACCGCTTCCACAAACCCTCGACGCGCACGGCGGGCGCCGCACCGTCCGCCGGTGCGGCGCCCGCCTTGTCGAACGCTCCGTCAAATGCCTGGTCAGGCATGGTCTTGTCAACCCCTAGGTCGTCCCCGTGTGTACGGGCCCCACCCTAAGGGCGGGCCCGCCGGGGGCCCAGGGTCACGCCGGCGTCCCCAGGTCCGGGGGACCCGGCGTCACTGCGCGGTCCGGCTTCGCGCCTCCGCCGCCTCCCGGCCGCACGCGTACGCGAGGGCGCTGATCAGCTCCTCCGCGTCGGGCAGCCAGCGGTTCGCCGGGGTGGGGCGACGGGCCCACTGCACCGCGCCGCAGCCGCCGATCCGGGTGGGCGGGGCCGCCACGTAGTGCCCCTCGCCGCGCGTGACGAGATCGATGGAGGCGGGGACCCAGCCCAGCTTCCGGACGAGGTCCGGCACCTTCGCGGCCGCGCCGGGCAGCACGAAGAAGTACATCCGGCGGTCCGGGGTGCAGGTCACCGGGCCGAGCGTCAGCTCCATCCGCTCCATCCGGGCGAGCGCCAGGAAACCGGCCGACTCGGGCACCTCGATCGCGTCGAACGTGCGGCCCGTCGGCAGCAGGATCGACGACTTCGGCTGCTTCGTCCACATGCGGCGCGCCCCGACCCCGCTGCCGGTCGCCTGGGTCGACCAGTCGGGCCTGACCGCGTGGGCGCCGGGCACGGCGCACGCGTCCGCGCCGCAGGAGCAGCGCTCCCTGCCCTCGACGGCCTCCAACCAGGTCCCGGGAAACACGTCCCAGTGCCGCTCTTCCGCGTACCGCACGGCGCTGTCCAGCAGCTGCTCGCCCCGCTGCTTGGGGATCTGTGCGGCTTCCGTGACTCCGATGGTCTCTTCCACGGTGAACACAACTTCCCGCGCCACCTGGGGTTACGGGCGGGGCGCCGAGCGGTGTGAGGCATCGATCCTGCACGCGGGGCGCATCGGTGCACGAGCGGGGGCGCGCGGGGAGCCGGGGAGCGGGGGTGGGTACGCACAGGTGGGGGCGCCGGCGGTGAACTCGCGGCCGACGTGTCCGGTTTCGCGTGTTCACATCGGCATTGACCGGATATTCACCGGGCAGTGATCACTTCTCGTGATCACTGCTCGGCCTCAGGGGGCACTCATGGCAGCCAGGCCACTCATCCCGCGTCAGCTCAACGAACGGCTCCAAGCACTCATCCAGGAGGCGGCCTGTTCCAACGCCGGCCTCGCCCGCAGGGTCAACATGGTCGGCGCGGAGCGCGGCCTCGACCTGCGGTACGACAAGACGTCCGTGGCGCGCTGGCTGCGCGGGCAGCAGCCGCGCGGGCGCGCCCCGGGCATCATCGCCGAGGCACTCGGCCGCAAGCTGGGCCGCACCGTCACGATCGACGAGGTCGGCATGGCCAACGGGCGCAACCTCGCCGCGGGCGTGGGGCTCCAGTTCGCGCCGACCGTGCCCGGGGCGATCGAGCAGGTCTGCGAGCTGTGGCGCAGCGACGTCGGCCGCCGCGACTTCCTCGCCGGCTCCACGGTCGCGGCGTCCGCGCTCGTCGAGCCCAGCAGGGACTGGCTGATCACCGGCCCGGACCCGCATGTGGCACGGATGGCGGGGGCCCGCGTCGGGGTCGCGGACGTGGCGGCCGTACGGGAGATGACGGCCGCGCTCGTCGACCTCGACCGGCGGTTCGGCAGCGGGCACGTACGCCCGGTGGTCGTCCACTACCTCAACAGCGTCGTCTCGGGCATGCTGTCCGGTTCCTACCGGGAGGCGATCGGCCGCCAGCTCTTCGCCGCGGTCGCCCGACTCACCGAACTCGCCGGGTACATGGCGGTGGACACCGGCGAACCGGGGCTCGCCCAGCGGTACTACATCCAGGCGCTGAGACTCACGCAGGCGGCCGGGGACCGGGGCTACGGCGGATACGTGCTGGCCGCCTCCATGAGCCATCTCGCGGCGCAGCTCGGAAACCCGCGGGAGATCGCCCAGTTGGCGCGGGCCGCGCAGGAAGGGGCGCGGGGGAAGGTGCCGCCGAGGGCGGAGGCGATGTTCTTCGCGGCGGAGGCGCGGGGGCACGCGCTCCTCGGGGACGTCCGCGCCTTCGAGGAGGCGGCCGGGAGTGCCGTACGGGCTCTGGAGCTGGCCGATCCGGAGGCGGGCGACGACCCGGCGTGGATCGCCCACTTCGACCAGGCGTACCTGGCGGACGAACTGGCGCACTGCTACCGGGACCTGGGGCAGGCGGAGGCGGCGGCGCGGGCGGCCGAGGAGTCGATCGCGGGGCATCCGGAGACGCGGGCGAGGCGGCGGGCGATCGGGCTCGCCCTGCTCGCCTCCGCGCAGGTCCAGCAGCGGGAGGTGGAGCAGGCCTGCCGTACGGGGACGCGGGCGCTCGAACTCCTCAGCACGCTGCGGTCGTCGCGGGGCGCGGAGTACCTGGAGGACCTGAGGGAGCGCCTGGAGCCGTACGCGGGGGAGCCGGTGGTGCGGGAGTTCGGGGCGCGGATGGAGCTGTACGCGGCGTAGTCCCAGGTGGGGGCCGCGAGGTGCAGGAAGGTTGTGTAATCGGGCTCACACGTGTGTGCGGAGCCCCGCGCGTACCCGGTAGCGTGGGCCGACGATGCCGTAGGTCCATCAGTAGGAGTCCCGGTGACGCAGAACGGACAGGGTCCGGAGCCGCAGTACCCGGCGGTGCCCCCCGCGCAGGACGGTCAAGGGGGAGCACAGCCGTGGGGTGGCGCCTGGGGTCCCGCCGGCGCCTCGCCGGGCGGACAGCCGCTGCCGCCCGCCCAGCCGCTGCCTCCTGAGGCGACCCCCGGCGGCCCCGCCGACATGCAGTCCACCCAGTACCTGCCGCCGGTCCCGCCGCAGGGCGCGGCGCCGCAGCCGGGCTACGGCTACCCGGGCCCGGGCGCGCCGGGCGCCGCCGACATGCAGGCGACCCAGCACATCGCCCCGGTCGCGGGCGGCGGGATGCCGCAGGGGCCGGGTGGGATACCGCAGGGGCCGGGCGGAATGCCGTCGGCCCCGGGCGGGATGCCGTCCGCTTCAGGCGGGATGCCGTCCGCTTCGGCTCCGCCGCCGGGGTACGGCTACCCGCCGCCGGTGGCGGCTCCGCAGCCCGGGTACGGGTATCCGCATCAGGCCGCGGGGGACATGCAGGCCACCCAGCACATCGCCCCGGTGCCGCCGCAGCAGGGTGGGGGCGCGCACACCCAGTTCCTGGGCACGGGGCCGCTCCAGGCGCAGGGCCCCGGGCCCGCGGGCGCCTCGGACGCGACCCAGTACATCGCCCCCGTACCGGGGCAGGAGCCCGGCGAGCGGCAGCCGCCCGCCGAGTTCGACAACCTCTTCCGTACGGAGGCCCCCCGGGCGCCGCAGCAGCCGCAGCAGCACCAGCCGCGGCCGCACACGCAGGCGTACCAGCAGCCCGCTCCGGCCCCGTACCAGCCGCCGACCCCGGCCCCCGCCCCGTACCAGCAGCATCACCAGCCTCCGGCGCCCCCGCAGCAGTACGGCTACGACGGCGCCTACTACGACGGCGGCGAGCCCGAGCCGCCGCGCCGCAAGTCGCCGGTCGCGCTCATCGCCGCAGTCGTCGTCGGCTGCGCGGTCGTCGGCCTCGGCGCCGGCGCGTTCCTCAGCGGCGGGGACGAGGAGAAGGACCCCCAGGCGGACGGGCAGAAGGTGGCGGCGACCTCCTCCGTGCCGCCCACAACCCAGGCGCCCACCGAGAAGCCGGCCGACCCGGCGGAGCCGCAGGCGCAGGAGCTGAGCAAGCTCCTCGCGACCAGCAGCAGCAGCCGCGACACGGTCATCAGCTCGGTCGAGTCCATCAAGCAGTGCAAGAACCTCGACAAGGCGGCCGCCGACCTGCGCGGCGCCGCCGACCAGCGCCGGGGCCTGGTCGCCAAACTCCGGACGCTGTCGGTCGACAAGGTCCCGGACAACCCCGCGCTCACGGCGGCGCTCACCAAGGCCTGGCGGGCCTCGGCGGCCGCCGACGACCACTACGCCGCCTGGGCCGTGCAGATGAAGGACAAGAAGGCCTGCAAGGGCGGCAAGGCCCGCTCGACCAACCACCTGGTCGAGGCGGACAAGCAGAGCCGCGTGGCCACCACCGCGAAGAAGGAGGCGGCCGCGCTGTGGAACCCGACCGCCGCCAAGTACGGCCTGGAGAAGCGGAGCTACTCCCAGCTCTGACCGGGGCTACGGGGCGCTGAGGACGGTCTCGCCGACGTCGACGAAGCCCGGCTTCTGCGCCACGAGCTGCCCCTGGCGCACCACCTGGAACGTCACCTCGTGGTTGACGATCCTGGGGAAGCCGGGGGCGCCGAGCAGGTCCTCGTACTTCCAGCGCAGGGTGGGGGTCAGGCCCCCGGTGTCGATCTCCTCGCCCCGGTCGAGGGCGTGGGCGATCTGCGTGGCCGTGATCCGGTCGTCGTCGAGGGCCTCGACGACCTCCTTGAGGACCGTGTACGCGATCCAGGTGGTCTGGACGCCGGCGTCGGCCGGGTCGACCCGGTTGTCGGCGAACGCGTGGTCCTGGATGACCTTGCGCATCGGCGCCCAGCTCTTGTCGGAGGCCTCCGGGTACCAGCCGGTGACGAACGCGCCCTCGAAGGGGCTGCGGGCGCCGCCGGTGCGGTCGATCACGGGCTGGCCGACGCTGCCGAGGACGGACGAGATCCGTACGGCGGCGCGCTTGCCGCCCGAGTCGCCGTCGCCCTCGCTGCCGCCGTCGCTCCTGTCCTCGGCCGCCGGGAGGCGGCGGAAGGAGTCGAAGAACGTCTGGGTGCGCTCCCCGAGGACGGCGGTGACGCAGCCGTCCTCGTCACCGGCCTTCTCGCGGGCCCGGTCGGCCTGCGCGGTGTACTCGGCCGCGTCCTCGACGGCCGGGATGTCGACGGCGCTCCGGTGACTGGCCTTGCGCAGCCCGGAGTTGAGGAGCTCGGGAAGCTTGTCGCCGGCGAGCGTGTCGGGCCGGACGAGGGAGACGGTGCGGCAGGACTCGGCGAGCTGCATGCCGTGACCGGCGATGAGGGAGGCGAGGCCGCCGTTGACGGGATAGGAGAGCGGGCTGGTGAACTCGTCCTCGGAGATGCCGTAGCCGCCGATGTACGGGATGCCGGCGGCCTCCAGGGGGGCCATGAAGGCGCGGCCGTTCTGGCTGTACGAGCCGACGACGGCGACCGCCTTCTCGCGGACGGCCCGTCGGGCGCAGGCCGCGGCGCCGGTGCTGGTGTTGTGTTCGTTACAGGTGAGGACGCGCAGTTCGTGGCCGTCGATCCCGCCCTGGGAGTTGATCCAGCGGGCGTAGGCCTGCGCCATGGCGGGCATTCCGGGCATGTTGGTCGCCCGCGTCTGGTCGGGGGCCCACGTCATCACCGTGACGGGCTCCCTGGAGCCCCCCGTGGCCCCAGGGAGCATGCCACAGCCGGTGAGCAACGAGGCTCCCGTCGCCGCGGTCGTGACGTACGCGAGGAGTGAGGTCAGTCGCCTACCGGTCATGGCGTGCACATTTCCGCCTCATGGGTAACGCGGGAGTGAGCATGGTTCAACGGTGGGTGACCTGAAGGTGAATTGCAGGGGCTGCGAGGGGCGGACTCCGGTTACCGGACAAGGGAACGTACGATCGAAACGTGTCCAGTCCAGTCTCCGGTTCGGTGAACTCTTCCCGTCGCGGCCGTCGCTCCTCCACCATGGGCGGCATGCCGCTCAACGACATGCCGTGGTGGCGCTGGCGCAGCAACGTGCGCTCGGCGCTGCACATGCTCTCCGATCCCGGGTTCCACGAGACGACCTGGCTCGCCGGCCTCGACGGGTACGGCGACGTCACCGACGCCGTCTACCGCCTCGTCGAGGACACCTGGCTCGACAACTGGTCCGCCGAGAAGTACGTCGGCTCGATCTTCCGCGACACCGGCGAGGCCGCCCTCGTCGACGTCGCCGTCCTCCGGGTGCTGCGCATCATGCACCAGGTGGGGCCCGACGCCGCCGTCTCCGCGTACCTGGAGCACCCCGGGTGGCCCGAGGCCGTACGGGCCGCCCGCGAGGCCCACGTACACCTGGCCAGGGCCGACGGCGAGGATCCGGACACGCCGCCGCGCTCCCTGGACGTGCTCAGCATCATGACCCGTTCCGTCTGACGGACGGTGGGTCATCCGGCCCGCCCGGGTATGGCAGGCTGACAGGATGACCGACCAGTACGTCCTCACCCTTTCCTGCCCGGACAAGCAGGGCATCGTGCACGCCGTGTCGAGCTACCTCTTCATCACGGGGTGCAACATCGAGGACAGCCAGCAGTTCGGAGACCGTGACACCGGTCTCTTCTTCATGCGGGTCCACTTCTCGGCCGAGGCCCCGGTGAACGTCGAGAAGCTGCGGGCCAGCTTCGCCGCGGTCGGCGACTCGTACGCGATGGACTGGCAGATCAACCGGGCCGACGAGCGCATGCGGGTCGTCCTCATGGTGTCGAAGTTCGGCCACTGCCTGAACGACCTGCTGTTCCGCTCGCGCATCGGCGCGCTGCCGGTCGAGATCGTGGCGGTCGTCTCCAACCACACCGACTTCGAGGAGCTCGTCGGCTCCTACGGGATCCCCTTCCGGCACATCCCGGTCACGAAGGACACGAAGGCGACGGCGGAGGCGGAGCTGCTGGAGCTCGTCCGCTCGGAGAACGTCGAGCTGGTCGTCCTCGCCCGCTACATGCAGGTCCTCTCCGACGACCTCTGCAAGCAGCTGTCCGGCCGGATCATCAACATCCACCACTCCTTCCTCCCCAGCTTCAAGGGCGCCAAGCCCTACCACCAGGCGCACACGCGGGGCGTGAAGCTGATCGGCGCGACGGCCCACTACGTGACGGCCGACCTCGACGAGGGCCCGATCATCGAGCAGGAGGTCGAACGGGTGGGCCACGAGGTGACCCCCGACCAGCTGGTCGCGGTGGGCCGCGACGTCGAATGCCAGGCGCTGGCCCGCGCAGTCAAATGGCACGCAGAACGCCGAATCCTCCTGAACGGCCGCCGCACGGTCGTCTTCGCGTAACGCCCCGCCCCCGCGTGGGCGCTCGGGGACGTGCGCGGGAGCTACAAGCGGCTCAGTGACGCTGCTGCTGCCAGGACGTCTCGGATTGCTTCTCGGTCGCCGTCCTGGCCTGCCGCTGCCTCCTCCGGGGAGACGTGGCCCGCCACCAGTTGGCAGAACTCCACACCGTCCATCGCCACCTGCGCCACCGCCCGCTCCGGTGACCCGATCGCCGCCGGGGAGTCGAGCGCGATGTACCAGTGGCCCCCGCCCGCGCCCTCCACCTCCAGGTGGAGCGAGCGGCCCGGGGCCCCCGCCGCGACCAGATGCCGGGCCGGTGCCGCAAGGCCCGCGCGGCGGCGGTTCGCGAGCGCGCCCGGCAGCAGGCGGGCCGTCAGGTCGATCATGTCGTGCAGATGCGCGCCGCTCGGCGGCGCGTACGGATACGCCACCGCCTGCGCGATGTCGTCCGCGTGCACCCAGCACTCGAACGCCCGCTCAAGCAGCGAGTCCCGCAGCGGCAGCGCGAAGTCCTTGTAGGTGACCGTCAGGTCCGCCACCCCGCGCCCCGCGAACGAGACCGTCCGGATCAGCGTGTGGCTCTGCTCCCGCCAGGGCCCCCGCAACGCCCGGTTCGGCGGCCGGTCGAGGCCCGACCAGAACGCCTCCGTCCGCTCCGCCGGCGACAGCTCCGGCGTCCCCGCGCCCAGCGGATCGTCGAGCCCGAGCGCCGCCGACACCAGGCCGTCCACCGCCAACAGGTGCCCGATGACCCCCGCGACCGTCGCCTTCCGGCGTACGATCCGCTCCTCCTCGTACCACTTGAGCCGTACCGGCGCGTGCCACTCCGACTCGCCGATGTCCCGCAGCAGCGCGTCGAGCCGCGCCGTCTCCGCGTCGTACGGCGTGACCCAGCCGGGGATCGGGATGCGGGCCGGGCGCCGGCCCAGGCAACTCTCCAGGACCCGGGACCGCAGCAGCGGGTCGAGGTCCAGGTCCCGGTCCTCGTGCAGCAGCGCCACGGCGTCCCGCAGTCGCAGCGCCTCGTCCGCGCACGGCGCGCAGCTCGTGAGGTGGTCCTCGACGGCCCTGGTCTCCCCGGTGGAACACGCCGAGAGCGCCCACGCCCCGAGCAGGGACTTGAGCACACTGTGGGTGAGGACCGGCACCTCCGGTTCCGAGAACTCCGCGGCCCCGGAGGCCTCCGCGACCTCCACGACCTCCGCCGTCAGGTCCGCGTGGTCGTCCGCCGCCCGGCGCGGCCCCGGCACCCACGGGGCGCGTGCGACGCCGTCCGCGTCGCCGTTCGCCCCCGTCACAGCGCCCGTCCGTAGCCGGGCGGCCCGCCGCCCTCGGGGTGCCGGGTGTTCGCCGAGGACAGCAACTGGAGGCCGAGGCGGAGGCGTCGCCGCGCCTCGTCCTCGGTGACGCCGAGGTCGGCGGCGGTCTGGCGGTAGTCCCGCCGCTGGAAGTACGCCAGTTCGAGCGCGGCCCTGAGCGGCGTCGGCATGGACGTCACGATGTAGTCGGCGCGGGCCGCGACCGACGCCCTGCGCACCTTCTGCTCCAGCTCCTCGACCGAGCCCCGGCCGGTCTCCGCGTACGCCGTCGCCTCGGCCTGCCGCAGCCGGTGCACGGCCTGCGACTGCGTCAGCCTGGCGATCCACCCGCGCATGCTGCCCTGCTTCGGGTCGTACGCGTCGGGGTTCTCCCAGATGTAGCCGAAGACCTCACGGGTGACCTGGTCGGCCGCGCCGTCGTCGTCGAGGACCCGGTGGGCGAGGCTGTGCACCAGCGAGGCGAACCGGTCGTACAGCTCGCCGAGCGCGGCGGCCTCCCCGCGCGCGAGCCGCTGCTGCATCCTGCGGTCCCAGCGCGGTGGTGTGTCCATCGCCATCCGACCCTCCGCCCCTCCCGGCTCCCTCCGGCACCCCGGCTCCCCGGCTCTCCTCCAACGTAGTGCGCCGTACCGACAACGCACGACTGTTTGCCGCAAGTGCGCCCTTGACGTGGATCCGGGTGGTAAGGAACGCGTCATCCTCCGGCCCTGTGGTTTCGGAGGTGCGGGGCGGGGCAGGCGGCGTCCGTGACGACGATCGAGGTCGACGAGAACGAGTACGGCTCCTGGACGCTGTTCCGCGTGCGGGGGGAACTGGACCTGGTCACCTCCCCCCGGATACGTCGCCGCGTCCACGACGTGGTCGCGGGCGGCCGCCACGATCTCGTGCTCGATCTGTCCGCCGTCCGGTTCTGCGACTCCAGCGGGGTGGGCATGCTGATCGCTGCCCGCAGGCTGCTGCGTTCCTGCGGCGGCCGGCTCCGCCTCGTCCTGCCCGAGGACCGGGAGGGGCACGTCGGCCGGGTGCTCGCCGCGCTCGGCGTCCGGCGCCTCTTCGAGGTGTACGAGGACGGGGCGGCGGCGCTCACCGGGAAGGATCCCCTGCCCGTCGAGCTGCCCTCGCCCACCAGCCCCGGCGACGACGCCGCGGAGGCCGACCCGGCCGGTGTCACCCGGGCGGACCTCCTGACGACCGGCCTCAGTCCGAGCGGTGCCGGTCCGACGGGCCTCGGCGCGACCGGCCACAGTCCGACCGGCCTCGGTCCGACGGACCGAATCGTTCCCTGAGCTTGTACTTGAGCACCTTCCGCAGTGTCTCGTTGCGGGGGAGCGCGTCCACCACCTCCAGCTGTTCCGGCAGCTTGTGGACGGAGAGGCCCGCCCCCCGCAGGAAGGCCGTCACCGCCGGAAGGGTCAGCGGGGCGGCCCCCGGCGGCTGTTCGACGACCGCGCAGACGCGTTCGCCGCGCTCGGCGTCCGGGAGGCCTATGACGGCCGCGTCGCCCACGTCCGGGTGTTCGTGGAGGAGGTCCTCGATCTCCTTGGCCGAGATGTTCTCTCCCTTGCGGATGATGATGTCCTTCACGCGGCCGGTGAGGACGAGGTGCCCGCCCGGGGTCAGATGTCCGACGTCCCCGGTGACGAGGAAACCGTCCTCGTCGAACGCGGCGGCCGTCTGGGCCGGATCCAGATAGCCCCGGCAGACGGCCTCGCCGCGCAGCCGCACCTCGCCGGTGTCCGTGATCCGGATCTCCATGCCGGCCGGCGGGCGGCCCTCGGTGGTTGCGAGGTTCTCCGGGGTGTCGTCGGGGTCGCCCATCGTGATCATGGGGACCTCCGTCATGCCGTACCCGTGGGTGAGCTGGCAGCCCAGCTCCTTCCGTACGGCGTGGTAGATCTCCGGCGGCTTCGGCGCCCCGCCGCCCGCGAGCAGCCGCAGGGTGGGGATGACCGGCTCCTCGGGCCGTTTGCGCTGCTCGGCGAGGAACATTGCGTAGAAGGCGGTGGAGCCGCCGGCCACGGTCACCCCGTGCCGCCGGTACTCGTCCAGGGCGTCCGGCAGCGCGAACTGTTCGAACATCACCGCGGGGAACCCGTAGAGCAGCAGCATCACCGTGTAGTCGGGCCCGGCGATGTGCGCGTACGGGAAGGCCATCGAGCCGACGTCGTCGGCGGTGAGCCGGAGCGCGTGCGCGAGGCAGGAGCCGCCGGCGAGGAGCGAGCGGTCGGTGTGCAGGACGCCCTTGGGGTCGGAGGTCGTGCCGGAGGTCCAGTAGATCCAGCGGACGTCGGTGCCGGAGGCGGGCGGCGGGGGCAGCACGGCCGGGTCGCCGTCGGGGAGGGAATCGGGGGCGTACGCCTCGAAGACGCCGCGCGCGCCGAGCCGCCGGGCCATCTCCGTGTGGTCGAATCCGCGCCATTCTCCGGGGACGGCGAAGAACTCGGCCTGGGACTCGCGCAGCGCGAAACCGACCTCCTTGTCCCGGTAGAAGGGGATGACCGGCGTCTGTACGGCTCCGATGCGGGCGAGCGCGAAGGAGAGCACCGCGGTCTCGATCCGGGTGGGCAGCTGCCAGGCGACGACCGTGCCGGGGCGCACGCCCAGGGCGTACAGGCCGGCGGCGCAGCGCTCGGCGCGGTCGCGGAGTCCGCCGAAGGTGAGGACGCGGTCCCCCTGGAGGAGGACGGGCCGCTCGGGGGTGAGCGCGGCGCGCCGCTCGACGAGCTCCCAGAGCGTGCGGGACGCGCCGAGCGTGTGTGCGGTCTCTTCCATCCCGTACTCCTCCTGGCTGACGTTCCGTCAGATCGTGCGGTGAGCGTAGAGGTCCGCCGCTTGTCGGTCCAGGGGTGCGGGGCTAGCCTGGACCCGTCAGATCTGACGGGTCATCAGAAAATGGAGAACGCTCCATGACGGAACTGCCCCGCATCATCAGCGTCGACGACCACGTGATCGAGCCGGCCCACCTCTTCGAGACCTGGCTCCCGAAGAAGTACCGCGACCGCGGCCCCCGGCCCCTCACGGCCGGTATCGGCGAGCTCGCGTACGTCGCCGGCAAGTACCAGATCACGATGGACCCCGAAGGGCCGCCGACGGACTGGTGGATCTACGAGGACCTCAAGTTCCCGTACAAGCGGAACATCGCCGCCGTCGGCTTCGACCGCGACGACATGACCCTGGAGGGGATCACCAGGGAGGAGATGCGGCGCGGCTGCTGGGACCCGGTCGCCCGCCTCAAGGACATGGACCTCAACCACGTCGAGGCCTCCCTCTGCTTCCCCACCTTCCCCCGCTTCTGCGGCCAGACCTTCGCCGAGGCCCACGACAAGGAGGTCGCCCTCGCCTGCGTCCGCGCCTACAACGACTGGATGGTCGAGGAGTGGTGCGGCGGCAGCGGCGGCCGGCTCATCCCGCTCTGCATCATCCCGCTGTGGGACATCGACCTCGCCGTGGCCGAGATCCGGCGCAACGCCGCCCGGGGCGTCAAGGCCGTCACCTTCTCCGAGATCCCCACCCACCTCGGACTCCCCTCGATCCACTCCGGCTACTGGGATCCCTTCTTCGCCGTCTGCCAGGAGACCGGAACGGTGGTGAACATGCATATTGGATCCAGTAGCCAAATGCCGGCGGCCTCCCCCGACGCCCCGCCCGCCGTCCAGGCCTCCCTCAGCTTCAACAACGCCATGGCCTCGATGATGGACTTCCTCTTCTCCGGCGTCCTCGTCAAGTTCCCGACGCTCAAGCTCGCCTACAGCGAAGGCCAGATGGGCTGGATCCCGTACGCCCTCGAACGCGCCGACGACGTCTGGGAGGAGCACCGCGCCTGGGGCGGCGTCCGCGACCTGATCCCCGAGCCCCCGTCCACGTACTACTACCGGCAGATCTTCTGCTGCTTCTTCCGCGACAAGCACGGCATCGCCTCCCTGGACGTCGTGGGGAGGGACAACGCCACCTTCGAGACCGACTACCCGCACGTCGACTCGACCTTCCCGCACACCAAGGAGGTCGCCCTCGACCACGTCCAGGGCCTCGACGACGAGACCGTCTACAAGCTGATGCGGGGCAACGCCATCCGCATGCTCGATCTCGACTTCGACCGAGGCATCGGCCCGGGCCTCGTCTGATGGAGCTGACCTGCACCGACGAGGAGGAGGAATTCCGCGCCCGGCTGCGGGAATGGCTCACCGCGACCCTGCCCGGCCTCCCGCCGAAACCCGACCCGCTCGACTGGCCCGCCCGCCGCGCGTACGACTGCGGCTGGCAGCGCAGGCTGTACGACGCCGGGTACGCCGACACCCACTGGGACGCGTCCCCCACCCAGCGGCTGATCTTCCTGGAGGAGACCGAACGCGCCGGCGCGCCCTACGTCGGCGCCAACTTCGTCGGCCTCCTCCACGCGGGACCGACCATCGCCGCCGAGGGCACGGCCGAACAGCGCGCGCGGTGGCTGCCGCCGATCCTGCGCGGCGACGAGGTCTGGTGCCAGGGCTTCAGCGAACCCGACGCGGGCTCCGACCTGGCGTCGCTGCGGACGAGGGCGGTACGGGACGGGGACGCGTACGTCGTCACCGGCTCCAAGATCTGGACCTCGCACGCCGAGGTCGCCGACTGGTGCGAGCTGCTGGTACGGACGGACCCGGCGGCGGCCTCCAAGCACCGGGGCATCAGCTGGCTCGCCCTGCCCATGGACGCGCCGGGCATCACCGTACGGCCGCTGCGCACCCTCGCGGGATCGGCGGAGTTCGCCGAGGTCTTCCTCGACGAGGTGCGCGTGCCCGTCGAGAACCGCGTCGGCGAGGAGAACGACGGCTGGCGCGTCACCATGGTGACCCTCTCCTTCGAACGCGGCACCGCCTTCGTCGGCGAAGTCGTCGCCTGCCGCCGCCTCCTCGGCGAACTCGCCCGTACGGCCCGGAAGAACGGCACCTGGGACGACGCCGTCCTGCGGCGGCGGCTCGGCAGGCTCTCCGCCGAGTTCCAGGCGCTCTGGCGGCTCGTCCAGGCCAACGTCAGCGAGGCGCAGGCCACCGGCGGAGTGCCCGGCGCGGGCGGCTCCGTCTTCAAGCTGCACTACTCCCACGCCCGCCAGGAGCTGTACGAGGCCGCCGCCGCCGTCCTCGGCCCCGACGCGCTCGACCTGGACCGCGACTGGACCCTGGACCGGCTCTCCTCGCTCTCGTACACGATCGCGGCCGGCACCTCCCAGATCCAGCGCAACATCGTCGCCGAGCGCATCCTCGGCCTGCCGAAGGGCCGGTGACCCCCGCCGTGGACTTCCGACTCACCGAGGACCAGCGGGACCTGCGCCGGGGTGTACGCGAACTCCTCGCGCGGCTCTTCGACCGGGAGGCGCTGCGGGCGGCCGTCGACGCGGGCGGGCGGCTCGACCGGGAGCTGTGGCGGGAGCTCGGCGCCGCCGGGCTCTTCGCGCTGCGGCTGCCGGAGGAGGAGGGCGGGGTGGGGCTCGGGCTGCCGGAGGCGGTGCTCGTGTTCGAGGAGGTGGGGAGGACGCTGGTGCCGGGGCCGCTTGTCGCGACGCATGTGGCGGCGGGGAGTGTGCCGGGTGCGGCGGAGGGGGCGGTCGTGGTGACCGACGCCTCGGAGGGGCTTGTTCCTTGGCTGGACGAGGCCGACGTGGTCCTCGGTGACGTTTCGGGCGCCGTACCGATGCGATCGGTGGATCCGCTGACGCCCCTGCATCGGGTGCGGGGGCTCGGGGGCGCCGACGGCGCGGGGGGTGACGCGGCCGTGCTGCTCACCGCTGCCGAGCAGGTCGGGAGTGCGGGGCGGACCACTGGGGCGGCCGTCGCCTACGCGCGGGAGCGGGAGCAGTTCGGGGAGGTCATCGGGGGGTTCCAGGCGGTGAAGCATCTCTGTGCCGGAATGCTCGTGCGGGCCGAGCTCGCCCGGGCCGCCGTCCGGGCCGCCTCCCTCACCGCCGACCCCGTCGAGATCGCCGGGGCCAAGCTGCTCGCCGACGAGGCCGCGATCGGGAACGCCCGTGACTGCCTCCAGGTGTACGGCGGCATGGGCTTCACCTGGGAGGCGGACGTCCATCTGCATCTGAAACGGGCCTGGGTACGGGCGGAGCTGAGGCTTCCCGCCGCGCGGGCCGAGGAGACGGTGGCCGCCGCCCTGTAGCGTTCCGCGCCGGACAGGTCACGGAACGTCGATATCGGGTTGTGTCCTTCGGCGGGGTCGTCACGGCCCGGAGTCGGCCTCCGGCTCCGGTACGCTCCGTGGGATGCGAGTGCTCGTTGGCCCGGATCGTCCCGGTGTCGCCCCCGAGGTGACCCCGGCTCCGGGAATGCCCGCCGCTCGCACCCGGCGTTCGACTACCCGCAGAGTGCGTCGCACAGTATGGACCACGCGTACTCCTTCGCGCTGGAATATGCCCGAAGCGCTTGTTGCGGTGACTGTACGTCAACCATGCTGTCCCGTAAGGGAATCACGTTCCGTGAAGGTGTGTCCGCCGGTTCGGATGGTGTGAGCGGTGCAGGTGCTTCAGGTGCAGTTGGAGGTCGGGCCGGACCCGGCAGAGGTGGGACGAGCCCGGAGGTGGGCCCGGTCACGGCTCGCCGGCTCGGGCATAGGCGATGACGAGCCGCTGGCCGAGACGCTGGTGTTGCTCATCTCCGAGCTGGTGACCAACGCCGTGGTGCACACCGGCTGCCCGGCGGTGCTGCGGATGCTGTTCGCGGCGGAGGGCGGGGTGCGGGTGGAGGTGGCCGACGCGAGCGACTGCCCGCCGCGGCCCCGGCACGCGGAGGGCGAGGACACCAACGGGCGCGGCCTGGAGCTGGTGGACGGCCTCGCGGACCGGTGGGGCTGGCAGCCCGAGGGGGTGGGCAAGAGCATCTGGTGCGAGGTGGACCGGGCTTCGGCCCCTGTGTGCTCCTCGGCCCCCTTGCCTTCCGCTCCTTCCGCTCATTCCCCGACCCCCGTGCCCGCGCCGGTCCCCGTGCCCGCGCCGGTCCCCGGGGCGACGGTGACTCAGGGACCTCCGGGGGCCTCCGTGTCACCCGGCCGGGTGCCCTGTTGACGTTTCGTGGCGTTTTGCCCACCCTGGGGTGAGCGATTCGTGGCGAGGGGAGCCGAGGGCCGTGTGCCCTCGGCGTGTGCGGGTCGTGGCTGGGTGGCGGCGGCCGTGCCGTGCTCGGGGCGCGCGCGAGCGCGCCGCCGCCCGTAAGTCCTCGGGGGATCGCGATGGTCCTCAGAGGATCGCGACCGGCGCCACCGGTGTCCCGGTCGCGCCGACGAACGGCTCGGGCATCGCGGAGAGCAGGAACGCGTACCGGCGCTCTTGTGCACAGGCTGTGGACAGAGTTTCGAGATTCCAGTTCTGTCCCTGGAGCATCCCCATCTCGACCAGGTCGAGGGCGTGCACGGGCAGCCACAGGTCCTCGATCTCCGGCGGGAAGATCTCGAAGGTGAGCGTGTCGTTGGCGACGGCCGCGACGTCGTGGGCGTGGAACCACTCCGGCGTCCGGACCGAGAGCCCGGGGGACGGGAAGGCGTACCCGTGCCGGTCGCCCGCCAGGTACGACTGCATCTGACCCGTCCGTACGAGCACGATGTCGCCGGACCGGACGGTGACCCCGCCGAAGTCGGCCGCCTCGTCCAGGTCTTCCGGGGTGACCGCGTGGTCGCCGGGCAGCCGGTCCAGGCCCTTCGCGGCGGCCACGTCCAGGAGGACCCCGCGGCTCACGAGGTGCCGGGCGGTGTGGATGCCGCTGAACTCGGAGCGGCCGTGCGGGGTGATGGAGGCGGCGGGGCGGCCGTTGTAGATGCGGCCCGAGTGCGAGGCGTGGGTCAGGGCGTCCCAGTGGGTGCCGGCCTGGAGGCCGAGGGTCACGGCATCGTCGCTGGTGGCGACCGTGCCGGGGCCGAAGAGCTCCTGGTTGATCTGGACCATGACGTGGAGCGGGTTGACCCGGCCGGGGATCATGCCGGTCTGTACGCCGTCCTGCTTGAGGTCGACGGCGAGCGGGATCCGGAGGCCGGTGCGGACGGTGGTGACGGCCTCCCGTACGACCTCGTCGGTGACGAGGTTGAGCGTGCCGATCTCGTCGTCCTGGCCCCAGCGGCCCCAGTTGCTGACGCGCTTGGCGATCTCGTGGAATGCGGCGGGCAGAGACATCGGGGCCTCCGGGGTCTTGTGGACCGGTATCTGACGGACCGTAGAATCCTGACGACGAACGAATCTAACGGACCGTCAGAAAATGCGGGAAGGGGCCGGGCGTGGGGAACTTCTTGGCTGACAAGGTCGTCGCCGTGACGGGCGCGGGGCGGGGCATCGGCCGCGCCGTCGCCCTCGCGTGCGCGGCGGAGGGCGCGAAGGTCGTCGTCAACGACTACGGGGTGTCGATCGAGGGCGGGGAACCGACCTCCGAGATCGCGCTCGCCGTGGTCAAGGAGATCGAGGCAGCGGGGGGTACGGCCGTCGCCGTCGCCGACGACATCTCGACGATGGCGGGCGGGCAGCGGGTCGTCGACGTCGCGTTCGCGGAGTACGGGCGGATCGACGGGGTCGTGTGCGTCGCCGGGATCCTGCGCGAACGGATGCTCTTCAACATGTCCGAGGAGGAGTGGGACCCCGTCGTCGCGACCCATCTGAAAGGCACGTTCACCGTCTTCCGGGCGGCGTCGGCGGTGATGCGGCGGCAGGGCGCCGGGACGCTCATCGGCTTCACGAGCGGCAACCACCAGGGGTCGGTGGCCCAGGCCAACTACTCCGCCGCGAAGGGCGGGATCATCTCGCTGGTACGGAGCGCGGCGCTCGGGCTGCACAAGTACGGGGTGACGGCGAACGCGGTGGCGCCGGTCGCGCGGACCCGGATGTCCGCGAACGTACCCATGGAGCTGGCGGAGATCGGCGAACCCGAGGACGTGGCGGCGCTCGTCGTCTACCTGCTCTCCGAGCGGGCCCGGGAGGAGAAGATCACCGGGCAGGTGTACACGATCGCGGGACCCAAGATCGCGGTGTGGGCGCAGCCGAGGGAACTGCGGGCGGGGTACGCGGAGGGCGGCGCGTGGACACCGGAACGGATCGCGGACTTCCTGCCGGGGACGGTGGGGGTGGATCCGATGCCGATGCTGGCGCGGCTGGAGGAGATGGCCCGGGCGGCGGCCGAGGGCGCCCGGCCGAACGCGGCCGAGGGCGCTCGCCCCAACGTGGCCGAGGGCGCCCGCCCGAACGCGGGCGAGGAGAGCGGCTCATGAGGGGCGTGGTGTTCGACGGGAAGCAGGTCCAGGTCGTCGACGATCTGGAGGTGCGGCCCCCCGGCCCCGGCGAGGTGCTCGTCGCCGTCGCCGCCGCCGGCCTCTGCCACAGCGATCTGTCCGTCGTCGACGGCACCATCCCCTTCCCCCCGCCCGTCGTCCTCGGCCACGAGGGCGCCGGCGTCGTCGAGGCGGTCGGCCCCGGCGTCAGCCACGTCGGCCCCGGCGACCACGTCGCCCTCTCCACCCTCGCGAACTGCGGCGCCTGCGCCGACTGCGACCGGGGGCGGCCCACGATGTGCCGGAAGGCGATCGGGATGCCCGGGCAGCCGTTCTCGCGCGGCGGGCGGCCGCTCTACCAGTTCGCCTCCAACTCCTCCTTCGCCGAGTGGACCGTCGTCAAGGCCGTGCAGGCCGTGAAGATCCCCCCGGACATCCCGCTCACCTCCGCCGCCCTCATGGGCTGCGGCGTCCTCACCGGCGTCGGAGCCGTACTCAACCGCGCCAAGGTCGGCCGGGGCGAGACCGTCGTCGTCATCGGCACCGGCGGCATCGGCCTCAACGTGCTCCAGGGCGCCCGGATCGCCGGCGCCCTGACGATCGTGGCCGTCGACACCAACCCGGAGAAGGAGGAGACGGCCCGGCGGTTCGGCGCCACGCACTTCCTCGCCTCCGCCGACGGCGTCCGGGACATCCTGCCCACCGGCGCCGACCACGTCTTCGAGTGCGTCGGCCACACCGGCCTCGTCCGTACCGCGATCGACCTGCTCGACCGGCACGGCCAGGCGATCCTGCTCGGCATGACCGCCCCGAAGGCGGAGGCGAGCTTCCCGCCGGCCGCGATGTTCCTGGACAAGTCGATCCTCGGCTGCCGTTACGGCTCCTCCCGGCCCCAGCGGGACATCCCCCTCTACGCCGAGCTGTACCGCTCGGGCCGGCTCCTCCTCGACGAGCTCGTCACCACCACCTACCCCGTGGAGGAGTTCGCGCGGGCCGTGGAGGACGCCGAGCGGGGGAAGGTGGCCCGGGGCGTCCTCACTTTCTGACCGCTCCCGGCGAAACCTGCTGGGCTCCAGGGGCGTTCGGCCGTACGGTCCTGTGCATGTCCTACCGCGAGCTCGCCACCCGCCCCGTCCTCGCCTGGTCCGTCGTCACCGTCGCCGGCCGGCTGCCGGTCGCGATGGCGCCGCTCGCGCTCGTGTTCCTCGTACGGGAGCGGCCCGGCGGCTACTCGCTCGGGGCCGCGCTCGCCGCCGCGTACGTGCTCGGCGAGATCATCGCCTCCCCCGTCCTCGGCCTGCGCATGAACGCCGAGCGGGCCCGGCCGCACCTCGTCGCCGGACTCGCGGCGGGGACGGCCGGGTTCGCCGGGCTCGGACTCCTGCCCGACGCCCATCCCGTCGTCCTCGCTGCCCTCGCGCTGCTCGCAGGCGCCGGGCCCGCCGCCGTGCCCGGCGGGCTGCGCGCCCTGCTCACCAGCCTCGTCCCGGAACGGTCCGTCACCCAGGCGATGAGCATGGAGTCGGTGCTGACCTTCGGGATCTGGGCCGCCGCGCCCGCCCTCGCCACCAGCCTGGCGCTCGGCGTCGGCCCCGCCGTACCGCTGCTCCTCCAGGGCGCCTTGATGGGGCTCTCGGTGGCCGGGATGTGGCTGCTGCCGGTCGGCTGGGCGGCCGAGCCGCCCGAGAAGGGCGTCTCGGTGCGGCGGGAGCTGCTGCGGGCCTGGCCCGTGTACGTCCTCGGGGCCGGCGCCCTGACGCTGCTCGCGCTCGCCGAGCTGATCCTGCCCGCCCTCCTCGAACAGCGCGGGATCGGCATCGGCTGGGCCGGACCGCTGCTCGCCGGGTTCTCGATCGGTTCGGCCGTCGGCGCGTTCCTGTACGGCCTGCGGGGCAGCGGCTGGCCGGGGCCGCTGCCGGTGCAGTCCGTCGTCCTGGTGCTCGGCGTGACCGCCGGGGTCGCCCTCGTCGCCGTCCTGCCCTGGACGGTGGGCATCGCCCTCACCCTCGCCGCGTCCGGGCTCCTCATGGCTCCTGCCATGCTCACCCGGAACCTGGCGCTGCGGGAGATCCTCCCGCCGTCCGCGCTCGCCGCCGGGTACTCGGTCATGTACGCGGCGGTCGGCGCGGGTTACGCGGCGAGCGGCACCCTCGCGGGCGGGCTGCTCAAGGTGGTCGCCCCGTCGACGGCGATCCTGTGCGGGGTCGGCCTCACCGTGCTCCTGACGGCGGTCGGCGCGGTGGGGGAGCGGCGGATGGCCCGCGCCCGCGCCAACGACGCCGCCACCGCCGCCGCCTCCGACACGGGTCAGGACGTGGACGAGGCCGCGCCGGTGCGGAACGTGCGCCGGTAGGACGTCGGGGTCACCCCGATCGCGCTCATCAGGTGCGTCCGCAGCGACTGCGCCGTGCCGAAGCCCGCGTCCCGCGCGACCCGGTCGACGGGCAGGCCGGTGGATTCGAGCAGGTGCCGGGCGCGCTCGACGCGCTGCTGGGTGAGCCACTGGCCGGGGCTGACGCCGACCTCGTCGCGGAAGCGGCGGGTGAACGTCCGTACGCTCATCGCCTCCTGCCCGGCCAGGTCCCGCAGCTGGATCGGCTCGTGGAGGTGGGCGAGCGCCCACGCGCGCGCGGTGGTCGTGGTGTGGGTGCCGGCCTCCGGCAGGGGCCGCTCGATGTACTGGGCCTGGCCGCCGTCCCGGTGCGGCGGTACGACGGTCCTGCGGGCCACGTCGTTGGCGACGGCCGTGCCGTGGTCGCGGCGCACGATGTGCAGGCACAGGTCGATCCCGGCGGCCACGCCCGCCGAGGTGAGGACGTCGCCGTCGTCGACGAACAGGACGTCCGCGTCGACCCGTACGCGCGGGAAGAGGCGCTGGAAGTGCTCGGCGGAGGACCAGTGGGTGGTGGCCGGGCGCCCGTCGAGGAGACCGGCGGCGGCGAGCACGTACCCGCCGGTGCAGATGGAGACGAGCCGCGTCCCTGGCCGTATGTGGGCGAGGGCGGCCGCCAGCTCCTCGGTGAGCCTGCCCTCGTCGTAGACGGGGCCGAGTTCGTACGAGGCGGGCACGACGACCGTGTCGGCGGTGGCCAGCGCCTCCGGGCCGTGCTCGACGTGGATGGAGAAGTCGGCGTCGGTCCGGACGGGCCCGGCGACCGGGGCGCAGGTGACGATCTCGTACAGCAGCCGGCCCCCGGCGTCGCGGGCGCGGCCGAAGATGCGGTGCGGGATGCCCAGCTCGAAGGGGAGGAGACCGGGCAGCGCGAGAACGACGACGCGGTGCGGTGGGGGCGGCGGCGACGGCGGCACGGGCGGTGATCCTCCGGAAATTCACTGGTGGTCCAGACCACGCGGGTGGTAGTCCAGCTGTCCGTGACGGACAACAACACGTACAAGTCTGAGGCCGCCGAACGGATTCCCGCCCCACCGGAGCCGCCCGCCCCGCCCGCCCTCTGGAACCGTGACTTCCGGCTGTTCTTCGTCGCCCGGGGCGTCGCCGTCTTCGGCGAGGGCATGGTCCCCGTCGCCTTCGCCGCCGGACTCCTCGGCGCCGGCCACCCCGGCTCCACCGTCGGCTACGCGCTCGGCGGCTGGACGGCCGCGTTCGCGCTCTTCGTGCTCTTCGGCGGTGTCCTCGCCGACCGGTTCACCGCCCGCCGCATGATGATCCTCGCCGATCTGCTCCGCCTGCCGGGAGCCGCCGTCCTCGCCGTCTCCTTCACCCTCGGCAGCCCGCCGCTGTGGGCGGTGTACGCCCTCTCCGTCGCCGCCGGCATGGGCGCCGCCCTCTTCCAGCCGGGCGTCGCCTCCACCATCCCGCGCATCGCCCCCGACGTGCAGCGCGCCAACGCCGTCCTGCGGGTCGTCGAAGCCCTCATGACCATGGCGGGCCCGGCCGCCGCCGGACTGCTCGTCGCCGTGTGGAACGCGGGCGCCGCCTTCGCCGTCAACGGCGTGACGTTCGCGGTCAGCGCGCTCTGCCTCGCCCTCATGCGCGTCCCGCCCCTCCCGTCCGACTCCCTGCGCCGCGACTCCCTCGGCAGCGAACTCGTGGGCGGCTGGCGCGAGTTCCGATCGAGGAGCTGGCTCTGGGGGGTCATCTCCATCTGGACGGTGTACGGGCTGACCGTCGCGGGGCCCATGGTGCCGCTCACCGCGAGCCTGGTCACCGCGGACCACGGCTCGGCGACGTACGGCGTGCTCATGGCCGTCAACGGCGCCGGCAGCGCCGTCGGCGGCCTGCTCGCGCTCCGGCTGCGCCCGCGCGCACCGCTCGCGGCCGGCGCGGTGGCGCTCCTCGGCCTCCCCGTGAACCTCGCCCTGCTCGGTCTCGGCGCGCCCGTGGCGCTGCTCGGCGCGGGCCAGTTCATCGGCGGGGCGGCCTTCGCGTTCTGGCTGGTGATGTGGTCGACGGCCGTCCAGACGCACGTACCGCAGGAGGCCTTGAACCGGATGCACGCGTACGACGTGGCCGGCTCGCTCCTGATGATGGGCGTGGGCCGCACCCTGTCGGGGCCGGTGGCGGTGGCGGTCGGCACGGAGGAGGTGCTGCTCGCGGGGGCGGGGGCCGCGGTGCTCGTGGTGGGGGCGTTGCTGGTGGTACGCCCGATCAGGACGCTGCCGAGGGTGTAGACCGTCGGTCGGCCATGGTGTCCCGATCCTTTGCAAAGCTGTCATTCGGGCCAATGGCGGGGGCGCGGCGGGGACGGGAGGCTCGGTGGCATGGCCCAGACAACCGAGACGCCCGACCGTACGCCCGACGGCGAGGCCCCCCGTACGCCCGAGGACAAAGCCCCCCGCGCCCCCAGCACCCTCCGCACCCCCCGGATCCACCGCGCCTGGTTCGTCGCGGCGGTCACCTTCGTCACGATCATCGGCGCGGCGGCCTTCGCGTCCCTGCCGGGCCTGCTGATCGAGCCGCTGCACGCCGAGTTCGACTGGTCGCGGGGCACGATCGGCTTCGCCGTCTCGGTGAACCTGGCCCTGTACGGCCTGACGGCCCCCTTCGCCGCCGCCCTCATGGACCGCTTCGGCATCCGCCGGGTCGTCGCCGTCGCGCTGACGATCATCTCCGTCGGCTCGCTGCTCACGGTGTGGATGACGGCCGCCTGGCAGCTGGTCCTGTACTGGGGTGTCCTCGTCGGCCTGGGCAGCGGCTCGATGGCCCTCGCGTTCGCCGCGACCGTCACCAACCGCTGGTTCGTCGGCCGCCGGGGTCTGGTGACCGGCATCCTCACGGCGGCGGGCGCCTCCGGGCAGCTGGTCTTCCTCCCGCTCCTGTCCTGGCTGGTCGAGAACCAGGGCTGGCGCCCGGCCGCCGTGACCGTGGCGCTCGCCGCGCTCGCGGTCGTCCCCTTCGTATGGCTGCTGCTCCGCGACCACCCGGCGGACATCGGACTCGCCCCGTACGGCGGGGAGTACGCCGAGAAGCCCGCCCCGGTGACGGGCGCGGCCCGCCGCGCGGTCACCGTCCTCTTCAAGGCGGCCCGCACCGGCCCGTTCTGGCTGCTCGCCGGCTCCTTCGCGATCTGCGGGGCCTCCACGAACGGCCTGGTCAAGACGCACTTCGTGCCCGCGGCCCACGACCACGGCATGCCGCTCACGGCGGCGGCCGGACTCCTCGCGGTGATCGGCGTCTTCGACGTCGTCGGCACGATCGCCTCCGGCTGGTTCACGGACCGCTTCGAGGCCCGCCGCCTGCTCGCCGTCTACTACGCGCTCCGCGGCATCTCGCTCCTCTTCCTGCCGATACTGCTGGCCCCCACGGTCCACCCGCCGATGCTGTTCTTCATCGTCTTCTACGGCCTGGACTGGGTGGCCACGGTCCCGCCGACGATCGCCCTCTGCCGCGAGCACTACGGCGAGGACTCGGCGATCGTCTTCGGCTGGGTCCTCGCCTCGCACCAGATCGGCGCGGCGGTCGTCGCGTTCGCGGGCGGGGTGGCCCGCGACGTCTTCGGCTCGTACGACGTCGTCTGGTACGCGTCGGGCGCGCTGTGCGCGGCGGCGGCCCTGATGGCGCTGGTCATCCGACGCAGACCGCATGATGGTGTGGATAGTCGACAAAGGAGGTGATCGCACGTGGGTGATGTGGACGGCGGCCGGACGGTGGGCCGGATGGTGCGGGTGTCGGTACTGGTGCTGCTGGTCGAGGCGGCCCTGACGACGGTGGTGAGGACGGCCCTGGCCGAACCCGGTGAAGGACCCGCGGGTCTCCTCGCGATGTCGACGTCGATGCCGATGTGGCTGCTGGGCCTGGTGGCGGCGGCCGTGCTCCTCGTGCTCCCCGTCGTGTGGCTGAGCGAGGAGCTGGAGCGCCGCCTCGGCGGGCGCGCGGACATCTGGGTGCCGGTCGTGGCGGCGGCGGGCGCCATGGTGCCGGTCCTGTCCCGCACCCTCTCGGCGGGCGCGGGACCGACGGGCACGCCCGGGGAATGGCTGACCGCGGCGGCGGCCCTGACGGCGGCGGGACTGATCACCCGCCGCTCCGGCCGACGCGGCTTCCGGAGGAAGACACCGGCACGATGATCGCCGGGGGCTGATCGCGTGAGCGGCCCTGACACGGGGCGGACGCACGCCCCTACCCGCTGAACCGCCCGAACCGCCCCCGGTGGAACAGCAGCGGGTCCCCCTCCTCCGTCGCGCCCAGGGACTCCACCCGGCCGACCACGATCAGGTGGTCGCCCCCCGTGTGGACCGTGGTGATCGCGCAGTCGATCCAGGCGGGGGCGCCGGGCAGGCGGGGGGAGCCGGTGGAGGGGGACGGGAGCCAGTCCACGCCCGCGAACTTGTCGGCGCCGCTCACCGCGAACGAGCGGCAGAGGCCGCCCTGGTCGGCGCCGAGGACGTTGACGCAGAAGGTCCCGGTCGCCGCGATCCGGGGCCAGGTCGTGGACGTACGGGCGACCATGAAGGCGACCAGGGGCGGGTCGAGGGAGAGCGAGGCGAAGGACTGGCAGGCGAAGCCCGCCGGGCCTTCGGCGTCGAGGGCCGTCACGATCGTGACCCCGCTCGCGAAGTGGCCGAGGACGCGGCGGAACTCGGCCGGGTCGACGGGCGGCCGCTCGTCCTCCCGTACCGCGCGCAGGGCCGGCCGGGGCAGTGGTTCCACGGCCGTCGGCGAACCGGCCGCTCTCAGGTGTCGGACGGCGGTGGCCGCCATCCCCGCGTGTCCCATCACCCAGTCATTGAAACTGACGAGCCGTCAGATAGGAAGCCCCCGGGGGCGACGGACGACCGTCGCCCCCGGGGGCCGTGGAGCAGGGTGGGTCAGCCGGCGACCGTCCCCGTGGGGCGCGTCCACGCGGCACCGGCGTAGTGGCCGGTCCGGTAGGCCGTCACCTTCACGGTGATCCGCGTCCCGCGCTGCGCCGCCGTCGGCGTGAACCAGCCCTTGGTGGCCCCGCTGATCACCCGCCCGTTCGCGTACCACTGGTAGGCGTACGAGGTCGGCGCCGGCGTCCACGTCCCCCGGTTCAGGGTGAGCGTCCGCCCGACCCTGACCGTGCCGGTGACGTACGGCGCGCCGGTCGCCTTCGGCGCGAGGCCGGCCGCGACCGTGACCCCGGCCGACGTCGCCGCGCCGCTGAGGTGCCCGGTGCGGTGCGCGGTGACCGTCACGCTGAGCTTCTTGCCGAGGACGGAGGCGGCGGGCACGTACGAGGACGCCGTCGCCCCGTAGATCGCCACGCCGTTGGCCCGCCACTGGTAGGTGTACGAGGTCGGCGCGGGCGACCAGGCCCCGACCACGGCCGTCACCTTGCTGCCGACCCGGGCGGCGCCGTAGACGTACGGCGCCCTGGTGGCCTTGGGCGCGACGCCCTTGACGACCACGGCGCTGCTCGCCGCGGTGACGACGGGATGCCCGGCCTTGCGGGCGGTCACGGCCAGGGACAACTGCTTGCCGAAGAGCGTCGACGGCAGGGTGTACGTGGAGGCCGTGGCCCCCGCGATGGCGACACCGTTGGCCCGCCACTGGTACGCGAGCGAGTCCACCGGCAGCGACCACGTGCCGACCTTCGCCGTGACCTTGCCGCCGATGACGGGGGTGCCGGTGATGCCGGGGGTGGCGGTGTTGCGGAGCGGGGCGACGACGGTGAACGTGCCCTTGGCGTACTCCCAGCCGTTGTGCGTGAATACGCTCAGGCCGCGCGCGCCGAGGCTCACACCCGTCAGATCGAGGGCCGCCGTCAGGCTGCGCCGGTCCGGCGCGACCGACACCGTCGTGGACCGGCGCCACCTGCCGTCCGTCCCGAGGACCGCCACCTGGTCGTTCTCGTGGAGCGCGGTGCCGGTGAGGGTGACAGTGATCTTTCCCGCGCCACCCGTGGTGGGGCCCACGGTGCCGATGGTCGGCTTGTCCGTGCCGCAGATCGTGTCGGCGCACGTGAACGAGGCCCGCACGGCCGTGGTCGCCCCGGCGGGCTGCACGGGGACGGTGAGGAGCAGCGTCGTCGGAGTGGCCACCCGGGGAGACTCCCTCGTGACGGAGCAGGAGTACTTCTCGCCCTCGTCGGTGTACGACCCGTGGCAGAGGTTCGGCGAGCCCGACTGCCGGTAGAGCCAGGGCGTCGGGGACTGCGCGAAGGAGCCCGTCGGCGTGAACGTCAGGTCGAAGCTGTCGCCCGAGGCGGTGGGCAACACCGCGCAGATCGCGGTGCGGTCCTCGCTCAGGGTGCCGACGAGCGGGCCGAAGCCGTAGCTGACGTTCGGGACCTTGACGCACTCGGGCGCGGGCCCGGCCGCCGTACCGATGCGCAGGGCGTCGAGGCGGTAGGAGGGTGCGGCCGTCGTGCTCTGAGGGGCCTCGAAGAGGACCTGGTAGCGGGTGGAGCCGCTGGGGGAGCAGCCTTCCGAGTAGGAGCCGCAGACGAACGCGCCGTTCGCGTCGTACGCCTCGAACCGTGCGTCGCCCTGCGCGTCGCGGATGTTGAGATGCAGGGTGTCCCCGGCGCCCGCCGTGGACACCTGATGGCACAGGAGGGTCCCAGGCGGGGCCGTGACCCCGCTGATCGACGGGCCGCCGACGGCCTTGGCCGGGCTCGGGACACAGCCGCGCGCGGTGGCGGTGACGTCGCGGCGGGACAGGGTGTGGGTGGCGCCCCAGGAGACGCCGGAGAGAAGGACCGTATGGGCGAGCCCCGGCGTGAGGTCGCACGAGATCCGTCCGGCCGACTCCATGGAGCAGACCCGCTGCCCGGTCGAGTCGAAGACCGACATGGTCTTCGACCAGCCGGAGCCGTCGAACGCGAAGATCTCGCCGGTGGTGTGGTCGTCAGCGGGGACGGAGAGACACTGGGCGAAGCCCTCCTCCCCGATCGTGACCCGTGCCCGAGGACTGTCAGCCGTGAAGTCGCCCGCCGGGAGCACGGGACAGGCGCTCTCGGCGTCGGTGCGGTGGAAGGCGACGTGGTAGGTGCCCGTCATGGTCGGCGAGCCGATGAGGGTGCCGTACATGGTGACCAGAGCACGGTACGGAGCGGGGCCGGTCAGCTCGCACACTCCCGCTTCCACGGATTCCGAGCCGCATACGTCCTTGCCGGTCGCGTCGACGACCGTCACCTCGGGAGACGGCGCGGGGCGGCCGTACGACCGCAGAGCGGCCAGGTGTGCGCCTTCGGGCAGCGGCAGCGTCAGACAGTCGATCTCGCCGACCGCGTCGAACGTGCCCTCCGTGGTCCCGCCGAGGGTGGCGGTGGTGCAGCCGGCGCCGGACGAACGGTCGAAGATCACGACCGGCTTCTCCGTGACGACGGTATAGCGGGTGCCGGCCGTGAGGGAACAGGTCTCCGACCAGGCCTGGCAGACGGTGCTGCCGTCCGGCCGGTACACGGCGAGCCGCTGTGCCCAGGAGTCGCCGACGCCGAGGACGTTGTGCGGGGCCGTGGCGGTGGGGGTGAAGGTGGCGCACGCCGTTCCCGGCGACGTGCCGGGAACGGAACCGAAGTCGTGGACCGCCAGCGTGGCGCACCCGACGGGGTCGGAGAGCCGGCGGATCTTCTGCGTGTACGTGACGGGGAAGACGCCGCTGTCGCTCCCCACCGTGGTCAGAACCCGGTAGGGCCCGTGGCCGGGGAGCACGCAGCCGGTGCTGTCGTCCGAGTTGAACCGGGGGCAGATCCGCTCCCCGGTCTCGTCGGTGATCCACGAACCCGCCCGGCCGCCTTCGGCCTTGGTCTCGACAGTGATCCGCTCGCCCGGCTGCCCGGCGAAGCTCTGGCAGAGGACGGCGAGCGGGCTGACCGCCCGGCCGGTCACGGGCTCCGCGTCGTATCGGGTGCTCACCTCGGTGCCGCACGCCTCGGTCGGCGCGAGGGGCACGACGGCGAACGCGGCGGACACCTGGGACGAGCCGTTGTTGGTGACCCGCAGCGTGTGGGCACCTGCCCGGGTCGGGCGGCACCAGTCGCGCCTGTAGGTGGCGGGATCGAAGCAGTCCAGTTCGGTGTCGGCGTCGTAGAGCTCAAGGCCCACGCCGGAGCCCTGGAGACTGAGCTGGTGCGGGCCCGGCTTCTCCACGGTGATCGTGAAGCAGGCGGCCTCGCCCGGCGCCAAGGTCGCGTGGCCGATCGCGTCGCCCGGGTCGCCGAACGGGGCGAGCGGCAGGGCGGGGCAGGGGCCGGCGGTGGGTTCCGTCGGGTCCGGTGACGGCTCGACCGTCGGCGTCGGTGTCGGGCCCGTCGTGGACGGTTCGGGCGCGGGAGTCGTCGGCTCCGGTTCCGGCGCGGGTGCCGCGCTCGCCGTCGGCGGCGGTGCCGGCGTCGCCGCAAGGGCCGTGCCCGTCGGGAGCAGAGGGCCCAGGAGGGCCGTCAACAAGGCCGGGACGAGCAGAAGGGATCTACGGGATCTTCCGGATCTGTGGGATCTTCCAGAACCTTCGGATCTATCGCGCGAGCGCGCGGAGTTGGGCATCCGTTCCCCCCGGAGCGGCAGTGTGTGCATATGTGCGACACACCATAAGGCCCAGGTAAGACAGCTCTTCCCCCTACCCCCTCACCGCCCCTCGAACCCAGCCTCCCGCCGCTCCACGAAGCTCGCCACCCCCTCCCGCGCGTCCCTCGTCGCCATGTTCAGCTCCTGCGCCGCCGCCTCCGCCGCGAAGGCCGTCGCGCGGTCCACGTCCAGGGACGCGTTCACCAGCTGCTTGGTGAGGGCCAGGGCGCGCGTGGGGCCCCGGGCCAGGCGTTCGGCCCACTCCCGGGCCGTCTTCTCCAGCTCCTCCGCCGGGACGACCCGGTTCACCAGGCCCAGCTCCCGCGCCTCCGCCGCCGCCACCGCGTCCCCGAAGAACATCAGCTCCTTCGCCCGCTGCGGCCCGATCAGCCTCGGCAGCAGATACGCCCCACCCCCGTCCGGGACGAGCCCCCGCCGTACGAACACCTCGATGAAGCGCGCCGAATCCGCCGCGAGCACCAGGTCGCACGCGAAGGCGAGGTGCGCCCCGATCCCCGCCGCCGTACCGTTCACCGCCGCGATCACCGGCTTCTCGCAGTCCAGTACGGCCCCGATGAACCGCTGCGCCCCGAGCCGGATCATCCGGGCCACGCCCCCCGCGACCTGCTCCGCGACAGCCGGGCCGCCCCGCAGGTCCGCGCCCGCGCAGAAGCCCCGGCCCGTGGCGGTGACGACCACCGCCCGGACGTCCGGGTCGGCCGACGCCTCCGCGAGCAGGGCGATGATCCGCTCCCGCTGCTCCCAGGTGACCGCGTTCATCGCCTCGGGGCGGTTGAGCGTGATCCACGAGACGCCGTTCTCGACGGCGTGCAGGACCTCGTCCACAAAGTCCTCCTATCGGCAGACCGCGAGCGCGTCCAGGGCCACCGCGCCCTGCCCGCGCGGCAGCACCATCAACGGGTTGATGTCCAGCTCCGCGAGGTCCCCGTCGAGTTCGAGGGCCATCCGCTGCACCCGGAGCACCACCTCGACGAGCGCGTCGACGTCGGCCGGCGCGGCTCCCCGTACCCCGTCGAGGAGCGCCCGGCCCCGCAGCTCGGCCAGCATCGAGCGGGCCTCCCGCTCACCGAACGGCGGCACGCGTACGGCCGTGTCGTTGAGGACCTCCACCAGGACCCCGCCGAGCCCGACCGTCACCGTCGGACCGAAGAGGTCGTCGCGGGTCACGCCCACCACCATCTCGACCCCGCGCCCCACCATCTGGCAGACCAGGATGCCGTCGAGGTCGATCGACTCGAAGCGGGCGATGTCGGTGAGTTCGCGGTAGGCGTCCCGCACCTGGCTGGCCGAGGTCAGGCCGACCTTGACGAGCCCCAGTTCGGTCTTGTGGGCGAGCTGGGTGCCCGACGCCTTCATCACCACCGGGTAGCCGACGAGCCCGGCGGCCCGCACGGCCGCCGCCGCGCTCGTGACGAGCTGCTCGCGCGGCACCCGTATCCCGTACGCCCGCAGCAGCTGCTTCGCCGCGTGCTCGCTGAGCCGCCGGCCGGGCCGCATGAGGGCCTGGGCCTTGCGGAGGGACGGGGAGGGGGTGCGGGGCGCCTCGTCGAAGGGGGAGCGGTAGCCGGTGGTGAAGCGGTGGTGGTCGAGGTAGGCCTTCACGGCCCCGATGCAGTTGGAGAACGTACGGAAGGTGGCGAGGCGCGAGGAGCCGAGGAGGGTCGTGCGGTACGCGTCCTCCGTACCGACCGGCGAACCCCAGATCACGCACACCAGCTTGTCCGTCGCCTCGGCGGCGTCGGCGAGGTCCTGGGCGAGCCTGTCGCTCATGGGCGGGAACGGGCCGGTGATCGGACAGATCAGGACGCCGACGGAGGGGTCCGCGAGGATCGCGTCGATGATCTTCCGGCCGCGCCAGTCGCCGACCGGGTGCCCGCCGTTGTCGACGGGGTTGGCGACGTTCAGGTACTCCGGTATCCACTGGTGCAGCTCGTCCTGCTTGGCCTGCGGGAGGGTCGGGAGTTCGAGTCCCGCCGCCGTGGCCAGGTCGGCGAAGTGGGCACCCGTACCGCCGGAGATCGAGTAGACGACGACCCCGTCCGCGACCGGCCGGCGCGCGCGGGCGAGGAGCGTCGCCGTGTCCTGGAGCTGGTCGAGCCCGTCGACGCGGATCACCCCGAACTGGCGCATGGCCGCGTCGACGACCTGGTCGGCGCCGGTGAGCTTGCCGGTGTGGGAGGCGGCGGTACGGGCCCCGGTCTCCGTGCGGCCGACCTTCACGGCGACGACGGGGACGCCGTTGCGGGCGGCGCGGTCGGCGGCGAGGAGGAAGGAACGGCCGTCCTTGAGCCCTTCGACGTAACAGGCGATGGCACCGACCTCGGGCCGTCCGGCGAAGTACGAGAGGAAGTCGGCGGTCTCCAGATCGGCCTCGTTGCCGGTGGGCGCCCAGTGGGAGAGGCGGACGCCCAGCTCCTGGAGGGTGAAGACGGGCCGCCCCTGGTGCCCGGACTGGGTGATGAGCGCGACGGCGGGGCCGTCGAGGTCCTCGCGGAATCGCTCGAAGGCGTTGAGGTTGGTGTTGGGGCCGAGGAGCCGGAGCCCCGAGCGGCGTACGGCGGCGGCGAGACGTTCCTGCGCGGCGGCCCCGGCCTCCCCGGTCTCGGCGAATCCGGAGGCGAACGCGACCGCGAACCTGACCTTGGTTGCGGCGAGTTCCTCGATGACGGGCAGCGGGTCCGCGACGAGCAGCACGGCGAGGTCGACGGGCTCGGTGAGGGCGCCGACCGAGGGCACGCAGTCGATTCCGAACACGCTGGTACGGGTCGGGTGGACCGGATGGATCCGCGCCCCGACCCGCTCGGCCCAGGCGAGCAGCTGCCGGGTGATCCCGGTGTTGGGCCGGCCCTCGGTGTCGGAGGCGCCGACGACGGCGACGGACTCGGGCCGGAAGAACCGGTCCAGGTCCGGTACGGGGGCGTGCAGCGGGCGCCCGCTGACGTCCAGGTCGCCGGCGACGGCGGTGACGCCGTGCACGGCGGACAGGGGAGGCTCCCCGCAGGCGACCACGCGGGCGCGGAGACCGGTGGTGAAGGTGCCGTGAGTCGATCCGAGCATCGTTCCGCTCCACCCTTCCGCCCATGACAACAGAGCTGACGCTCAGTCAGATTAGCGAACTGACGGCCAGTCAGGAATGGGTGTGCGCGGACGGACCTGCCTCACGTCCCCTGGGGAATGGCCTCGATGCGCTCCATGTGCTCCTCGCCCCACTCGCCGAGCGGCCCGAGCGCGGTGTTGAGGGAACGGCCGAACTCCGTGAGCGAGTACTCCACCTTCGGCGGGACCTGGTGGTACACCTCCCGGTGGACGAGCCCGGCGGCCTCCATCTCCCGGAGCTGGAGGATCAGCATCCGCTCGCTGATCCCGGCCACCGCCCGCCGCAACTCCCCGAAACGCAGCGGCCCCTCGTCGAGAGAGAACAGGATCAGCCCCTTCCACTTGCCGCCCATCACGGCGACGGCGGCGTCGAGACCGCAGGTGTAGCGGGGTTTGGTCATGGCCGGACCTCCTGACAAAAGTGTGAGTACCCCACAAAAATGTAGGTACTTGAGGGAATGTGTGTGGCGTCCCAGTATGGAGCTCCGGGACAGATCACGGACGGACTGGAGCGATACATGAACGAGAACGAGAACCCGAATCACTACGACCGCGAGCGCCCGGCCGGCCTCACACCCGTGACCGTCATCGGCTTAGGGGCGATGGGGCGGGCACTGGCCGAGGCGTTCGTCCGCGCCGGGCACCCGACGACCGTGTGGAACCGCACGCCGGAGAAGGCCGCGCCACTCGTCGCCGAAGGCGCGGTCCTGGCCGGGTCCGTGGAGGCCGCCGTCGCCGCGAGCCCGCTGGTCGTCACCTGCCTGACGACCTTCGAGGCCACTCGCCAGGCCCTCGGACCCGCCACCGAGGCGCTCTCGGGCCGCGCCCTCGTCACCCTGAACAGCGGCACCCCCGCCGGAGCCCGCGAGACCGCCGCCTGGGCGGCCGGCCACGGCGCCCGGTTCCTCGCCGGGGCCGTCAAGAACGTGCCCTCCGCCGTCGGCGCCCCCGACACGCTCCTGTACTACAGCGGTGACCGGGCGGTCTTCGACACGTACGCCTCCACGCTGAAGGTGCTGGGCGGAGACACCGTGCACCTCGGCGCGGAGACCGACCTCGCCGCCCTGTACGAGATGGCGGTGGGCGCCATGCTGCTGCCCGCGCTCGTCGGTTTCTTCCAGGGCGCCGCGGCCGTCCGGTCGCGCGGCCTCGAAGCGGGCAGCATGGTGCGGTTCGCCGAGAAGTGGCTGGACATGATCAAGTCCCTGCTTCCGGTGTACGCCGAGGAGATCGACAGGGGCGACTACTCCGAGGCCGCGTCCTCCGTGAACCTCTTCCTGGAGGGCGCGGCCTACGACGAGGAGCTGAGCCGGGAGACGGGCGTGGACGCCACCTGGCTCGCGCCGCTGTACGACCTGGTGGAGCAGGCGGTCGCGGCGGGCCACGGAGAGCACAGCGTCTCGGCCCTGACGGAGGTACTGGCGAAGCGGCCGTAGCGCCCGCCACCTACTTCCGGCGGCGACCGCGGCCTACTTCCGGCGGCGACCGCGGCCTACTTCCGGCGGCGGGCAGTCCGGCGCGCGATCCGGCGCGCGATCCTCTCCGCGTCGATCGCCAGCTCCCGGAGCATCCCGCTGATCGGGTTCGTGAACCCCGTGAAGTACAGACCGGGCGCCTCGCGCGGGCAGCGTGCCCCTGCCACCACCGGCCGCCCCTGCCCGTCGAGCACGTCCAGGTGCCCGAGGAGCGGCTCAAGGGCCCGCCGGTAGCCGGTCGCCGCGATCACCGCGTCCGGGGCGATCCGGGTCCCGTCCGCGAGGACCACCTCGCCGCCCTCGAAGGCTTCGACGGCGGCGACGATCTCGACCTTCCCGGCCCGTACGGCGTCGATCAGACCGACGTCCTGCACCGGCACCGCGCCCTCCCGCTGCCGGGTCGCGAGGCCGGTGTCCGGTCGGGGGAGCCCGTACGCCGTGAGGTCGGGCGTCGCGAACCGGGCGAGCAGGGCGCCGAGACGGTCGACGAGGGCCGCCGGCAGCCGCCGTATCAGGATGCCGGAGCGCTGGGCGGGCCAGCCGGCCGTCGTGCGGCGCACGATGTGGGGCACGGTCCGGACCGCGAGCCGCACCCGGGCGGCGCCGCCCTCGGCGAGATCGGCGGCGATCTCGGCGCCGGTGTTGCCGATGCCGACGACGAGCACGTCCTTCCCGGCGTACGGCTCCGGATTGCGGTACGCGCGCGCGTGGCTCAGCTCGCCCTTGTACGCGTCGCGGCCGGGCCACTCGGGAACGTGCGGGGTGTGGTTGTAGCCGGTGGCCACGACCACCGCCCGCGCGGTGAGCCGCCGCCCGCCGGTGGCGTGCAGGACCCACTCCTCGCCGGCCCGCTCGACGCGGAGGACCTCGACGCCCGTCACGACGTCCAGCTCGTGCTTCTCGGCGTACGTCTCCAGGTAGCGCACCACGTCCGCGCGGGCGACCCAGCGTCCGGACGAGCGCGGGATCCGCAGACCGGGCAGGGCGGAGAGCCGCCGGGTGGTGTGCAGCCGCAGCCGGTCGTAGTGGGCGCGCCAGGAGGCGCCGACGGCGTCGGACTTCTCCAGGACGACGGCCCGGACGCCTCGTGAGCGCAGAGCGGCGGCGACGGCGAGTCCGCCGGGCCCGCCGCCGATCACGTACACGGGGTGGACGGGCGGTTCGTGGTGGGTGGTGGCCATGAATGCTGAGCGTAATGACGTGTACACGTAGTGGGTCTCGACCGGGAGGGGTTTCGGTTGCGAATCGGTCACGCGTGCCCACCTCTTGCGCTGCACGGCGGAGCTGCGCTGAACTGACGTACCGTCAGATCCGGCTCGCCGAGAGGACGCGCGCATGCAGACGCAGGCGCAGCTGCAGACCGTCTGGCTCACCGGCGCCGAATGGCTCGCCGTCCTCCGCATCGGCCTCGGCCTGTGGTGGCTGGAGAGCTGGCGCCACAAGGACAGGAAGGGCTGGTTCGAGCGCGGCACCGGCATCGCCTGGGCCGCCGACATCGCGGGCAAGCACAGGTGGCCCCCGGTGAAGAGGGGATTCGACGCCGTCGTCGCCCCGCGCCCCAAGCTCATGGCGTACGTCGTCGTCTACGCCGAACTCGCCCTCGGCCTGGGCCTGATCCTCGGCTTCCTCACCCCCGTCGCCCTGGTCGGAGGCCTCCTCCTCAACCTCCTCTACCTCGTCCTGATGATCCATGACTGGGCCGAACAGGGGCAGAACGCGATGATGGCGCTCATCTCCCTCGTCGCGCTCCTCGCGATGTCCTGGCAGACCTGGTCCCTCGACTCCGCGATCGGACTCTTCCTGTGACGGCCGCTACCCCCGACATCGACGCCTTCACCCGCCCCTACTGGGACGCCGCCGCCGAAGGGCACCTGCTCCTGCGCCACTGCGCGGCCTGCGACCGGCCGCACCACTACCCGCGCGAGTTCTGCCCCTACTGCTGGAGCGAGGACGTCCGCTGGATCCGTGCGAGCGGCCGGGCCACCCTCTACACCTGGTCGGTCGTCCACCGGAACGACCTCCCGCCGTTCGGCGAGCGGGTGCCGTACGTCGCGGCCGTCGTCGACCTGGCGGAGGGGCCGCGCATGATGACGGAGGTGGTGGGGGTGCCGGAGGTCGACCTCCGGATCGGGATGGACCTGGAGGTCGCCTTCCGGCGGGAGGGCGAGGTCACCGTCCCCATCTTCGGCCGACCCCGCTCACATGGCTGAGATGTTCCGCCAGAGGTGGCCCTGGTCGCCCGAGTTGCAGGTATACGTCATCACGAACGGCGGCCCCGAGATCAGGCAGTAACCGTTGCTCATGTTCTTGATGGTCCGCCCGGAGGACGTCGAGGTGCCGATCTTCCAGGACTGGGCGGTGGAGCCGCTGCAGGGGGCGACGGTGACGGCGGAGCTCGACGGCTGCATGCACTTCCCGGAGATCTTGCTGATGAGGCGGAAGGTGCCGTTCGCGCCCGGGGAGTACGTCCAGGAGTAGGCGAGGTAGCCGCCGTTGGTGGCCTTGGAACCGCACTCGTACGTGTCGACGAGGACGGCGTAGCCCGCGTCGTTCTCCGCCAGGCAGTGACCGCTGGAGACGTTCTGCAGGGAGTACGTCCCCGAGGTCGACGAGCCGCCGCCGGTGGCCGGCGGGGGTGCCGGCTTGGTGGTCGTGGGCCGGGGAGCGGGACGGGTCGTCTGTCCGCCGCCGGAGGGGGTGGTGGGGTTCGACCCGGCGTCGGGCACGGTGCCGGTGCCGGAGTCGGTGCCGGACCCGCTGTCGGAGCCGGTGTCCGACCCGCTGTCCGAACCGCTTCCGCCCCCGCCGCCCACGGCACCGCCGCCGCCCACTGCGCCACCGCCCACGGCACCGCCTCCGCCCACAGCGCCGCCGCCGCCGTCGGCGGGCGGGGGCGGGAGCGGTGCGCCGGGGGAGGACCCCGGCGGCTTGGCGCCCGGCTTGGAGGGCGGCGGCTTGGCGCCGGGGGTCTTCGCCGACGGCGACCCGGTTCCGGCGGTCGACGGGGGTACGTTCGCCGGCTGCGAGGCCACCGATGACGGCGTCCCCGAGGTGCCGGGGGCCGCGCCGAGGCGGCCGATCTCGTACGGGCCGAGGGCGACGGTCAGGGTGGTGCCGGTCGCCACGACGACGGGCACGGCGAGCATGACGAAGCGGTTGCGCCGCCGCGGCGGCTTGCCGGGCGTGGCCTGCCCGGTGACGGACACGGGGTCGGGCGAGACGGTCGCCGGCTCGCGGCCGCCCTGCGGGGTGAGGGGGGTCGTCGCCACGTCCTGGGCGGGCTCGGCCTTCTCCAGCTCCGCGAGCTGCTCGGCCGTGGGCGCCCCGGCCGCGAAGGTGGCCCGCTCGTCGATCCGCTCGGTGACGGCGGCCGGCCACACGACACCGGATGCCTGCTCCTCGGCGAGTGCGACGAGTTCGTCGGCGGTGGGCCGGTCCGCCGGGTCCTTGGCGAAACAGGTCCGTACGAGCGCCGCCAGCTCGGGCTCGGTCTCGGTGAGCCGCCCGAAGTCGGGCTCGCCGTGGACGACGCGGTAGAGCAGGCCGGGCCCGGAGCCGTCACCGAACGGCGGGCGGCCGTTGGCCGCGTAGAGGACGAGGCTGCCGAGGGCGAAGACGTCGGCGGCGCCGGTCAGCTGCCGGTCGGCGATGGCCTGCTCGGGGGCCATGTAGGCGGGGGTGCCGATGACCATGCCGGTCTTGGTGAGGCGGCTCTGGTCGGCGGCGCGGGCGACGCCGAAGTCGATGAGGGAGAGGCCGGAGGTGGTGAGCATGACGTTGGACGGCTTGAGGTCGCGGTGCACCATGTCGGCGCCGTGCACGACGCGCAGTCCGGCGGCGGCCTCGCGCAGGAGCCGCCAGAGGGCCTCACCGGGCAGCGGGCCGCCGTTCAGCCGGATGGCCTCGTTGAGGGTGATGCCCGGAATGAACTCGGTGGCGAACCACGGCGGCTTCGCCGTGCGGTCGCTCGCGAGGAGCTTGGTGTTGGCGCCGGCGGGCAGCCGGGCGAGGTTGTCCAGCTCGTGCCCGAAGTGGCTCAGGAAGTCCGCGTCCTCGGCGAGGACGGGAAGGACCCGCTTCACCGCTGCGAACTTTCCGGGCACGGCCCCGAGGTAGACCCGCCCCATACCGCCGGACCCGAGCACGCCGAGCAGCCGGAACGCCCCGATCTGACGAGGATCCCCCGTCTCCAGCGGCATGGCCCCGCTGCCGATCAGATTGTCCGGACTGGAATTGTTTTCCGGTTCCCCCTGCATGGGCGACACAGTAGCTGAGGGGGTTGACGAACTGAACGGCGGTCAAGTGCCTGTTGCAAAGCTGTGGTTGCGGGGCGGATGAGGTTCGGGCCGCACGTGCGGGGCTAGCCTGTCCGGTCAGGACGTACGTGTGTCGATGTCTCTGAGGGGAGCCGTTCATGAGCACGGCGAAAGACCTGTTCATCATCGCCATGGACCCGAGCCCGGGGCCGGCCGTGGGGCAGGGCGACCTGTCGCTCGCACTCGCGGGAGCCGAGCTGATCGATCTCATCGGGGCGGGGGCAGCAACCGTGGAAGACGACCGCATCGTCCCGGGTGGGCCGTCGACGTCGGATGACCGGCTCCTCGCCGAGGCTGCGGAGCAGCTCACGCGGGAGTCGCCCCACGAGCAGATCGAGGACTGGCTGTGGCGCAGGGGCCGCGACCTCTCGGCCGCGTACCGGGCCGCGATGGAAGCGGACGGTGAGGTGACACGGAAGCGGAGCGGCCGGTTGCCCTTCGCCCCGGAACGCGTGGAACCGGCCGACACGCCCACCCGCCGCCGGGCGGCCGCCCGCTGGGAGGAGAGGGAACCCGTCCTGGCCGCCCTCGCCTCGGCGGTGGGCATCGACAGCGGCCGCTCCGACGAGGAGCCCGGCTTCGACGACGAGGCGG
Source organism: Streptomyces sp. NPDC002773 (assembly GCF_040295605.1). Lineage (NCBI taxonomy): Bacteria > Bacillati > Actinomycetota > Actinomycetes > Kitasatosporales > Streptomycetaceae > Streptomyces > Streptomyces sp. NPDC002773. The sequence goes on from NZ_JBEOVO010000024.1 coordinate 65,706, forward strand.
TGACGGCCGTGGTGGCCGCCGTCCACGACGCGGTGATGGAGCTGGAGGCCGTACGCCAGAGGCGGACCATCGAGAACACGGCCTTCGCCAACCTCTGGCGCGGCCCGTGACGCCTGCGAAAGCGGGAATGAGACGGCCTACGACCTGCGCCCCACCAGCGCCAGGATCTCCGGCGCCGCCCCCGCCAGGGAGGTGAAGTGCCGGTGGGCGCCGGCCGCGGGGGCCTCGGTGTTGACCGTCCACACCGTCATCCCGGCCGCGAGACCGGACCGTACCCCGGACGGCGCGTCCTCGATCACCAGGCAGTCCGCCGGGTCCGCGCCCAGCTTCTCGGCGGCGGTGAGGTACGGGACGGGGGACGGCTTCCCCTCCACCACCGAGGCCGCGTCCACGATCAGACCGGGGAGGGGGAGCCCGGTCCGCTCGAACCGGCCCCGCACCCGGTGCTCGTAGTTCGACGTCACCAGCGCCCACCGGTCCTCCGGCAGGCCGGTGAGCAGCTCGGCGGCCCCGTCGAACGCCGCGTACGTCCCCGTACGGACGTCCTCGTCCTCCAGCGCGTGCAGGAGGGCGAGGCACTCGTCCGGGTCGCGGCTCGGCGCGACGGCCGCGAACGTCTCCACCGGCCGCGTCCGGAGCGCGACGGCGTACACCTCGTCCCCGTCGAGCCCATGCCGCGCAGCCCACTCGTGCCAGACGCGCCGCTGGTTGGCGACGGCGTCCATGAGGGTGCCGTCGACGTCGAAGAGAACGAACTTCTTGCTGGTCACGCGCCCGATGCTACGTCCACGAACGCGGCCCAGGCCGCCGGGGCGACGGCGAGCTGGGGGCCGTGGGGGTTCTTGGAGTCGCGGATGTGGATGGTGGTGGGGTGGGCGGCTACCTCGATGCACTCGCCGCCTTCACTACTGCTGTAGCTGGACTTCCGCCAGTCGTAGGCGATCTCGATGCAGTTGCCGCCCTCGGAGCTGCTGTAGCTGCTCTTGAACCAGGCCAGATCCGTGGTGTTCATCGTTCTCCCAGCAGTTTCTCGATCCAGTCCAGGGACTCGCGCTTGGTGAGTGCCTGCGCCCGGATGATCCCATAGCGCTCCGCGTGTTGGCGGACCTCTTCAGGGTCGGTGATCAGCCGGGAGTGACCGTAGATCTCGGTATACGCGACCTCCCGCCGTCCCTTCGGCGTGAGCAGGGTGAAGGCGCCGTCCAGATAGGGGTGTTCGGCCTTGTCCTGCGGCATGATCTGGAAGTCGACCGTTCGTCGCTGGGCCACGTTGCGGATGCGCAGCAACTGCTCGCGGTGCACTTCCGGTCCGCCGAACGGGCGGAGGAGCACGGCTGCCTCCAGGACGAAGCTGATCGTCGGAAGGGGCCACTTGTCGAACAACACCTGCCGCGAGATCCGATCCGCCACCCGCTTCTCGATGGTCGCCTCGTCCAGCATGGGGCGGCGGTGCTCGAAGAGGGAGCAGGCGTACGCCTGCGTCTGAAGGAGGCCAGGCACTGCCTGCACGGCGTAATAGTGCAGCGCGACCGCCTTCGCCTCCTCCTCCGCGAAGTCCCGGAACCAATCCGGATGCCGCACCCGCGCCCTCGCCAGCGCATCCCGCACGTCATCCACCGCCGCGATCAGCACGCCCCCCGCCCCCACCACCGGGTCCGCCCGGGTCAGGAAGTCCGGTTGGGGTGTCCGTACTCCCCGCTCGACCGAGGAGACGAGGTCCTCGCTGCAATGAGTGGCGTCCGCCATTTCCGCCTGGCTCAGGCCCGCGTTCTTCCGCAGCACCTTGATGATCTTCCCGAGCGCACGGAACAGGTGCGCCGTACCGTCCACCTCGGAGGGCCGTTCCGGCCGCTCCTCCACGTTTCCCGACATCCGTACCGCCCTCTTGGCGTGCCCGTACAGTCACTCAGCGTCGTCGCGTCGCTGCTGGTCAGCGTACGGCCGACGGGCCAGTCTCGGGGGCATGAAGTCCGAAACCACCACTCCGACCGGTGAGTTCACGCTCCGGCTCTCGGCCACGCGCCGGGGCGCACGACTCGCGCGGTTGCTCGCTGTGCAGCAGCTCCACGACTGGGGGGTGACGGGCTCGGCCGCCGAGGCGGCCGAGCTGGTCGTGGCCGAGCTGGCCAGCAACGCCGCCCTCCACGGCCGGGTGCCGGGGAGGGACTTCGAGGTGCGGATGGCGCTCGACGACGACCACGTACGGATCGAGCTGTCGGACGCGCGCGGCGAGCGCCGGCCGTTACCGTCCGCGAACCCCGACGAGGGCGGCTACGGGCTGCTGCTCGTCGCCGCCCTCGCCACGACGTGGGGCGTGAAGGACCGCTGTGTCGGCAAGACGGTCTGGGCGGCCGTCCCGGTTCAGAAGAGGTCTACCGCGCCTTCGCCGAGGCCGGGGTTGTAGGGGGCCCAGCGCTTTCCGAAGGGGGCCCTCCAGTCGCCCGTGCCCAGGTAGGTGAACAGGGAGGCGTAGAGGCCGCCGTCCGCGTCGTACGCGACCAGGTCGTTCCGGCCGTCGCCGTTCACGTCGCCGGCCCCGACGAGGCTCACGTACGCGTTCCAGCTGGAGCCGGCCTTGATGCGGGGCGCGAAGGTGCCGTCGCCCTTGCCGAGGTAGAGCCAGAGGACACCGGCCGTGTCGCGGGCGAGGAGGTCTCCGGCGGCGGCGCCGCCGATGTTCCCGGTGGCGGTGATCTGGTTGTAGGCGCCCCAGCCGCCGCCGACCCGCACCCGCTGGGCGAAGGGTGCGGCGGTGTCGCCGGTGGACTTGTAGAGCCAGAGGGAGCCGAGGGTGTCGGTGGCGAGGAGGTCGGGGCGGCCGTCGCCGGTGACGTCGGAGCCGGCGGTGAGCGTGTTGTAGACCTGCCAGCCGCCGCCGATCCTCGTCCGAGGGGCGAGGCCCTTGCCGTTGCCCTGGTAGAGCCAGAGGACGCCGGTCCTGTCGCGGGCGACGAGGTCGGGGGCGGTCGTGCCGGTGATGTCGCCGGTGGCGGTCATCCGGTCGTACGCGGACCAGCTCGTCCCGAGGTTCACCGGTTCCAGCTCGCGGATCGTGGAGGAGCCCACGATCTGGTTGATGTCGTACGAGCGCAGGCGGCCGAGACCGTCCCGGGCGAGCAGGTCCGGCGAGCCGTTGTCGTCGAAGTCGTGGGGCCTCGGCGCACGGGTGAGGGTGAAGGTGCCGGTGCGGACGACGTCGGGGCCGATGCCGTTGAGGGGCGTCGCCGTCAACGACCAGGTGTAGGCGCCGTTGTAGGCCGGGACGCCGTTGGTGAAGTTCCCGTTCCAGGTGAGGGCGAAGCCGGTCGTCCCCGTGCGCGGGATGGCCCCGTCGCCGCCCTTCAGACCGGACGCGGTGTGGGTGAAGGTGAGGCTCACCTGTGCGTTGGAACGGCTGAGGTCCCCCCATGCCTTCAGCGCACCACCGGCGCGGTCGAAGTCGACGACACCGGTCGGCGGGAGGGTCTCGTTCTCCATGGTGAGGGCGGTCGGCCGGCCGGCGCTCGTCACCAGCGTGGCGACGGGGGTGCCGTCGGCGCCGGGGGCGACGCGGTAGAGGCCCTCGCCGTGCTCGATCGTGCCGCCGAGGACCAGCAGGTTGCCGTCCGGGTCGACGGTGCTGGACTGGACGTGGTCGAGGAGCTCGACCGTGTCGCCGGTCTTCAGGGAGCGGGCGGTGAGGGAGTGGAGGGCGTCGGTGAACGTGGCGGTGCCGCCGCCGTTCCGGTTGTACGTCAGCCAGTCGCCGACCACCCGGAGGAGGATGTTGTCCGCGTTCCTGAGGGGGTCGATCGGCGTCCGTACGACCTGGGTCTCGCCCCGGCGGGCGACGGCGAGGGTCGCCTTGCCGCCGGAGGGCGTCTCCGCCCAGGCCACGTGGGTCGGGGACAGGACGGTGGAGCGGGTCTGGGTGGACGGCAAGGTGTCGTACGTCTCGGTGACCGCGCCGGTGGCGGGGTCCACCACGCCCACGAACTTCGTCCAGACCTCGCCGACCACGCGGTTGTAGTGGAGCACGAAGGTGCCGGGGCCGTTGGAGTGCATCAGCAGGGGCTGCGCGCCCTGGGGCAGGACGACCTTGCGGTCGACCACCCGGCCGTCCTCCTTGGAGACCAGGTGGTACTCCGCGGTTCCGGACACGGTCGCCGTCATGACGAGGGTGGAGCCGACGACCCGTTGGAGGGTGTACGGGGTGGCGGCCGTGTTGAAGGCGGAGGTGTCGATCACGACGGGGTCCGAGCCCCCGCTCATGTCGGTGAGCGTGATGACGCTGCCGTTCTCCGTGGCGACGGTGTCCGTGCCCGGGACACCCCGCGGCTTGCCGGAGAGCTGGGTGGTGACACCGTCGGAGAAGCGCGTCCAGCGGTAGACGACGCTCGACCCGTCGGTGGCGCTCAGCATGCCGGTACGGCCGGCGCTGATGAGCTTCGAGCCCTCGGGGAGCGTGAGCGGCGTGTCCTGCGCGGCCGTGACCGACTGCACGGCGGCGGGCGGGGTGGCGGCCAGGGCGGCCGGGGCCGCGAGACCGGCGGCGGTGACGACGGCGAGCACGGCCGAGATGGCTGCGGCCTGCCGTCTCCGGCGTACGGGCGTGTGGTTCAAGGAAGCCATTCTTTCCTGGGAGAGGACGAGCTCAGGAGACGTGGTGCGGGGGCGGCCGGGACGCGTGGTCCCGGCCCGCCCCGGTTGCCCGGCCGGGTGTCCGGACGGGTCAGACGATCGGGTGGCGGGGCGTCGGCGTCGCCGGGTAGACGGAGCTGGACTCGCGCGTGGCGAACGGCGTCGCGGTGGTGCCCGTGCCCCGGTAGACGAACGACCCGCCCTTGCCGTACGCGAACAGGTCGTTGCGTCCGTCGCGGTCCACGTCGCCCATGCCGACGAGATGGGTGTACGCGCCCCAGCCCGCGCCGACCCTGACCGGGGCGGAGAACGAGGTGGCGGTGGCGCCCTGGTGGAGCCAGAGGACACCGGCGGCGTCGCGGGCGAGGAGGTCGCCCTGCGGCGTACCGGCGACGTTGCCGACGGCGGTGATCTGGTTGTAGCCGCCCCAGCCCGTACCGGCCTTGGCGCGGGTCCGGAAGGGCGCCGACCAGCTTCCCGTGCCCTGGTACGTCCACAGGAGGCCGGCGGCGTCGGTGGCGATCAGGTCGGCCCAGCCGTCCCCGTTGAGGTCGCTGCCGCCGGTGATCTTGTTGTACGCGTTCCAGCCGGAGCCGATCCTGGTCCGGCCGGCGAAGGTGCCGTCGCCCTTGCCGAGGTACAGCCAGAGGATGCCCGCGGTGTCACGGGCGACCAGGTCGGCGGGGGCGGCGCCAGCGACGTTGCCGACGGCCTCGATCTGGTTGTACGCGTTCCAGCCGGGGCCGAGGAGCTTGCTCTCCAGCGACCAGTAGTCGGGGGAGGAGGCGGTCTTCCTGACCTCGTCGAGCCACAGGCGGCCGGAGGCGTCGCGGGACAGCAGGTCCGGGGCGCCGTTGTCGTCGTAGTCGTGCAGGCCCGCCTTGCGGGTCACCTTGAAGGTGCCCGTCTTCCTCAGGTCCGGGCCGATGCCGTTGAGCGGCTTGGCGTCGAGCTCCCAGACGTAGTCGCCGTTGGGGGCGGGGCCGCCGGGGAGGGTGCCCGGCCAGTCGAAGCGGATCGCGCCGGTGTTGCCGAAGGGGAACTCCGTGGTCCTGCCGGTGCGGACGTGGCGCAGGGTGACCTTGCCGGCCGCGTTGTCCCGGGACAGCTGCCAACGGAGCGTCGCCTTGCCGCCGTTCAGGTCCAGGTTGACCGTGGGCGCGACGTCGGTGGAGGTGAGGGCCAGCGCGGTCGGGGCGTCGGTGCTCGCCACCAGGGTGGCGACCGGCGTGCCGTCGGCACCGGGGGAGATCCGGTAGATGCCCTCGCCCTGGGCGACGGTGCCGCCGCGCGCGTAGAGGTCGCCGTTGGGGGCGGTCGCCGAGCTGGAGACGTGGTCGAGGAGCTTGACCGTGGTCCGGGGGTCGCCCAGGCGGCGGGCGGTGAGCGGGAAGAGGGCCGACGTGACGGTGGCGGTGCCGCCGTTGAGTTCGGCGGTGGTCACCCAGTTACCGACCAGGTTGACGTCGACGTCGGAGCCGGTCGCCGCCTGGCCGAGGTCCGTGGCGACCGGGTCGACGTCGACGCCGCGGAGGGCCGTGAACAGCTGGACGCGGTTGGCCGCGGTGCGCTCGATCCAGGCCACGTGGGTGCGGGAGAGGGACGCGTCGGTGCCGGTCCGCTCGGAGTACGTCTGGCGCGGCCCGTCCACGGCCTGTCCGGTGGCGGTGTCCACGGCGACGAGGAAGGTGTTCAGGCCGGTGCCGGTACCGGTGGAGTACTGGAGCAGCGCGATGCCGGGGGAGCCGGCCCAGACGCGGCCCAGGCGGGCGTCGTCGGGGATGGCGGCGACGTCGCGGGTGGTGGTGGAGCCCGTGGCGCGGCTCAACAGGTCCACGTCGAGCACACCGGTGTCTTCGTCGGTGTGGGACATGACCAGCGTCTCGCCGACGGCGCCGGAGACCACGTAGCGCTGGTCGTTGTGGGACAGGCCGTACCGGAAGGAGCTGGTGCTGGTCATGTCGTTCAGCCAGTAGACCACCTGCGTCGCCTCGCGGGAGAAGACGATGTCCGACTGGGCACCGAAGAAGCTGGTGCGGGGCGCGGTCAGGGACTTGGTGGTGCCGTCGGCGTAGTTCGTCCAGCGGTACTCGGCGCCCGACGGGTACACGGCGCGGGTGAGGTATCCGGTCGCTCCGGCGCTGACGATCTCCGTGGGGTGGGGCAGGGTGACCATGTCGGCCGCCTGGGCGGGCGCCTGGACGGCGGTCACCGGGGCGGCGGTCGCGGGGGTGGCCGTCAGGGCCCCTCCGGCGGTGACGGCCAGGACCGCGGTGACGGCGGCGATGACGTGTCGGCGGGGCGCACGGGGCACACGGGATGCACGAGACACACGCGAGTGAGTCAAGAAACGTTCCTTCATAGGTGTGGAGGTGCGGAACGCCGTGAGAGGCCGTGCGCGTGCACGGAACGGACGCCCCCCATGGCAGTCGAACGGCGCGCAGTCACGGCCGCGCCGTTCGATCAGACTCATGGAGGGCTCGGTTGGTTGTACGGATTCCGGCGAACGCCGGTCGGCCGGGCGGAGTTGGCCGCAGCTGCGATCCCCGCACGGAGCGGAACGGCTTCTTCCGGCCGCCCCCGCCGCCCGCCGCGCTCAGCCCCGCCGCTCCACCACACCCCGTACGTACCCCGCCTGCCCCGCGTGCTGGAGCGCGTCCGCGATCACCGACACCAGGCGGACGCCGAGCGTGACCGGTGGGTCCCAGGCGGTGTCGACGACCCGGTCAAGGTCCGCGTTCGTCACCGTCCCGATCAGCTCCACGGTGCGGGCGTGCACGGCGTCGTGGTAGCCGAGCAGCAGCTCCGCCGGGGCGCGGACCTGGCCGGCCTGGGCCCGCGACTGGCCGTAGCCGGTCGCTTCGGCCGGGAACGGGAGCTTGAAGCGGTCCCGCCAGCCGTCCCCCGTCCACAGCTGCTCCGTGCCGTACGCGCCCGCGAGGTGGTCGTCCTGGATGCGGGTGAGGTGCCAGACGAGCCAGGCCACCGAGTTGGCGTCGGGATCGATCCGTACGGCGAGCTGGTCCTCGGTGAGGCCCTCCACGGCCTCGTGGACGGCCTCACGGATCCGGCCGAACGAGTCGGCCAGCAGGGCGGCGCTGTTCACGGGTGGCTCCTTCAACGGCTCGAGCTGACTCCGGGCGGCTTGCGTTCGGTCATGCGTACCAGACTTCGAGCCCCCGCCCCGCCGGACGCGGCGGGAAAAAGGGCAGGAGCCCCGCTCGTGCCCGGAGGCACGGAGCGGGGCTCCTTGGGTACTGCTCTAGAGGTGCGCGTTCGCCGACCCGGGCAACTTAGGCCGGGGAGACGTTCTCCGCCTGCGGGCCCTTCGGGCCCTGCGTGACGTCGAAGGTCACGACCTGGTTCTCCTCGAGCGAACGGAAGCCGTTCGCGTTGATCGCGGAGTAGTGGACGAAGACATCCGGGCCGCCGCCGTCCTGGGCGATGAAGCCGAAGCCCTTTTCAGCGTTGAACCACTTGACGGTTCCGGTAGCCATAAGCCCTCCTTGGGCCAAAGGGTTGCCCTGCTCCAGAACCTGCAAACAAGTCTGAAAACTACAAAAGCCTGCGGGTCACATGCTCCGCAGGCTCTGTACTGCAAGGGAAACCAAACTGCAACTTGCGTCGAGCCTAGCACGCAGGACGCTCGGGGCGGAAGAGCGAAAGATCACGTCACTCGCATGTTTGATCCCGCTCCCCGCGCTCACGCGCGTGCCCCGCCGATGCCCACGGTACGAGACGGGTCTAGCCTCACTATGTGGACAATGCAACCGACGAGCAGCAGCGCAGCCGGCCCCGCGTCGGGCACATCCAGTTCCTGAACTGCCTCCCCCTCTACTGGGGCCTGGCCAGAACCGGAACGCTCCTCGATCTGGAGCTGACGAAGGACACCCCCGAGAAGCTCAGTGAGCGGCTCGTCCGCGGTGATCTCGACATCGGCCCCATCACCCTCGTCGAGTACCTCCGCAACGCGGCGGACCTCGTGGCCCTCCCCGACATCGCCGTCGGCTGCGACGGGCCCGTCATGTCCTGCGTGATCGTCTCGCAGCGTCCGCTGGAGGAGCTGGACGGGGCGCGCGTCGCCCTCGGCTCCACCTCCCGCACGTCCGTACGCCTCGCCCAGCTGCTGCTCGCCGAGCGGTACGGGGTGGCGCCGGACTACTACACCTGCCCCCCTGACCTGGGCCTGATGATGCAGGAGGCCGAGGCGGCCGTCCTCATCGGCGACGCCGCGCTCCGGGCCTCGCTGCACGACGCGCCCCGGCTCGGCCTCCAGGTCCACGACCTCGGCCTCATGTGGAAGGAGTGGACGGGCCTCCCGTTCGTCTTCGCCGTCTGGGCGGCGCGCAAGGACTACCTGGCGCGCGAACCGGAGACGGTCCACGAGGTGCACCAGGCGTTCCTGGCCTCGCGCGACCTCTCCCTCGAAGAGGTCGCCAAGGTCGCCGAGCAGGCCGCCCGCTGGGAGACCTTCGACGCGGAACTCCTGGAGCGGTACTTCCGTACGCTCGACTTCCGCTTCGGTCCCGAGCAGCTCGCCGGAGTCCGCGAGTTCGCCCGCCGCACCGGCCCCACGACCGGCTTCCCGGCGGACGTCACGGTCGAACTGCTGCCGCCGAGTTCTCATTAGGTATCCCGAAATTCGCCGCCGCTTTCCCACTGCTTCCCCGCAGCTTCCCCGCCCGGTAATGCATTCGCCTATCCGTTATCCGTTGACCGGGTCCGTGGAGCCCGTACGCCACCCCACGGAAGCCGCGGGGACCCCTGGCGTACGCTGGTTCGGTCTGCAAGAACCCCTCCGAAAGGGACACAACCGGTGACCGAGAAGGCCGAACTCCAGTCTGTTCTCGACCGCGCTGCCGCGGGTGGCCGGATCACCCCCGAGGAGGCGCTCGACCTCTACCGCTCGGCGCCCCTGCACGCCCTCGGCACCGCCGCCGACGCCGTACGCCGCCGCCGGTACGCCGGGACCGAGCACATCGCGACGTACATCATCGAGCGGAACATCAACTACACGAACGTCTGCGTGACGGCGTGCAAGTTCTGCGCCTTCTACGCGGCCCCGAAGGACACGAAGAAGGGCTGGACCCGCGACCTCGACGACATCCTGCGCCGCTGCGCGGAGACCGTGGAGCTCGGCGGCACCCAGATCATGTTCCAGGGCGGCCACCACCCGGACTACGGCGTCGAGTACTACGAGCAGCACTTCGCCGCGATCAAGCAGGCCTTCCCGCAGCTGGTCATCCACTCCCTCGGCGCCTCCGAGGTCGACCACATGGCGCGGATCTCCGGTGTCTCCGTCGAGGAGGCGATCACCCGCATCCACGCCGCCGGGCTCGACTCCTTCGCGGGCGCCGGCGCCGAGCTGCTGCCCGCCCGGCCGCGCAAGGCCATCGCCCCGCTCAAGGAGAGCGGCGAGCGCTGGCTGGAGATCATGGAGATCGCCCACAACCTGGGCGTCGAGTCCACCTCCACCATGCTGATGGGCACCGGCGAGACCAACGCCGAGCGGATCGAGCACCTGCGGATGATCCGTGACGTGCAGGACCGGACGGGCGGCTTCCGGGCCTTCATCCCGTACACGTACCAGCCCGAGAACAACCACCTCAAGGGCCGCACGCAGGCGACGATCTTCGAGTACCTGCGGATGATCGCGGTCGCGCGGCTCTTCATGGACAACATCGCCCACATCCAGGGCTCGTGGCTGACCGTCGGCAAGGAGGCCGGCCAGCTCTCCCTGCACTACGGCGCCGACGACCTGGGCTCGATCATGCTGGAGGAGAACGTCGTCTCCTCGGCCGGTGCCAAGCACCGCTCCAACCGCATGGAGATCATCGACCTGATCCGCAAGGCGGGCCGCGTCCCGGCGCAGCGCGCGACCACGTACGAGCACCTCCTCGTCCACGACGACCCGGCGAACGACCCGGTCGACGAGCGCGTCGTCTCGCACATCTCGTCCATCGCGATCGAGGGGGGCACGGCCCACCCGGAGCTGAAGCTCCTCGACGCCAACTGAGGCCCGCGTGCTGACCATCCACGTCGCCGAGGCGACGCCCGAGACCGCCGTCCTGGTCGACGACGGCCTCATCGCCGCCGTCGGCCCGTACGACGACCTCGTCGCCGTACGGCCCGAGGCGCGGGTCCGGCAGTGGCCGGGCATCCTCACCCCCGGGCTCCTCAACCCGTTCGGGCCCGAGCTGCTCGAAGGCATGTACCACCCGGACCCCCGGGAGGCCGCGGGGTTCGGCACCGAGCCGATCGGCGGGGAGCGGGCGCAGCGGATCTTCCGGGCCGACCCCGCCCGGCGGGGTGCCTCCGCCCGCCGGGCCGTGCAGCGGCTGCTCGCGCACGGAACGGTCGCCGTCGCCGGCGAACTGCGCGAGAGGGCCGCTGTGGACGCCGTGCGCCGGGCCGGACTCGCCGTCGGCCGCCGCCCGGAGCGGCTCCCCGGCGCCCCCTCGTTCTCTCCGGCACCGCTGGTGCTCCTGCCGGGCCTCGTGCCGGGAGCCCCGGCGCGCTTCGCCGTCTTCGACGTGCCCGACCGCGCGGCCCTGGTCCGCCTCGGCCCGTCGACCTGCGTCGCCACCGTCCTCGGCGGCCGCCTGGTGTTCCGGCAGCAATAGCCACCGGAACACCCCGGCTCAGCCGCCCTCGACCGCCGGCGGCGCCTTCGTCTCGACCGGGTTCTCGTCCGCGTACCGCACCAGGTCGAGGAAGCGCGGGTCCTGGGCGACGGCGAGCAGCTGCCGCGGTGTCACCGGCGCCGACACGCGCTCGGGATCGACGGAGAGCTGGACGCGGCTGTCGCCGTAGCGGAAGTCCAGGTACGACCCGGACGTCTCGTCCCCGTTGACCAGCATCGAGACGAGCTGCGCCTCGCGGTTCCCGTCGAACGTGACCTTCTCGCAGTGGAAGCCCCTGACCGGATCGTCCACGCAGGGCTTGAGACGGTTCTCGTCGGACGGCCGAACCGACACCGTCATCCGGAAGGTCTCGCCGCCCGAGGCGATCCGGTAGACATACACCTTGTCCTTGACCGGCCGGATCTCGGTCACCGTCGCGGGCAGCAGTTCGTCGAGCAGCGCCGCCACCCGCTGCTGGTGGGCCGCGTGGCGCGCCCGCTCGGCCTCGGACAGGCCGTCCGGGTTGTCGGGCGGTGTGACGCCCGGGGTCTCCTCGATCGTGACGGGGGCGTAGGTCGTGCTCGGGCCGGTGCTCGCGCTCGCGGTCGCGCCGGGCGACGACGGCACGGCGGCGGGCATGGTGACCGCCGGGCTCGAACCCGGCAGCAGCGTGAGGCCGAGGGCCCCGGCCGTGACCGCGCCGAACGCGGTCGTGACGATCGCGACCCGGGCCCGCAGCCGCCGTCTGCGGCCCTCGCGCGCCGCGAGCGGGGCGAGGTCGGGGAGCGGGGGAAGGTCGTCCACCGTACGTTCCATGGTGCTGCGGAGCAGGGTGATGTCGTCGGTTTCCACGGCGGGCCTCAGCTTCCTGTGGTGGCGAGCCCGGCGTCACCCAGGCGTACGCGGAGTCGGGCGAGGGAGCGCGAGCACTGGCTCTTGACGGTCGCCTCGCTGCACCGCAGCAGGGCGGCCACGGAGGCCACGCTCTGGTCGTCCCAGTAGCGCAGGACGACCATCGCGCGGGCCCGGGGCGGCAGCTCGGCGAGCGCCGCGAGCAGGGTGACGCGCAGATCGGCGTGGTCGGCGGTGGGCGCCGGGCGCATGCCGCCGGTGCGGGTGAGCGCGAGCAGATCGCGCAGGCCGCGGCGCCGCTCGGCCAGGAAGGTGCGGGTCAGCACCGTCTTGGCGTACGCGTGCGGATGGTCGGCGGCGCCCGCGCGCCGCCAGTGCTGGTACAGCTTGGCCAGCGTGGTCTGGGTCAGGTCGCGGGCGGTCTCGGCGTCGCCGCAAAGGAGGTACGCCGTGCGGTACAGGCGCTGCTGCCCCGCCCGGGCGAACTCCTCGAACGCGCCGTCCGCCGCGTCGGCCGACACGCCGACCGGAGGGCCGGATCCCACGTCGTCCCGCCCGGCTGCCGGGGAGCCGGGTCTCACTTCCGTCGGTACCGCCATCGCGTTCCTGCCTTCTCTCACCGTTGGTGTCGGCCGGTGTCCCACACCCATCCGTCCTTGAGCGCGGCCGCGCCGAAAAGGTTGAAGCGGTACGAGGAGAGATTTCGGCGACTGCGACAATGACGGGGTGACCCGAGCATCCCTGGACAAGCAGCCGCACGAAGTCGCCTCGATGTTCGACGACGTGGCGGCGAACTACGACCTCACCAATGACGTGCTCTCCCTGGGGCAGGACCGGCGCTGGCGCAAGGAGGTCGCGAAGGCGGTCGACGCGCGCCCCGCGCAGAAGATCCTGGACCTGGCGGCGGGTACGGCGACCTCGTCGCAGCCCTTCGCCCGCGCGGGGGCGTACGTCGTGCCCTGCGACTTCTCGATCGGCATGCTCCAGGTCGGCAAGAAGCGGCACCCGTGGATGCCGTTCACGGCCGGCGACGGTACGAAGCTGCCGTTCCGCGACGACGTCTTCGACGCCGTCACCATCTCCTTCGGGCTGCGCAACATCCAGGACACCGAGCAGGCGCTGCGCGAGCTGTACCGGGTGACGAAGCCCGGCGGCCGGGTCGTCATCTCCGAGTTCTCGCACCCGACCTGGGCGCCGTTCCGCACGGTGTACGAGGAGTACCTGATGCGCGCGCTGCCGCCGGTGGCCCGTGCCGTGTCGTCCAACCCCGACGCGTACGTGTACCTCGCGGAGTCCATCCAGTCCTGGCCGGACCAGCCGACCCTGGCGGGCCTGCTGCAGAAGGCCGGCTGGTCGAGGGTGGCCTGGCGGAACCTGACCGGCGGGATCGTCGCGCTCCACCGCGGCTTCAAGGCCTGACGGCTCTTCGCGACCGGGGACCAGGGACCGGGGACCGGGGGCAGCCTGGTGGTGACCCTCCGGTCCGGCGGGGTGGTGACCCTCCGGTCCCGCCGGGACCGCCACCCATAGACTGACGACACGTCCTCATCATCCTCGTCGCCGAACTTCGGGAGACCCCGCCGTGACCGAGCAGCCCCTCTCCGAGCACACCGCAGATGTGATCGTCGTCGGGGCAGGCCCGGCCGGTTCCACCACCGCGTACTACCTGGCCAAGGCGGGACTCGACGTCCTGCTCCTGGAGAAGACCGCGTTCCCCCGCGAGAAGGTCTGCGGCGACGGCCTCACCCCCCGCGCCACCAAGCAGCTCGTCTCCATGGGCATCGACATCTCCGAAGAGGCCGGCTGGCTGCGGAACAAGGGCCTGCGGATCATCGGCGGCGGCGTCCGCCTGGAGCTCGACTGGCCGGAGCTCGCCTCGTACCCGGACTACGGACTCGTCCGCAAGCGCGACGACTTCGACGAGCAGCTGGCCCGCCAGGCGCAGAAGGCCGGCGCCCGCCTGTACGAGCGCTGCAACGTCGGCGCCCCGATCATCGACGACCGTACGGGCCGGATCACCGGCGTCCACGCGAAGCTGGGCGAGGAGAAGCGCGAGGTCACCTTCCACGCCCCGCTCGTCGTCGCCGCCGACGGCAACTCCACCCGCCTCTCCCTCGCCATGGGCCTGCACCGGCGCGAGGACCGGCCGATGGGCGTCGCCGTCCGCACGTACTTCACCACCCCGCGGCACGAGGACGACTACCTGGAGTCCTGGCTGGAGCTGTGGGACCGGCGCGGCCCGCAGGACCGCCTCCTCCCCGGCTACGGCTGGATCTTCGGCATGGGCGACGGCACCTCCAACGTCGGCCTGGGCATCCTCGACTCCTCCTCCGCGTTCAAGGAGCTGGACTGGCGCGAGGTGCTCAAGGCGTGGTGCGCCTCGATGCCGGAGGACTGGGGCTTCACCCCGGACAACATGACGACCACGATCCGCGGCGCCGCCCTCCCGATGGCCTTCAACCGCCAGCCGCACTACACCAGGGGCCTGCTGCTCGTCGGTGACGCGGGCGGCCTGGTCAACCCGTTCAACGGCGAGGGCATCGCGTACGCCATGGAGTCCGGCCAGATCGCGGCCGACGTCATCGTCCAGGCCCACGCCCGCGCGACCCCCGCCCAGCGCGAACTGGCCCTGCGGAACTACCCGCAGGTCCTCAAGGACACCTACGGCGGCTACTACACGCTCGGCCGCGCCTTCGTGAAGCTCATCGGCAACCCGAAGATCATGAAGATCGCGACCCAGCGCGGCCTGACCCACCCGCTCCTGATGAAGTTCACCCTGAAGATGCTGGCGAACCTCACCGACCCGACCGGCGGCGACGCCATGGACCGCATCATCAACGGCCTGTCGAAGGTCGCGCCGAAGGCCTGAACGACCTGCGGTAGTCGGTGGGGGAGACCCCGACCGTACGGGTGAAGTGGCGGCGCAGGTTCGCCGCCGTGCCCAGGCCGCTGCGCTCACCGATCTGCTCCACGGGCAGGTCGGTGGCTTCGAGCAGCGTCTGGGCGCGGGCCACCCGCTGCTGGAGCAGCCACTGCAACGGGGTCGTCCCGCACGTCTCCTGGAGCCTGCGGTGGAAGGTCCGCGGGCTCAGCCGCGCCCGGCGGGCCAGGGACTCGACGGTCAGCGGCTCGGCCAGGTGCTCGGTCGCCCACTGGAGTACGGGCCCCAGGCTGTCGCCGTCGCTCGGCGGCAGCGGCGCCTCGATGAACTGGGCCTGGCCGCCCGCGCGGTGGGCCGGCACGACCAGGCGGCGGGCGAGCTGGCCGGCGACGGTCGCGCCGAGGTCCCTGCGGACCAGGTGCAGACAGAGATCGAGGGCGGCGGTGGCCCCGGCGCTGGTCAGCACCGAGCCCTCGTCGGTGTAGAGCACCGAGTCGTCGACCACGACGCCCGGGTGGCGGGCGGCGAGCTGCGCGGTGTGCTGCCAGTGCGCCGTCGCCCGGCGTCCGTCGAGGAGTCCGGCGGCGGCGAGCGCGAAGGCGCCCGTGCACAGCGACACCATCCGCGCGCCGGACGCGGCCGCCGCGCGCAGCGCCTCGACCAGCTCGGCCGGCACGTCCTCGCCGTCCTCGACGACCGCGTCCGGGACGGACGGCACGATGACCGTGTCCGCGCCGACCAGCCCGTCGAGACCGTGGTCGATCCGCACGGAGAACACCCCGGCCCCGGACCCGGCCCCCGCCTCCCCGCACATCCGCAGCTCGTACCAGGGGTCGACCAGGTCCGGCTGCGGGTTGCCGAACACCGCGCAGGCGATGGCGATCTCGTACAGCTCCCACAGCGACGTCCCGGTCCGCCGGTCCGGTACGACGGCGATGGCGACCACTCCCGCACTCATGGAGCCGACCCTACGACACCCCTGGCAGGAATGGTGCGGACGTCGTCAGTCCTGCCACTGTCGGCCGGATTCCGCCGCTGCGAGCGTGGAGCCCATGAACAGCATGGACAGAGAGAACGTCACCGTCGTCGGGCTCGGACAGATGGGCGCGGCCCTCGCCGCCGCCTTCCTCGGCGCCGGACACCCCACCACCGTCTGGAACCGCACCCCGGAGAAGGCGGACCCCCTGGTCGCCGCGGGAGCCGTCCGCGCGGCCGACGTCGCCGAGGCGGTCGCCGCGAGTCAACTGGTCGTGGTCTGCGTCCTCGACTACGCGGCCGTACGCGAACTCCTCGACCCGGTCGTGGAGTCGCTGCGCGGCCGGGTGCTCGTCAACCTCACCACGGGCTCGCCCGAGCAGGCCAGGGAGAGCGCCGACTGGGCCGCCGCCCACGGCATCGGCTACCTCGACGGCGGCATCATGACGACCCCGCCCGGCGTCGGCGACAGCGCGAGCATGTTCCTGTACGCGGGCGGGCCCGAGCTGCTCGCCCGGCACCGCGCGACCCTCGCCGTCCTGGGCGACCCGATCGACCTCGGCGCGGACGCGGGCCTCGCCTCGCTCTACGACGCCGGGCTGCTCGGCATCATGTGGTCGGTCTTCGGCGGCTGGCTGCACGCGACCGCCCTCGCGGGCGCCGACGGGGTGGCGGCCCGGGACTTCACCGCGGTCGCGGGCCGCTGGCTGTCCACGGTCTCCTGGTTCATGTCCGGGTACGCCGAGCAGATCGACGCGGGGGAGTACCCGGGAGCGGACGCCACGATCGACGTCCAGGTGGTGGCGATCGGGCACCTTTTGGAGGCGGGGGAGGCGCGGGGCGTCGACGGGCGGCTGCCGCGACTGCATCTGGAGCTGATGCGCGGCGCGGTCGAGGCGGGGCACGGCGGCGACAGCTACGCCCGGATCATCGACGCGTTCCGGAAATGACGAAATAACCGCATATCACCGGATATGACGAAGGGCCGTCCCTCCCCCGAGGAGTGACGGCCCTTCGCCATGAAGCGTGGAGCGCGAAGAATCAGAGGATGCGCACGGCGCCCGACGGGGTGTCCCAGTCGAGGGAGCGCTCGACGACACCGGTCGACGTGTTCTGCGCCCCGACGTACATGCCGCCGCCCACGTAGATGGCGACGTGGTACGAGCCGCTGCGGCTGCCCCAGTACAGGATGTCGCCCGGCTGGAGGTTGCTCAGGGAGACGGAGGTGCCCATGCTCGACTGGTCGCTGGAGATGCGGGGCAGGTCGATGCCGGCCTGGCGGTAGGCGGCCTGGACGAGGCCCGAGCAGTCCCACGAGTTGGGGCCGGTGCCGCCCCTGACGTACGCGTCGCCGACCTGGGCGCGGGCGAAGGCCACGATCGAGGCGGCGGAGCCGGAGGGGGCCTGCGTCTCGCTGTCGCCGGAGCCGGCCGAGGACCCGCTGTCGGAGGACGACGAGGAGCCGCTGTCGGACGACGAGGACGACGACGAGGAGTCGCTGTCGTCCGAGGAGTTCGACGCGCTCGCGGACGCGACGGCGAGACGGGTGCGCTCACGGTCGCGGGAGGCGCGCTCCTCGGCTTCCTGGCGCTCCTGCTCGGCCTTCAGGCGGGCGGCCTTCTCGGCGCGCTCGGCCGCGGCCTTGCGGTCCGCCTCGGCCTTGGCCGTCTTGGCTTCCTTGGCGGCCTGCTGGAGCGCCGCGTTCTCCTGCGTCTGGAGGCTCTGGTCGAGCGCCTCCTGCTGGGAGGCCTCGGCGGAGGCGGCGACGGCGCTGGCGAGACCGGCGGTCTCCAGGGAGCCCAGGGTGGGCATTTCGATGGTCTCGGTCACCGGCTCGGCATTCGCCGGCCCGGCAGCACCGGCCACCGCGATGGTGCCGAGGACGCCACCGGCGACTCCGGCTCGCAGCGCGAGCTTCGAGGCGCTGCGGCGGGGCTTCCGGTGGCTGGGTATGTGAGCGGTGTGGGACATGGGTACAACCGCTATCAGGGCTTCACGGTTCCCTTCAAGAAACGTGGGTTGCGCCACAGTTACGTTCGGAACCTCCTAATCCGCTTCTGTGGCGCCCTTATTGACGCCGTAACGGGCAAAACGGTCACGGCCCATCTGGCCCTTGATCACGGGTTTTCATTGAAACGCCCGAATTGACCGACCCTTACCACCTCTTGACACCCTTGGCCAAGCCCCGTTTTTCCCGGGCCCCCGATGTGTGGTGCAGGTCACATCGGCGTCTCATGAACGCCCCCGCAGCGCCCCCGCGCGCTCGTGAAAGCGCGCACGCGTCCACCGCCGTCCGCCGGGCTCCCCCGACCGGGCGACGGACGGTTCCCTTACCACTTGGATGCGTCCACCACCAATTTGCTTGTAGTGGCCACCGCTTGATAGTGCGCACCCCCTCCGATCAGCGATTTCCGGTCTGGATGTCACATCTGGTGATCACCTGGGCGCTTCGCGCAACAAGATCACCGCTCATCCGACTTCATGATCCTTCGTCAGGTGGTGGAGATCACAAAGTCGTTGGCGTACCCCGTGTCGCAGATCACAGAGGGGCAGGCATAAGATGCGGGGCAGCCGGGCTTGTGAACTGCCTCACATGGGGGCGATCTTTCACGGTCCGGCCGTGCGGTCCAACGGTCAAGGACGACTGGAAGGAGCGAGGAGCGTGAATGCGTACGCGCCCGTCCTCGTGCTCGGTGCCCTGGGTGCGGGGTTTGCGATCTTCTCCGTGGTCATGGCCACGCTTATCGGTCCAAAGCGGTACAACAGGGCAAAACTTGAGGCGTACGAGTGCGGCATCGAGCCGACGCCCACTCCCGCCGGCGGCGGCCGCTTCCCGATCAAGTACTACCTGACGGCGATGCTCTTCATCGTCTTCGACATCGAGATCGTCTTCCTCTACCCCTGGGCCGTCACCTTCGACGCCCTGGGGCTTTTCGGGCTCGTGGAGATGCTGCTCTTCGTGCTCACCGTCTTCGTCGCCTACGCCTACGTGTGGCGTCGCGGCGGCCTGGAATGGGACTGAGGGGCTGAGGGGCACCTATGGGACTCGAAGAGAAACTCCCGAGCGGCTTTCTGCTGACGACGGTCGAACAGGCCGCGGGCTGGGTGCGCAAGGCGTCCGTGTTCCCCGCGACCTTCGGCCTCGCCTGCTGCGCCATCGAGATGATGACCACCGGAGCCGGCCGGTACGACCTGGCCCGCTTCGGCATGGAGGTCTTCCGCGGCTCGCCGCGCCAGGCCGACCTGATGATCGTGGCCGGCAGGGTCAGCCAGAAGATGGCGCCCGTCCTGAGGCAGGTCTACGACCAGATGCCCAACCCCAAGTGGGTCATCTCCATGGGCGTCTGCGCCTCCTCGGGCGGCATGTTCAACAACTACGCGATCGTCCAGGGCGTCGACCACATCGTGCCGGTCGACATCTACCTGCCCGGCTGCCCGCCGCGCCCGGAGATGCTGCTCGACGCGATCCTCAAACTCCACCAGAAGATCCAGACCTCCAAGCTCGGCGTGAACGCCGAGGAGGCGGCCCGGGAGGCGGAGGAAGCGGCGCTCAAGGCGCTGCCGACGATCGAACTGAAGGGTCTTCTGCGGTGAGTGACGAAACGCCGAAGGGTGACAAGACGCCGAAAGGCGACGAGACGCCCAACCCCGAGAAGGAACTCAGCGCGCAGAACCTGCCGGGTCAGCGCGGGGACCACGGCGAGGAGGTCCGGGTCCAGCGCGGCATGTTCGGCGCCCAGAGCGGCGCCGACACCTCCGGCTACGGCGGCCTCGTCCGCTCGATCCGGCTCCCCGGCCCGGCCACCCGCCCGTACGGCGGCTGGTTCGACGAGGTCGCCGACGAACTCGAAGGCGCCCTGGAGGAGCAGGGGCTCCTCCCGGACAACGCCATCGAGAAGACGGTCGTCGACCGCGACGAGCTCACCTTCCACATCGAGCGCGAGCACCTCGTCCGCGTGGCCCGCACCCTGCGCGACGACCCGGCGCTCCGCTTCGAGCTCTGCACCGGCGTCTCCGGCGTCCACTACCCGGGAGACAAGGGCCGCGAGCTGCACGCCGTCTACCACCTGCGTTCGCTCACCCACGGCCGGCTGATCCGGATCGAGGTCTCGGCGCCCGACGCCGACCCGCGGATCCCGTCCCTCGTCGCCGTCTACCCGACGAACGACTGGCACGAGCGCGAGACGTACGACTTCTTCGGCATCGTCTTCGACGGCCACCCCGCCCTCACCCGGATCATGATGCCGGACGACTGGCAGGGCCACCCGCAGCGCAAGGACTACCCCCTCGGCGGCATCGCCGTCGAGTACAAGGGCGCCCAGATCCCGGCTCCGGACCAGCGGAGGTCGTACTCGTGACCACCCACCCGTCACCCGACCACCGCCCCTCAACGACTCCCTCCGGGAGGCCCCAATTGAACGCGTCTCCCCGCGAGACGACAGAAGGCGCCGTCTACACGGTGACCGGCGGCGACTGGGAAGAGGTCGTCCAGTCCGCCGCCAAGGCCGACGACGAACGCATCATCGTCAACATGGGCCCCCAGCACCCGTCCACCCACGGCGTGCTCCGGCTCATCCTGGAGATCGACGGCGAGACCGTCACCGAGGCCCGCTGCGGCATCGGCTACCTCCACACCGGCATCGAGAAGAACCTCGAGTACCGGACCTGGACGCAGGGCACCACCTTCGTCACGCGCATGGACTACCTCACCTCGTTCTACAACGAGACGGCGTACTGCCTCGGCGTGGAGAAGCTGCTCGGCATCACCGACCAGATCCCGGACCGGGCCAGCGTCATCCGGGTGCTCCTCATGGAGCTCAACCGGCTCTCCTCCCACCTGGTGTGCATCGCCACCGGCGGCATGGAGCTCGGCGCCACCACGATCATGATCTACGGCTTCCGGGACCGCGAGATGATCCTGGACCTGTACGAGCTGATCACCGGGCTGCGCATGAACCACGCGTTCATCCGCCCCGGCGGCCTCGCCCAGGACCTCCCGCCCGGCGCCGTCGACGCCGTGCGCGAGTTCGTGAAGACCATGAAGAAGAACCTGCCGGAGTACGACAAGCTCGCCACCGGCAACCCCATCTTCAAGGCCCGCATGCAGGACGTCGGCTACCTCGACCTCACCGGCTGCATGGCCCTCGGCGCCACCGGACCGATCCTGCGCTCCGCGGGCCTCCCGCACGACCTGCGCAAGACCGACCCGTACTGCGGCTAC
The DNA here is from genome assembly GCF_040295605.1 of Streptomyces sp. NPDC002773. Classification (NCBI taxonomy): domain Bacteria; kingdom Bacillati; phylum Actinomycetota; class Actinomycetes; order Kitasatosporales; family Streptomycetaceae; genus Streptomyces; species Streptomyces sp. NPDC002773. The sequence goes on from NZ_JBEOVO010000024.1 coordinate 86,878, forward strand.
GAGGACTACGAGTTCGACGTCCCGACCGCCGACACCTGCGACTCCTACGGACGCTTCCTCGTCCGCCTGGAGGAGATGCGGCAGTCCCTCCGGATCGTCGAGCAGTGCCTCGACCGGCTGGAGCCGGGCGACGTCATGGTCGGCGACAAGAAGATCGCCTGGCCCGCGCAGCTCGCGCTCGGCGCCGACGGCCTCGGCAACTCGACCGACCACATCGCGAAGATCATGGGCACCTCCATGGAAGCCCTGATCCACCACTTCAAGCTGGTCACCGAGGGCTTCCGGGTCCCCGCCGGGCAGGCCTACGCGGCCGTCGAGTCACCCAAGGGCGAACTCGGCGTGCACGTCGTATCGGACGGCGGCACGCGTCCCTTCCGGGTCCACTTCCGCGATCCGTCCTTCACCAACCTCCAGGCCATGGCAGCGATGTGCGAGGGCGGCCAGGTCGCCGACGTCATCGTCGCCGTCGCCTCCATCGACCCCGTGATGGGAGGCGTCGACCGATGACCGACCAGATCAGCCTGGGCATGCCCCAGCTCCCCGCCCCCGCCTACCCGGCCGAGGTCCACGCCCGGCTGGCCGCCGACGCCGAAGCGATCATCGCCCGCTACCCGGACTCCCGCTCCGCGCTCCTCCCGATGCTGCACCTCGTGCAGTCGGAGGAGGGCCACGTCACCCGTACCGGCATGCAGTTCTGCGCCGACCTCCTCGGCCTCACCACCGCCGAGGTCACCGCCGTCGCCACCTTCTACACGATGTACCGGCGCAAGCCCTCCGGCGACTACCAGGTCGGCGTCTGCACCAACACGCTCTGCGCGGTCATGGGCGGCGACGCCATCTTCGAGGAGCTCAAGGCCCACCTCGGCGTCGGAAACGACGGGGACAACGACACGACTGCGGACGGCACGATCACCCTCGAACACATCGAGTGCAACGCCGCCTGCGACTTCGCGCCCGTCGTGATGGTCAACTGGGAGTTCTTCGACAACCAGACCCCCGAGTCCGCCAAGAAGATGGTGGACGACCTGCGGGCCGGCCGGACCGTCGAACCCACCCGCGGCGCCCCGCTCTGCACCTTCAAGGAGACCGCCCGCATCCTCGCCGGCTTCCCCGACGAGCGCCCCGGCGCCGTCGAGGCCACCGGCGGCGCGGGCCCCGCCTCCCTCGTCGGCCTGCGCCTGGCCAAGGGCGAGAACCCGTCCCACCGAATCGTCCACCCGCGCGGTGAGTCCTCCGGTCAGGAGGGGAAGTGATGACCTTGGCCGCCGAGATCAACAACAGCAGCCCCGAGAAGCTCCTCTCGCCCGTCCTCTCGGCCTTCTGGGACCAGCCCGACTCCTGGACCCTGGAGACCTACGAGCGGCACGACGGCTACCGCGGCCTCAGGCGGGCCCTCGCGATGAGCCCCGACGACCTCATCGCGTACGTCAAGGAATCCGGCCTCCGCGGACGCGGCGGCGCCGGCTTCCCCACCGGCATGAAGTGGCAGTTCATCCCGCAGGGCGACGGCAAGCCGCACTACCTCGTCGTCAACGCCGACGAGTCCGAGCCCGGCACCTGCAAGGACATCCCGCTCCTCTTCGCCAACCCGCACTCCCTCATCGAAGGCATCGTGATCGCCTGCTACGCGATCCGCTCCAACCATGCCTTCATCTATCTGCGCGGCGAGGTCGTCCCCGTCCTGCGCCGCCTCCACGAGGCCGTCCGCGAGGCCTACGCGGCCGGCTACCTCGGCACCGACATCCTCGGCAGCGGACTCGACCTCGAACTCACCGTCCACGCCGGCGCCGGCGCGTACATCTGCGGTGAGGAGACCGCGCTGCTCGACTCGCTCGAAGGACGCCGCGGCCAGCCCCGGCTGCGACCCCCCTTCCCCGCGGTCGCCGGTCTGTACGCCTGCCCCACTGTCGTGAACAACGTCGAGTCCATCGCGTCCGTTCCCGCGATCCTCCAGCGCGGCAAGGAATGGTTCACGTCCATGGGCAGCGAGAAGTCCCCGGGCTTCACGCTGTACTCGCTCAGCGGGCACGTCACCTCACCCGGCCAGTACGAGGCGCCCCTCGGGATCACCCTGCGCCAGCTCCTCGACATGAGCGGCGGCATGCGCGCCGGCCACCGCCTCAAGTTCTGGACCCCCGGCGGCTCCTCCACCCCCATGTTCACCGACGAGCACCTCGACGTGCCCCTCGACTACGAGGGCGTCGGCGCCGCCGGATCCATGCTCGGCACCAAGGCACTCCAGTGCTTCGACGAGACCACCTGTGTCGTCCGGGCCGTCACCCGCTGGACCGAGTTCTACGCCCACGAGTCCTGCGGCAAGTGCACCCCCTGCCGCGAAGGCACCTACTGGCTCGTCCAGTTGCTCCGCGACATCGAGGCCGGACGAGGACAGATGTCCGACCTCGACAAGCTCAACGACATCGCCGACAACATCAACGGCAAGTCGTTCTGCGCCCTCGGCGACGGCGCCGCCTCGCCGATCTTCTCCTCGCTCAAGTACTTCCGCGAGGAGTACGAGCAGCACATCACCGGCCGGGGCTGCCCCTTCGACCCCGCCAAGTCGACCGCCTGGGCGGACAACCACAAGGAGGTGACCGCATGACCGTCATCGCGTCCACCCCCAGCGGCGGCGGCAGCGCGCCCGTCCCGCCCGAGGACCTCGTCACGCTGACCATCGACGGCGCCGAGATCTCCGTCCCCAAGGGGACGCTCGTCATCCGCGCCGCCGAACAGCTCGGCATCGAGATCCCGCGCTTCTGCGACCACCCGCTCCTCGACCCCGCGGGCGCCTGCCGCCAGTGCATCGTCGAGGTCGAGGGCCAGCGCAAGCCGATGGCCTCCTGCACCATCACCTGCACCGACGGCATGGTGGTGAAGTCGCAGCTGACCAGCCCGGTCGCCGAGAAGGCCCAGCACGGCGTGATGGAGCTGCTGCTCATCAACCACCCGCTGGACTGCCCGGTCTGCGACAAGGGCGGCGAGTGCCCCCTGCAGAACCAGGCCATGTCCCACGGGCAGTCCGAGTCCCGCTTCGAAGGCGTCAAGCGGACCTACGAGAAGCCGATCCCGCTCTCCACCCAGGTGCTGCTCGACCGCGAGCGGTGCGTGCTCTGCGCCCGCTGCACCCGCTTCTCCAACCAGGTCGCCGGCGACCCGATGATCGAACTGGTCGAGCGCGGCGCCCTCCAGCAGGTCGGCACCGGCGTCGGCGACCCCTTCGAGTCGTACTTCTCCGGCAACACCATCCAGATCTGCCCGGTCGGCGCCCTCACCTCGGCCGCCTACCGCTTCCGCTCCCGCCCCTTCGACCTGGTGTCCTCGCCTTCGGTGTGCGAGCAGTGCGCGGGCGGCTGCGCCACCCGCACCGACCACCGGCGCGGCAAGGTCATGCGGCGGCTCGCCGCCGACGACCCGGAGGTCAACGAGGAGTGGATCTGCGACAAGGGCCGCTTCGGCTTCCGGTACGCGCAGCAGCGCGACCGGCTCACCACCCCGCTCGTCCGGAACCCCGACACCGGTGAGCTGGAGACGGCGTCCTGGCCGGAGGCCTTGGAGGCCGCCGCCCGCGGCCTCGTCCGCGGCCGCACCGGCGTCCTCACCGGAGGCAGGCTCACCGTCGAGGACTCCTACGCGTACGCCAAGTTCGCCCGGGTCGCCCTCGACACCAACGACGTCGACTTCCGGGCCCGGATCCACTCCGGCGAGGAGGCCGACTTCCTGGCCTCCGCCGTCGCCGGACGCGGCCGCGACCTGGACGGCACGGGGATCACGTACACCTCGCTCGAAGCCGCCCCGGCCGTCCTCCTCGTCGGTCTCGAGGCCGAGGAGGAGGCGCCCGGCGTCTTCCTGCGGCTCCGGAAGGCCTGGCGGAAGAAGGGCCAGCGGACGTACGCGGTCGCCGCCTACGCCACCCGGGGCCTGGAGAAGACCGGCGGCACCCTGCTGCCCGCCGCCCCCGGCACCGAGACCGAGTGGCTCGACGCGCTCACCTCCCGGGTCGGCCTGGAGGGCGACGGACTCGCCGCCGCCGAGGCCCTCCGGCAGGAAGGCGCCGTCCTCGTCGTCGGCGAGCGCCTCGCCGGCGTCCCCGGCGCCCTCACCGCCGCCCTGCGCACCTCGGCCGCCACCGGCGCCCGGCTCGTGTGGATCCCGCGCCGCTCCGGCGAACGCGGAGCCGTCGAGGCCGGGGCGCTCCCGGCGCTGCTGCCCGGCGGCCGGCCCGCGACCCACCCCCGCGCGCGTGAGGAGGTCGCGGCCGCCTGGGGCGTCCGCGAACTCCCGCTCCGTTACGGGCGCGACACCGGCCAGATGATCGAGGCCGCCGGCACCGGCGAACTCGGCGCCCTGCTCGTCGCGGGCGTCGAGGTCGCGGACCTGCCCGACCCGGCACGCGCGCGTGAAGCCCTCGAAGCGGCCTTCGTGGTCTCCCTGGAGCTGCGGCCCAGCGAGGTCACCGCGCGCGCCGACGTCGTCCTGCCGGTCGCCGCCGTCGCCGAGAAGTCCGGCACCTTCCTCAACTGGGAGGGCAGGGCCCGGCTCTTCGAGGCCGCGCTCAAGCCCGAGCAGATGACCCGGCCCGTCGCCCCCGGGGACGCGCGCGTGCTCCACATGCTCGCCGACGCCCTCGACGTCCACCTGGCGCTGCCCGACCTCAGGGCCGTACGGCGGGAGCTGGACCGGCTCGGCGGCTGGACCGAGGAGCGGGCCTCCGAGCCCGTCGAACCCGGCCAGGCCGCGCCCCGCGCCGGGGACGGCGAGGCCGTCCTCGCCGGACACCGGCTCCTGCTCGACCTGGGCCGGCTCCAGGAGGGCGACACCGCCCTCGCCGGCACCCGGCACGCGGCCGTCGCCCGGCTCTCCGCCGCCACCGCCGCCGACACCGGCGTCAAGGACGGCGACGTCCTGGAGGTCACCGGCCCCGCCGGCTCGGTCGCCTTCCCGCTCCAGGTCACCGAGATGCCCGACCGGGTCGTCTGGGTCCCGCTGAACTCGGCGGGCCGGGGCGTCCTCTCCGACACCGGCGCCCACCCCGGCGACCTGGTCCGCATCGGCGCGGCCACCACGACGGAGGTCCAGGCATGAACACCCTCGCCGCCGAAGACCTGTCCATGTTCGGCACGGACCCCTGGTGGCTCGTCCTGATCAAGGCCGTCTTCTGCTTCGCCTTCCTGATGATCACCGTGCTCTTCTCCATCGTGTGGGAGCGCAAGGTCGTCGCCTGGATGCAGCTGCGCGTCGGCCCCAACCGGCACGGCCCCTGGGGCCTCCTCCAGTCCCTCGCGGACGGCATCAAGCTGATGCTCAAGGAGGACGTGATCGTCAAGAAGGCCGACAAGGTCGTCTACGTCCTCGCCCCGATCGTCGCCGCGATCCCCGCGTTCATGGCGATCGCCGTGATCCCCTTCGGCCCGGCGGGCAACGAGGTCTCGATCTTCGGCCACCGCACCGCGATGCAGCTCACCGACCTGCCGATCGCGATGCTGTACGTCCTCGCCGTCGCCTCCGTCGGCATCTACGGCATCGTCCTCGCCGGCTGGTCGTCCGGCTCCACGTACCCGCTGCTCGGCGGCCTGCGCTCGTGCGCGCAGATGATCTCGTACGAGATCGCCATGGGCGCGGCCTTCGCCTCCGTCTTCCTCTACTCCGGGTCGATGTCGACCTCGGCGATCGTCGAGGCGCAGGCGGACCGCTGGTTCGTGATCCTGCTGCCGGTGTCGTTCATCATCTACATCGTCACGATGGTCGGCGAGACGAACCGCGCCCCGTTCGACATGCCGGAGTCCGAGGGCGACCTCGTCGGCGGTTTCAACACCGAGTACTCGTCCATCAAGTTCGCGATGTTCATGCTCGCCGAGTACGTGAACATGGTGACGGTCTCGGCCGTGTCGGTGACCCTCTTCCTGGGCGGCTGGCGGGCCCCGTACCCGGTCTCCACCTTCTGGGAGGGCGCCAACCACGGCTGGTGGCCCATGCTCTGGTTCGTCCTCAAGGTGCAACTGCTGCTCTTCTTCTTCATCTGGCTCCGCGGCACCCTGCCCCGCGTCCGCTACGACCAGCTGATGAAGCTCGGCTGGAAGGTCCTCATCCCGGTCTCCCTGGTCTGGCTCATGCTGGTCGCCACCGTCCGGGCGCTGCGGAACGAGAACATCGCCTTCACCAACGTCGTCCTGTACGTGGCGGGAGCCGTCCTCGGACTGCTGCTGCTCTCCTTCGTCGTCGACGTCTTCCGCGACCGGAAGGCGAAGGCGGAAGCGGCCGGGCCCGCCGAGGAGCCCGCCTTCGACCCGATGGCCGGCGGCTTCCCCGTACCGCCCAAGCCCGGACAGTCCCTGCCGACCGTGCCCCGGCGCGGGCCGCGGCGGGACCGGGACCTCGTTGTCAGTGGCGCCCCCGATACTGCTACTGCGAGTGATGGAAAGGAGACGGACGGTGTCTGACTTCCAGAATCCGGTGGCCGGCTTCGGCGTGACCTTCAAGGCCATGTTCAAGAAGCGGCTGACGGAGCAGTACCCGGAGCAGCAGAAGACGACGGCGCCCCGCTTCCACGGCCGGCACCAGCTCAACCGTCACCCCGACGGTCTGGAGAAGTGCGTCGGCTGCGAGCTGTGCGCCTGGGCCTGCCCCGCCGACGCCATCTACGTGGAGGGCGCGGAGAACACGGACGAGGAGCGCTACTCGCCCGGCGAGCGCTACGGCCGCGTCTACCAGATCAACTACGCCCGCTGCATCCTGTGCGGGCTGTGCATCGAGGCCTGCCCCACGCGGGCGCTGACGATGACCAACGAGTTCGAACTGGCCGACTCCTCCCGCGCGAACCTGATCTACACCAAGGAGCAGCTCCTCGCGGGACTCGAGGACACCATGGTCGACACCCCGCACGCGATCTTCCCCGGCATGACCGAGCAGGACTACTACCTGGGTCTCGTCGAGAAGGCCGCGCCCGACACCGTCCGTCAGGTCGCCGTGTCCAAGGGGGAGACGGGCGAAGAGGAGGAGGTGGACGCATGAGCGCGAACCTCGCCGCCTACACCACGTCCAGTGGTGAGGCCTTCCAGTTCTGGGTCCTCGGCACCGTCGCCGTCATCGGCGCCCTGTGCACGATCCTGATGAGGCGGGCCGTCCACTCGGCGCTCTGCCTCGCCGGAACCATGATCATCCTGGCGGTCTTCTACCTGGCCAACGGGGCGTACTTCCTCGGCATCGTCCAGATCGTCGTCTACACCGGCGCGATCATGATGCTCTTCCTCTTCGTCGTCATGCTGGTCGGAGTCACGGCCGCGGACTCGCTGAAGGAGACCCTCAAGGGCCAGCGCTGGTGGGCCGTCACCTGCGGTCTCGGCTTCGGCATCCTGCTCGCCGCCGGCATCGGGAACGCGTCCCTGACGGAGTTCGCCGGCCTCGGCGCCGCCAACAGCGCGCACGGCGGGAACGTCGAGGGCCTCGCCGCCCTCATCTTCACCAAGTACGTCTTCGCGTTCGAGATGACCGGCGCGCTCCTCATCACCGCCGCCGTCGGCGCGATGGTGCTCACCCACCGCGAGCGCACCGAGCGGGCCCGCACCCAGCGCGAGCTCTCCGAGCAGCGCGTACGCGAAGGCAAGCACCTGCCGCCCCTCCCGGCGCCCGGCGTCTACGCCCGGCACAACGCCGTGGACATCGCGGGACTGCTGCCCGACGGCACCCCGGCGGAGCTCACCGTCATGCAGACCCTGCGCAAGCGGGGCCAGATCCGGGACGTGTCCACCGAGGCCCTCGCCGACCTCAAGGCCCTTGAGCAGCGCTCCGAGGAGCGGCTCGGCCGGGACCGGGACGAAGAGGAGGCCACCCGGTGAACCCCGTCAACTACCTGTACCTCGCCGCCCTGCTGTTCACCATCGGCGCGGCCGGGGTGCTGATCCGGCGCAACGCGATCGTGGTCTTCATGTGCGTCGAGCTGATGCTCAACGCCTGCAACCTCGCGTTCGTCGCCTTCTCCCGCATGCACGGAAACCTCGACGGCCAGATCATCGCCTTCTTCACGATGGTCGTCGCCGCCGCGGAGGTCGTCGTCGGGCTCGCGATCATCGTGTCCGTCTTCCGTGCCCGCCACTCGGCCTCGGTCGACGACGCAAGCCTGATGAAGCTGTGAGGGGCTGACCGTGGAACATCTCATCGCTCTGCTCGTCGGGGCACCCCTGCTCGGCGCGGCCGTCCTGCTCTGCGGCGGACGGCGCCTCGACAGGGTCGGGCACTGGATCGGCACGCTGCTCGCGGCCGTCTCCTTCGCCCTCGGCCTGGTCCTCTTCGCCGACATGCTCGGCAAGGGCGCCGAGGACCGCGCCCTGCACCAGCGGCTCTTCTCCTGGATCCCCGTCGAGGGCTTCCAGGCGGACATCGCCTTCCAGCTCGACCAGCTCTCGATGACGTTCGTCCTGCTGATCAGCGGGGTCGGCACGCTCATCCACGTGTACTCCATCGGGTACATGGAGCACGACGAGCGCCGCCGCCGCTTCTTCGGCTACCTCAACCTGTTCGTCGCGGCGATGCTTTTGCTCGTCCTCGCCGACAACTACCTGCTCCTGTACTTCGGCTGGGAGGGCGTCGGCCTCGCCTCGTACCTCCTGATCGGCTTCTGGCAGCACAAGCCCAGCGCGGCCACCGCCGCGAAGAAGGCCTTCCTGGTCAACCGGGTCGGCGACATGGGCCTCTCCATCGCCATCATGATCATGTTCACCACCTTCGGCACCTTCGCCTTCGGGCCGGTGCTCGGAGCGGCGGACACGACCTCCCAGGGCACCATGACCGCGATCGGTCTGATGCTGCTCCTCGCCGCCTGCGGCAAGTCGGCCCAGGTGCCGCTGCAGTCCTGGCTCGGGGACGCCATGGAGGGCCCGACCCCGGTCTCGGCCCTCATCCACGCGGCCACGATGGTGACCGCCGGTGTCTACCTGATCGTCCGCTCCGCGAACATCTTCAACGCGGCCCCGGACGCGCAGACCGTGGTCGTCGTGGTCGGCGCCGTCACGCTCCTCTTCGGTGCGATCGTCGGTTGCGCCAAGGACGACATCAAGAAGGCCCTCGCCGGCTCGACGATGTCGCAGATCGGATACATGATCCTGGCGGCCGGACTCGGCCCCATCGGCTACGTCTTCGCGATCATGCACCTGGTGACGCACGGCTTCTTCAAGGCCGGGCTGTTCCTCGGCGCCGGCTCGGTCATGCACGGCATGAACGACGAGGTCGACATGCGGAAGTACGGTGGCCTGCGGAAGTACATGCCGGTCACCTTCATCACCTTCGGCCTCGGCTACCTCGCGATCATCGGCTTCCCCGGCCTGTCCGGCTTCTTCTCCAAGGACATGATCATCGAGGCGGCCTTCGCCAAGGGCGGCACCCAGGGCTGGATCCTCGGCTCCGTCACCCTGCTCGGCGCGGCCATCACCGCGTACTACATGACCCGCGTGATGCTCATGACCTTCTTCGGCGAGAAGCGCTGGCAGGCCGACGCCGACGGCCATGAGCCGCAGCCGCACGAGTCGCCCAAGTCCATGACGATCCCCATGATCCTGCTGGCCTTCGGGTCGGTCTTCGCGGGCGGGATCTTCGGCGTCGGCGACCGGTTCGTGCACTGGCTGGAGCCCGTCACCGGCTACGCCCACGGCCACCCGCCGATCAGCGCCGCCGCCGTCACCTCCGCCACCGTGGCCGTCATGGTCATCGGCGTCGGCCTCGCCTACCTCCAGTACGGGCGCAAGCCCGTCCCGGTCGTCGCCCCGCGCGGCTCGCTCCTCACCCGGGCCGCCCGCCGCGACCTCCTCCAGGACGACCTCAACCACGCCGTCTTCGTCCGCGGCGGCACCCACCTGACCCGCTCGCTCGTCTACGTCGACCACTCCCTGGTCGACGGCGTGGTCAACGGCACCGCCGCATCCGTCGGCGGCCTCTCCGGCCGGCTGCGCAAGCTGCAGAACGGCTACGCCCGCTCGTACGCGGTCTCCATGTTCGGAGGTACTGCGGTGCTGATCGCCGCGACCCTGCTGATGAGGGCGGTGTAACTCCCATGTCTGCAATCAACACAGGCTTCCCGCTCCTTACGGTGACAGCGGCGGTTCCGGCGATCGGTGCGATCCTCACCGCCGCCGTCCCCGCCGCCCGCAGCACCGCCGCCAAATGGCTGGCGCTGCTCGTCTCCCTCGCCACGCTCGTGCTCGCCGCCGTCGTCTTCGTACGGTTCGAGCCCGGCGGCGAGCGGTACCAGCTGACCGAATCACACGCCTGGATCAAGGACTTCGGCGTCCGCTACGAGCTCGGCGTCGACGGCATCGGGGTGGCGCTGATCGCGCTCACCGCGCTGCTCATCCCCTTCGTGATCCTCGCCGGCTGGCACGACGCCGACCCCCTGGAGACCACCTCCAAGCGCTGGCGTCCGACGCAGGGCTTCTTCGCCCTGATCCTCATGGTCGAGGCGATGGTGATCCTCTCCTTCGAGGCCACCGACGTCTTCCTCTTCTACATCCTGTTCGAAGCCATGCTCATCCCGATGTACTTCCTCATCGGCGGCTTCGGCGACCGCGCCCACGCGGGCTCCGACGAGAACGCGGCGGCCCAGCGCTCCTACGCGGCGGTCAAGTTCCTCCTCTACAACCTGGCCGGCGGCCTGATCATGCTGGCCGCCGTCATTGGCCTCTACGTGGTCGCGGGGAACTTCTCGCTCACGGAGATCGCCGCGGCCCGGGCCAACGGCTCCCTGGAGATGGCGACCAGCACCGAGCGCTGGCTGTTCCTCGGCTTCTTCCTCGCCTTCGCGGTGAAGGCCCCGCTCTGGCCGCTGCACACCTGGCTGCCGAACGCGATGGGGGAGGCGACCGCCCCGGTCGCCGTCCTCATCACCGCCGTCGTCGACAAGGTCGGCACCTTCGCGATGCTCCGCTTCTGCCTCGGGCTCTTCCCCGAAGCGAGCAAGTGGGCCACCCCCGCGATCATCGTCCTCGCCCTCATCAGCATCGTGTACGGGGCGCTGCTCGCGGTCGGCCAGCGGGACATCAAGCGCCTGGTGGCGTACGCCTCGATCTCGCACTTCGGCTTCATCATCCTGGGCATCTTCGCGATGACCAGCCAGGGCCAGTCCGGCGCCACGCTCTACATGGTCAACCACGGCATCTCGACGGCCGCCCTGATGCTCGTCGCCGGATTCCTGATCTCCCGGCGCGGCTCGCGGCTCATCGCCGACTACGGCGGGGTGCAGAAGGTCGCCCCGGTGCTCGCCGGCACCTTCCTGATCGGCGGCCTCGCCACCCTGTCGCTGCCCGGACTCGCCCCGTTCGTCAGCGAGTTCCTGGTCCTGGTCGGCACCTACGCCCGCTACCCGGTGGCCGGGATCATCGCCACCACCGGCATCGTCCTCGCCGCGCTCTACACCCTCGTCCTGTACCAGCGGACGATGACCGGTCCGGTGAAGGAGGAGGTGCGCTCGCTGCCCGACCTGCGGGCGCGTGAACTGGCGGTGGTCGTCCCGCTGATCGCCGTCCTGATCTTCCTCGGGGTCTTCCCGAAGCCGCTCACGGACGTCGTCAACCCGGCGGTGCGGCACACCATGTCCGACGTACAGCAGAAGGACCCGCAGCCAGCTGTGCCTGTCCAGAACGCGGAGGCAGCCAAGTGAGCACATCCGCCGTCGCATCCTCTGTCCACACCCTGTGGACGACCGCTGCGGATCCGCTGACCAAGATCGAGACGCCGCACATCGAGTACACCCAGCTTTCACCCGTACTCATCGTCATCGGCGCGGCGATCCTCAGCGTCCTCGTCGAGGCCTTCGTGCCCCGCAAGGCCCGCTACCACAGCCAGCTGTTCCTCAGCGTGGTGGCGCTCGTCGCCGCCTTCGCCGCGATCGTCGGCCTGGCCGCCGGCGGCTACGGCTCCACCAAGGCCCACATCGCGGCCATGGGCGCCATCGCCGTCGACGGACCCGCCCTCTTCCTCCAGGGCACCATTCTCCTCGCCTCGATCGTCGCGATCTTCACCTTCGCCGAGCGCAGGCTCGACCCGGCCGACCACGGCCACAAGGTCGACTCCTTCGCCGCCGAGGCCGCCGCCGTCCCCGGCAGCGACCAGGAGAAGGCCGCGGTCAAGGCCGGCTTCACCACCACCGAGGTCTTCCCCCTCGCCCTGTTCGCCATCGCCGGCATGATGGTCTTCCCGGCCGCCAACGACCTCCTGACGCTCTTCGTCGCCCTGGAGGTCTTCTCCCTCCCGCTGTACCTGCTCTGCGCCGTCGCCCGCCGCAAGCGGCTGATGTCGCAGGAGGCGGCCGTCAAGTACTTCCTGCTCGGCGCGTTCTCCTCGGCCTTCCTGCTCTTCGGGATCGCCCTGCTCTACGGCTACGCGGGCTCCGTCTCGTACGCCACCATCGCCGACGTCGTCGACGGCTCGGTCACCGCCGTCAACCCGGCGCTCGCCGACACCATGGGCAACGACGCACTGCTGCTCATCGGCTTCGCCATGGTCCTGATGGGGCTCCTCTTCAAGGTCGGCGCCGTGCCGTTCCACATGTGGACCCCCGACGTCTACCAGGGCGCCCCGACCCCCGTCACCGGCTTCATGGCCGCCGCGACCAAGGTCGCCGCGTTCGGCGCGCTGCTCCGCCTGCTGTACGTGGTGCTGCCCGGCCTCACCTGGGACTGGCGGCCCGTCATGTGGGGCGTCGCCATCGTCACCATGCTGGGCGGCGCGATCGTCGCCATCACCCAGACCGACATCAAGCGGCTCCTCGCGTACTCGTCCATCGCGCACGCGGGCTTCCTGCTCGCCGGTGTCATCGCGGCCACCCCGAGCGGCATCTCGTCGGTCCTGTTCTACCTGGGCGCGTACTCCTTCGTGACGATCGGCGCGTTCGCGGTCGTCACCCTGGTGCGGGACGCGGGCGGGGAGGCGACGCACCTGTCCAAGTGGGCCGGTCTCGGCCGCCGTTCACCGCTCGTCGCCGCGGTCTTCGCGGTCTTCCTGCTCGCCTTCGCCGGCATCCCGCTGACCTCCGGGTTCTCGGGCAAGTTCGCGGTCTTCAAGGCGGCGGCCGACGGCGGCGCGGGAGTCCTCGTCGTGGTCGGCGTGATCTCCTCGGCGATCGCCGCGTTCTTCTACATCCGGGTGATCGTGCTCATGTTCTTCAGCGAGCCGAAGGCGGACGGCCCGACGGTCGCCGTGCCCTCGGCCCTGACGACCGTCGCGATCATGGCGGGCGTGGCGGTCACGCTGGTGCTCGGCGTCGCACCGCAGTACTTCCTGGACCTGGCGAACCAGGCGAGCGTGTTCGTGCGGTAGCGCTTCCCGTACGACACCGAGGGCCCGGTCTCCGTCGCTGGAGGCCGGGCCCTTCGTCGTACTCCTACGCCTTCGGGTGGTCCTCAGGGCAGGGGGTGCAGTGCACCCGCGGGTTGTACGGGGTGAAGACACCCTTCGGGTTCTTCTTGTAGATCCACGCGTGCAGCGAGTAGTGGGGTCCGACGGGCGCGAAGTCGAACGGTCCGTCGAAGCCCCGGTCGAAGAGCCGCGGCCTGGGCAGGTTCCCGTTCGGGTCGGGGACGACCCACTCGACCGCGACCAGCTCGCGCTTGCCGGTCTTGTCGTCCTCCTCGTACAACATTGCGGCGGGCCTCCTCGGATCCGTCGAGCCGATGTTCGCCGGATTCACGTAGTGGTAGCCCATACCGCCGAGCTCCGGGTCCTCGACGCACTCGTCGGTGCGCAGGAAACCGTCGTCGATGGCCCTCTGCTCCGACCTGTACTTCACCGTGGCGTCGTACGTCTTCTTGAGGTCCGGGTGCGGGAAGTCGGTGACCGGCTTCGCGACGGGGGCGGCCGAGACCGCCGGGGCGGCCCCCATGGCCAGTGCGGCGGTGGCGGCCAGGGCCAGCGCGGTTATGAAGGGGCGGGGTCGTGCGGACATGTGGGTCTGCTCCTCGGGAGGGGGCGCCCCGGTGCGGGGCGCCAGGTGTGGGCGGGCTCTCCCCTGCTCCCGCCACCTCCAGCAGCATCGGCCCGCCCACCCCGCCCCGCACCCGGGACTGGCCCAGAGGGGTGGACACGTGGCGTGACCAGGATCTTCCTGCTGCCGCCGCCGCTCCCCGCCGAGTCGCCCTGTGCTGCTGACACGGCGCGACGGTCGTGGCATCGTGGAGGCGCCGAATGGTCTGTACCAGCTGTCGGAGGTGGCGGGGGCATGCGCGGTACCACGGTCCTTCCCGGCACGGCCGCTGCCGTTCCCCGGCAGGGGGAACCGCCGGTGCACCGCCTGGAAGTACGGCTCCCGGACCAAGTGCCCTTCGCCGCCGGAGGGTTCGACGCCATGGGGCCGCTGTCCCGAGCCGCCACCCCGCACCGGCACACCTTCTACGAGATCGTGCACGTCGTCGAGGGGAGCGGGACACACGTGCTCGACCTGGAGCGGTACCAGGTGCGTCCGCCGCAGTGGGGGGTGATCCTGCCAGGGCAGGTGCACCACTGGGAGGGCGTGCGGGGCCTCGAAGGGTCGCTCGTGCTGTTCACTCCCGAATTCCTGGTCGGCGGGGCCCGGGACGAGGAACTGCTGCGCCGGCTGGGAGAGCGGCCCTGGGTGGACCTCGACGCCGCCACGCACGAACGCACGGGCCGGCTGATGGCGGAGCTCGCCGAGGAGTACCGGTACGGGGCTGACGGGTTCGCCGGGGTGCTGCGGTCCCTGCTCCACGTACTCCTTGTGCGGGCCGCCCGGCTGCCCGGAGGCGTCGCCCGGCCGACACCCGTCCGGGGGGTCGCCGAGGAGTTCGTACGGCTCGCCGGACGGTCCGCGGCCGACGGACTGTCCGTACGGCGATGTGCCGGCCTCCTCGGCGTCACCCCCGGCCACCTCGCGGAGGCCGTCCGGGCCGCCACCGGGCGCACCCCCGCCGCTCTGCTGCGCGAGGCCCGGACCCGCGAGGCCCAGCGGCTGCTCGTCAGCACCGACCTGACGGTCCGGCAGGTCGCGTCCCGGGTCGGCTTCGGTGACCCCGCGTACTTCTGCCGCTTCTTCCGGCGTGAGACGGGACGGAGCCCCGGGGACTTCCGAAAACACCACGACCGCCGTGATCCGTCCCTCGAAGGCGGCGGCGTGCCCGCCTAGGTTCGTTGCCGACCCCAGCGCCCCCACGAGGAGCAGGCATGGACATGGAGAACGAGACCAGCACCGGGCACGTCACCCGGAAGACCGTGCTGCGGGCCGCGCTCGCGGCCGGCATGGCGGCGCCCGCCGTGCTCATGGGCGTACCGGCACTCGCCCGTACCCTCACCGTCGGCGAGGCGGCGCCCGCCCTCACCCCCGAGTGCGACGACGGTGACGACCCCACCCCGCCGCAGACAGAAGGCCCCTACTTCAAGCCCCGCTCACCTCAGCGGACCAGCCTCCTGGAGGCCGGCACCGTCGGCGTACGGCTGACCGTCAGCGGCTACGTCTTCGGGCTCGCCTGCCGGCCGATGGCGGGCGTCCTGCTCGACTTCTGGCAGGCCGACGTCAACGGCGCGTACGACAACACCGGATTCCGTTTCCGCGGCCACCAGTTCACCGACTCCCGGGGCGCCTTCGCGCTCACCACGATCGTGCCCGGCCTCTACCCGGGCCGCACCCGGCACATCCACGTCAAGGTGCAGGCCCCCGGCCGCCCGGTGCTCACCACCCAGCTGTACTTCCCCGGCGAACCCCGCAACAACACCGACAGCATCTTCGACCCGCGGCTGCTCATGGCCGTGCGGGACGCGGGCGGCGCCAGGGAGGCCGCCTTCGACTTCGTCCTGAACGTGCCGCAGGACCCCGGCCCGAGCCCCACCCCGACCACCCCGCCGCCCGGGGGCAGCTGGACGGCCGGGACCGCCTACCGGGCGGGGGACAGGGTCACGTACGGCGGGCCGGGCTATGTGTGCCTCCAGGCGCACACGGCCCAGGCCGGCTGGGAGCCGCCGAACGTTCCCGCGCTCTGGCGGCTCTCCTAGGCCGAGGGAACGATCCGGCCCCTGACCTCGCCCAGCGCCACGCGGGTGCCGTCAGGGCCGGGGGCCCAGGCCGTCAGGACGACCTCGTCGCCGTCCTCCAGGAACGTCCGCTTGCCACCGGCCAGTTCGAGCGCGTCCCGGCCGTTCCAGGTGAGCTCCAGGAGCGAACCGCGCTGGTTCGCCTCGGGCCCCGAGACCGTCCCGGAGCCGTACAGGTCACCCGTGCGCAGCGAGGCGCCGTTCACCGTCATGTGCGCGAGCTGCTGCGCCGCCGTCCAGTACATGGAGGAGAACGGCGGCTCCGCCACCACCTCGCCGTTGATCTCCACCGTGATCCGCACGTCGAAGCCGCCCGGCTCCTCCTCGGCCGCGTCGTCCAGATACGGCAGGAGGGGGAAATCGCGGGCCGGGGGCGCGGTCCTGGCCGCGTCCAGGGCCTCGAGAGGTGTCACCCACGCCGAAACCGAGGTCTGGAACGACTTGCCGAGGAACGGGCCGAGCGGCACGTACTCCCAGGCCTGCACGTCCCGCGCCGACCAGTCGTTGAGCAGCGTCAGACCGAAGACGTGCTCCCGGAAGTCGGCGAGCGCGACCGGCCTGCCCAGCTCCGACGGGGCGCCGACGAGGAAGCCGACCTCCGCCTCGATGTCCAGCTTGACCGAGGGCCCGAAGACCGGGGCCGCGTCCGTGGGCGCCTTCCGCTGCCCGGAGGGGCGTACGACATCGGTCCCCGACACCACGACCGTGCCCGCGCGACCGTGGTAACCGATCGGCAGGTGCTTCCAGTTCGGGGTCAGCGCGTCGCCGTCGGGGCGGAAGATCCGGCCCACGTTCGTCGCGTGGTGCTCGCTCGCGTAGAAGTCGACGTAGTCCGCGACCTCGTACGGCAGGTGCAGCGTCACCCCGTCCAGTGGGTGCAGCAGCGGCTCGACGTCCGCCCGGTGCGCCGGCACCGTCACCCAGGCCGTGAGCGCCCGGCGCACGTCACGCCAGGCGGTCCGCCCGGCCGCGAGGAGCGGGTTCAGGCTCGGCTGCGCGAGGAGCGCCGCGTACGGGGAGCCGAGCGCGTGCGCCGCGGCACCCGCGTCCAGCACGTGCCCGCCGATCCGGACGCCGAGCCGGCGCCGGTCGGGCTCGTCGGCGGTGGAGAAGACGCCGTACGGGAGGTTGTGCGGGCCGAAGGGATCGCCCTCGGCCAGGTCGAGCGGGCTGTGCTCGGACATCGGTACGTGCCTCGCTTTCCAGGTGTGTGGAGGACACGTTACGGGTCGGGCCGCCGGGCGCGGATGACATGGATCACAGAGAAAGTGCGGCCTCCGTGGGCAACTGTCCGGCTTCACGTGGTTTAGGTACCGGGTGGGGTCGGGGCCCGGTCCGGAGCTGCGAAAACGGGTCTCCCGCGGGGGCGTTCACGGCCATACGATCTCGGTGGTAGCGCGCCGCGTGAAGTCGCCGCTGGCGCGCGCCGCACTTTCTTTCCTTTCACCCTGACCAGGAAAAAGGTCCCGCACTGTGAAGATTCGTCGCATTCTCGCGACCGCCGTGGCCGCCGCCGTGACCACCCCGGTCGTGTTCCTCTCCGCCACGCCGGCGTTCGCCGACACCAAGCCGTCTTCGGCGTCGACGCAGAAGCCCACGTCGAACGAGGACCCCAAGGACGAGACGCCCTCGCTTGAGGAGCTGAAGGCCGCGGTCGCGCTGGCGCAGAAGGCGTTCGACGAGGCCGAGGCCGACGTCGCCAAGGCCCTGGCCGGCCTGGAAGCCCGCGACAAGCCCGACCACCCTCTCAGGGTCGCGGTCACCGAGGCCAAGACGGCCGCCGACGCCGCCGCGGCGGCCAAGACCGCCGCCGACGCGGCGCTCGCCACGGCCGTGCAGGCCGAGAAGGACCTCCTCCCCGAGGCCACCGAGGAGGAGAAGACGGCCGCCGCCGCTGCCGTCACCGCGGCCAAGGCGACCGCCGACGAGGCGGCCACCGCCAAGACCGCCGCCGACGAGAAGCTCAGCAAGGCCTCCAAGGCCCTGGCCGACGACAGCGTCGCCGCGTTCCAGGTGCTCGCCCTCGCCCAGAAGGTGCAGAAGGCCGCCGCCAAGGACCTCGCCGAGGCCAAGGAGGAGCTGAAGTTCTTCGAGGAGATCGGCGGGGACTGCAAGGAGGACCCCTCCCTCAAGCTCGCGCTGAGCGGTCCGAAGACGCTCACCGCCGGCCAGTCCGCCGTCTTCTCGCTGCGGTTCACCAACACCTCCGACCGCACCCTGGACACCGTCGCCGCCTTCGTCGACGCGATGCAGTCCGGCGACGACGAAGAGGTCATCGACGAGGAGTCGGACGTCGCCGACCGGCTCATCCCCATCGAGTGGTCGTCCCCGGACGTCCTCGAGTGGACCCCGATCACCGAGGAGTTCGACTCCATCGAGGTCGGCAAGCTCGCCAAGGGCGCCAGCTACGACGTGAAGGTGCGTCTCACGGTCGCCGCCGACGCCCCCGCCGGTGAGGGTGCGGCCTTCGCCTACGCCGGGTACGAGAACAACGACGGCTCGTGCGGCCTGGGCGGCTTCTCGGAGGCCTACTTCGACATCGCCGCCGCCAAGGGCGACAAGCCGAAGCCGACGCCGGAGCCGACCCCGTCGGAGACGACCGCGACGCCCACCCCGGCGCCGACCGCCTCCACCGGTGGCAACAGCAACACCACCCAGCAGGGCGGCTCGTCCCGCACCCCGGTGAACGGCTCCCTCGCCGAGACCGGTGCGAACGACAACGTGACGCAGATCGGCCTCGCGGCCGGCGCGGCCGTCGTCCTCGGCGCGGGCGCGCTGTTCGTCGCCCGCCGCCGCAAGGCCGGCGCGAGCGCGTAAGTCCTCCGGATCCCCCGTACGGCGCGGCTCTCAGCCCGCCGTGCGGGGGATCCGCTTTTCCCACGTCCGGTGGAAGACGACCTCCGAGCCCTCCTTGCACACCACCTCGTTCGTGGTGAGGAAGGAGTTCGCGTCGCAGGTGATCTCCGAGCGGGTGTCCACCGTGACGTCCCAGGCGTCCTCCGGCCGGTGCAGCCGGATCGCCCACTCCGAGCGCGTCCGGGCGGACAGGGGCCCGCTCTCGTCGATCGTGTACGTCTCCACGGCGTCCTCGGAGAACTCCAGGCCGTCCGGGTACACGCGCGTACCGCCGTATCTCGGGTCGACCTCCAGGGTCCACTCGCCCTTCGCGACGTCCCTGACCACCAGCCGCTCCGGGCGGGGCTCCTCCAGGGTGGCCGGATAGGACACGCCCAGGGGCTCGGACTGCTCCGGCTCCTCCCAGGTGACGGCGTCCTCGGTGGGGCGGCGGACCGGCAGGGTGAGGGAGGAGCCCGCCGGGTCGAGGGTGAAGCCCGCCGCGTCCGGCTGGGGCCAGATCCACGGCCAGTACGTGGACGAGACGGCGAGGCGGACCCGGTGGCCCGGCGGGAAGCTGTGCCCGATGCCGTTCAGTTCGAGGACGAAGCTCTCCGTCTCGCCGATCTGGGCCTCCACGGCCCGGTCGCGGCCGTAGCGGGCGGAGAAGTTCAGCGCGCCCCGGGTGACGAGGGTGGAGGAGCCGTCCGGGGCGATGTCGCAGAGCCGGGCGACGACCTGCCCGGTCGGGGCGGCCGTGCGCAGGGCGAGGCTCACCGACGGGCGGCCGAGGATCTCGATCGCGGGACCGTCCTCCGGGACGGCGAAGTCGAAGCAGGCCGAGTGGGCGTCCTCGTCGCGCTGGTCGGGCGGCAGGTCGGCCTCGTTGCCGAAGGGGAAGAAGCGGCCCGCGTCGAGGCCCGTCTGCTGGGGCGAGTCGACGACGACGGGGGCGCCCTGGAAGGCGTACGTGACGGGGGAGACGTTCGGCGAGGGCCAGGCGGGGTCGGCGACCCAGCGGCCCGGCAGCTCCTCGTACACCGTGGCCGGGAGGTGCGACTCGCTGATCCAGGAGCGGAGCAGCGGCTCGGCCATGACGTCGTTCTCGACGCCCTTGAGGTGGTGGTCCCACCAGCGGAGGGTCTCCTGGAGGAAGCCGATCGCGGGGCCGGGCGGAAGGCCGCGGTCCGGGTACTGGTGGGACCAGGGGCCGATGATGCCGCGCACCCGGTCCTGGGGGAGGTGCTGGGCGAGCCGCAGGACGGTGTCCCGGTACGGGTCGTGCCAGCCGCCGACGGCGAGGACGGCGGCCCCGATCGCGGAGTAGTCCTCGCAGACGCTGCCGTGCTGCCAGTAGGCGTCCCGGGTCTGGTGGGCGAGCCAGGTGTGGACGAAGGGTTCCACGGCCTCCAGGCGGTCCAGCCACATCGGGCGCCACTCCTCGCCCACGTACCGGGGGTCGGGCGGGCGGCAGACGAAGGCGAGCATGGTGGCGGCCCAGGCGTGCATGTCGACGGCGAGGACGGAGCCGCCCATGTAGTGGACGTCGTTGTCGTAGCGGTCGTCGGTGGAGCAGACGGTCACGATCGCCTTGAGCGGTTCGGGGGCGAGGGCGGCGATCTGGAGCGAGTTGAAGCCGCCCCAGGAGATGCCGAACATGCCGACCTTCCCGGTGCACCAGGGCTGCTCGGCGAGCCAGTTCACGACGGCCACGCCGTCCGCGAGCTCGACCGGGTCGTACTCGTCGCCGGGCAGGCCCTCGCTGTTGCCGTGGCCGCGGACGTCGACGCGCACGGAGGCGTAACCGTGGCCCGCGTACCAGGGGTGGCGCTGCCAGTCGCGGGGCGCGGTCCAGTCGGTGAGGCGGTAGGGCAGGTACTCCAGGAGGGCCGGTACGGGCTCCTCGGTGAGCGGGCGCCACACGCGCGCGTACAGCCTCGTCCCGTCCGGCAGCGGGATCCGGACGTCCTCGTGCCGGGTCTCGTACGGGAAGTCGGTACGGATCTTCATCTCGGACACCTCACGGCTTCCTCAGTGGACGGGGTGCATGGTGCGGCGCAGCCAGGGCGCGAGGGCGATCACGGCGAGGCCGACGGCGACGGCCACGGCGCCGTTCACGCCGAAGTAGACGGGCTTGGACACGTCGTCGTAGAGCTTCACGGTCTGGGCCTGGATGCCGTTGGCGAGGGCGAGGGAGAGGAACCAGAGCGACATCGTCTGGCTGGAGAAGGCCTTCGGGGCGAGCTTGCTGGTGGCGGACATCCCGGAGGTCTCCAGGAGGACGTCGCCGAGGCCGAGCAGCAGGTACGAGCCGACGATCCACCAGGCGGCCATCCGGTACGTGTCGTCGGCGTGCCCGGAGGTCGGCAGGACCATCAGGAGGAAGGAGAGACCGCCCAGGATCACCCCGAACGCGATCTTGTTGGAGGCGTGCGGCTGCCTGTGCCCCATGCGGGCCCAGACGGCGGCCACGACCGGCGCCAGGGCCACCTCGAAGGCGCCGAGGGCGGAGGCGTACCAGCTGGCGGGGAAGTCGAAGCCGAGGATGGTCGTCCGGGCGTTGGTGGAGGCGAGCAGGATCATCGTCGAGTACGCCTGGAAGAGGATGAAGTTGAAGACGACCGAGGCGAGGAACAGCACGATGTACGGCTTCAGCCGCCCGCGCTCCGCGGTGACCCGGGGGCTCTTGAACATCACCCAGAAGTAGACGACCGGGGCGATCACCGACACGATCGTCAGCAGGTCGACGAAGCGGTCCATGGTCAGCCAGCCGACCCCGGCGAGGAGCCCGCCGAGGGCCGCCACGACGACCACGCCCAGGACGATCAGCTTGACCGCCCTCCGCATGGCGTCGGGGGCGAGCGCGAATTCGGCCGAGTGCTTGCGCCCGGCCAGGTGACGCCGGCCGGCCACGTACTGGATCAGGCCGAGGGTCATGCCGAGCGCGGCGGCCGAGAAGCCCCAGTGGTAGCCCTGGTGGTCGGCGAGCCAGCCGGTGATCAGCGGGCCGGCGAAGGCGCCGATGTTGATCGCCATGTAGTAGAGCGCGAAACCGGCGTCGCGGCGGTCGTCGTCCGTGCGGTACAGCTTGCCGACCATGGTCGCCACGTTCGGCTTGAGCAGTCCGGTGCCCGCGCTGATCAGGCCGAGGCCCACCCAGGTCATCGCGGCGGTCGGGACCGCCATGGCGTAGTGGCCGCAGGCGATCAGGACGCCGCCCCAGAGGACCGCCCGGTACGAGCCGAGGATGCGGTCCGCGAGCCAGCCGCCGGCCACCGACACCAGATACACGAGCGTGCCGTACGCGGCGGAGACGGAGGCGGCGGTGCCCGCGGCCATGCCGAGGCCGCCGTCGGAGACCGCGGCCGCGAAGTAGAGGACGAGGATCGCCTGCATGCCGAGGAACGAGAAACGCTCCCAGACCTCCAGGCCCGAGAGGGTGAGCAGGCCCCGGGGGTGGCCGACGAACGCGTGGTCGTCCTCCGGCGGTGGCTGCTCGCCGTCCGTGTCGCTGTCGATCGATGTTCGGGACAAAGCGCCTACTCCTGGTCGTATGAGCTGATCACGAACATACCGGGGGTGACGGGAAGGCGCCCACGGTGATCGAAAGGTGACCGGATACGCTGGCTTGAGTGAATCCAGCGACACATCGACAATCCGTGTGATCCTCAACAGTCCATGTGAACAATCCGTGTGATCGTCAGCAGGCGTCAGCAGACAGGAGACCCCCTCGTGACCGTCGTCGGGCCGTTCGGTCTTAGCGTGCGGGACCAGGCTCTTGAGGCCGATGTGCAGACCGGGTTGGCGGCTGTGGAGGCGGGCCTCCTGGACGCCACCAAGAGCGATGTCCCCTTCATCACGGAGGCCGCGCAGCACCTCGTCCTGGCCGGTGGCAAGCGGTTCCGCCCCCTGCTCGTGATGCTCGCCGCGCAGTTCGGCGACCCCTACGCGCCGGGCGTCGTGCCCTCCGCCGTCGTCGTCGAGCTCACCCACCTGGCGACGCTGTACCACGACGACGTCATGGACGCGGCCGACGTGCGACGCGGGGTCCCCAGCGCCAACACCCGCTGGAACAACTCGATCGCCGTCCTCACGGGTGACTTCCTCTTCGCCCGCGCCTCGCACACGCTCGCGGACCTCGGCCCCGAGGCCGTACGGATCCAGGCCGAGGCGTTCGAACGGCTCGTGACCGGCCAGATCCTGGAGACCGCGGGACCCGGCGAAGGCCGCGACCCCGTCGCCCACTACCTCGACGTCCTCGGCGGCAAGACCGGCTCGCTCGTCGCCGTCTCCTGCCGCTTCGGCGCCATGATGGCCGGCGCCGACGAGAGCGTCGTCGACACCCTCACCCAGTACGGCGAGCGGCTCGGCGTCGCCTTCCAGCTCGCCGACGACGTCCTCGACATCGCCTCCGACTCCCACGAGTCCGGCAAGACCCCCGGCACCGACCTCCGCGAGGGCGTCCCGACCCTGCCCGTCCTCCACCTGCGGGCCGCCGCGGCCGCCCACGGGCGCCCGGAGGACCTGGAGCTCGTCGCCCTCGTCGACGGCGACCTGAGCGACGACGAGCGGCACGCCGAGGCCTTGCGCCGGCTGCGCGCCCACCCCGCCCTGGAGCAGGCCCGCCGGGACACCGTGCGGTACGCGGAGGAGGCCCGCGCCCTGCTCGCACCGCTGCCCGACGGGTACGCGAAGGCGGCCCTGGCGGAGATGTGCGACGCGGTGGTCCACCGGGCGGGCTGAGGCCCTTTCCGCCGGGCGGTGCGCCGATCCCGTCCACCGGGCGGGTTAGCCGGTCTCAGGGTCGGGTCATCCCGAAGCAGTACATGAGGTTGATCCCGGGGGCTGACGCTTCCGAGCCGCCGCCTTGGTGAGATGGAGTCATCGTCCACGGAGGGCCCGCGAAGGGCACGGAGGTAGCGGAGACCATGGCAGAGACCCGTAAGGCGAGCCGGTTCATCGTCCCGGTCGCGGTGGCAGGAGTGGCCGCGGCCACCATCGGACTCGTCCCGGCGCTTGCGGCGTCCGGCGACCCCGACCTGCCGGACATCACGGCCCAGCAGCTCATCGAGAAGATCGCCGCATCGGACACCCAGACCCTGTCCGGCACGTTCAAGATCTCCACCGACCTGGGCCTTCCGGCCTTCGGCAACCTGATGCCGGGCCTCGGCGGCGGCGGTGAGGGCGGCGGCTCCTCGGCCGACCCGTCGGCGAAGCTCACCGAGCTCGTCTCGGGCACCCACACCCTGCGCGTGGCCGCCGACGGCCCCGAGCGCCAGAAGCTGACCCTGCTCGACGGCTCCGACGAGTACAGCCTGATCCACAACGGCGACGACGTCTGGGCGTACGACAGCAAGTCGAACGAGGTCTTCCACGAGAAGGCCCCCGAGGGCGCCGGCGCCCCGGCGGAGAAGGACCTCCCGAAGGGGACGGACGTCCCCACCACGCCCAAGGAGCTCGCGGACGAGGTCCTGAAGGCGGCAGGCGACACGACGTCGATCACCGTCGACGGTACGGCCAAGGTGGCCGGCCGGGACGCGTACCAGCTGGTGATCAAGCCGAAGCAGGCCGGTTCGACGGTCGCGTCGGTGAAGATCGCCGTGGACGCGGCGAGCGGCACCCCGCTGAAGTTCACCCTCGCCTCGGTGGAGGGCGGCAAGCCCGTCGTCGACGCCGGCTTCACGAAGGTCGACTTCGCCAAGCCGGCCGCGTCCGAGTTCGCCTTCAAGGCCCCGGCGGGCGCGAAGGTGACCGAGGGCGGCGCGGAGAAGGCCGCGGGCGAGGAGAAGCTCCCCGAGGAGTTCGAGAAGGGCCTCGGCGACCTGGAGAAGAGCTTCGGCGACTTCGGCGAGGGCATGAACGTCATCGGCGAGGGCTGGACGACGATCGCGAAGCTCGACACCGGCGCTCCGGCGCCGAAGACCGAAGAGGCGCCGAAGGAGTTCCAGGGGCTCCTGGACTCCCTCGGCGACAAGGTCACCGGGAAGTTCGGCTCGGGCACCGTCTTCAAGACGAAGCTGGTGAACGCGCTCCTCACCGACGACGGCAAGGTCTACGTCGGCGCGGTCACGAAGGACGCGCTCGTGGACGCGGCGAACGCCGGCAAGTAGCCGGTACGGCAGGGCTGGTTGGGACCCCGGGCGGGTCGGGGGCGATGGTCACCGACCCACCCGGGAGCTTTTCGGGCGGTTACGGGAAGGTCAGCTTGAAGCCGCTGATGTAACCGGTGTCGGCCGAGGCCCTGTCCTGGGCGCGGAGCTTCCAGGCACCGTTGGCGACCTCGGAGGAGGCGTTCACGGTGTAGGTGGCCTTGATGTTGTCGGCGCTGCCGCCGGAGCGGTTGCTCAGGCTGTAGACCGAGCCGTCGGGGGCGACGAGGTCGACGATCAGATCACCCCGGTAGGGGTGGACGATGTCCACGTCCACCTTGAGGGTGGAGGGCGCGTTGCCCGCGATGCCGGTGACGTTGACCGTCGAGGTCACCGCGGCGC
This sequence comes from Streptomyces sp. NPDC002773, assembly GCF_040295605.1. NCBI lineage: Bacteria > Bacillati > Actinomycetota > Actinomycetes > Kitasatosporales > Streptomycetaceae > Streptomyces > Streptomyces sp. NPDC002773. The sequence goes on from NZ_JBEOVO010000024.1 coordinate 112,224, forward strand.
CGTTGTCCGGGATGGAGACGTCGGCGGTGTTCTCGAAGACCGTGCCGGTGGGCGGCGGGGTGGAGGTCCCGGACAGGGCCCAGACCGCGTGCGCGACCGCGTCGCTGTTGCGGTCGAGGGCGGTGTCGTTGATGTTCGCCGTCGTGTCGCAGGACGAGTGGTAGCAGCGGTCGAAGGCCGTGGCCGTGCCGCCCCACTTGGACACCTGGGCGCTGGTCTTGACCCGGCTGGCGCCCGTGAAGAGACCGCCGACGGGTATGCCGACGTTCTTGAACGAGGCGTGGTCCGAGCGGCCGTCGCCCTCGGTCTCGATCTCGGTGGGGACGCCGAGACCCGCGAAGTAGTTCTTGAAGGTCGTCTCGATGACCGGGTCGTCGTCGTAGACGAAGTAGCCCGGGTTGGGCGAGCCGATCATGTCGAAGTTCAGGTAGCCGGAGAGCTTGGCGCGCTCGGCCGTGGGCAGCTGGCTCACGTAGTACTTCGAGCCGACGAGGCCGAGTTCCTCCGCGCCCCACCAGCCGAACCGCAGGTGCTTGGAGGGCTGGTAGCCGGAGCGGGCCACGGCGAGGGCGGTCTCGAGGACGGCGGCGGAACCGGAGCCGTTGTCGTTGATGCCGGCGCCGGAGGAGACGGAGTCGAGGTGCGCGCCGGCCATGAGGACCTGGTTCGGGTCGCCGCCGGGCCAGTCGGCTATCAGGTTGTAGCCGGTGGCGCCGCTGGTGGTGAAGGTCTGGAGGGTGGTGGTGTAGCCGGCGGCGTCGAGCTTGGCCTTCACGAAGTCGATGGACGCCTTGTAGCCGGTACGGCCATGGGCACGGTTGCCGCCGTTGGAGGTGGCGATCGACTGGAAGTCCGTCAAGTGCTGCTTGACGTTGGCGAGCGGGATGTCGGGGGCGGCGGCAGCGGCGGAGGCGTCGGCAGGGTGGGCCGAGGCGGTGGTACCGGTGAGTCCGCCGAGGGCGAGCGCCGCGAGGGCGGCGACCGCGGTGACGCGTCTGGGCACGGAGAGGTTCATCTGTGGGGGCTCCGGATTCCGAACGGGGATGGGACGGAACGTGCGAGACGCCTCGGGCTTGGGTGCCACGAGGCGCGGGAGCTGTGCGAGTGCTTGTGCGGTGTTCAGTTGTTCTGGCGTGCTGGCGTGCTGTTGTGCGTGCTGAATGTTCAGCGAGAATTTGACTCCACGTCAAGAGCGAAAACCGGTCGGGGGTGTTCGGGTAGCGGACGTGGGGGGATGGCCTCTGAGGTTCTGGGGGCGGGGGTTTCCGGCGGGCTTCTGGTGCGGCCGCCCTCCGAGTGTGAAAAGGCGGCCGCCAGGCCGGCGGGTGGGGAGGCCGGGCATCGCTCCGGCTTCTCTCTTCTGTGCGGCGGGGTGGGTGGGGGCTTGGTTTGTGGCGGGGGCGGGTGGGACTGTCTCCCTCGGTTCGGGGTGCGCGGTAGTTGAATGGGGCGGCCCGGCTTGGCTTAGCGGGCCACGGCTGTGGGGTGGTTGGGCTTCAGGCCCCGCTGGTCTGTCTGAGTGGGTGGTGGGGTGGGGTCGGGGTGGATTTCCTGCACCAACTCGGGGATTTACGTCTCCAGGCTTCCCTCCGGGGCTAGTTACCGGGGGTAGGTCGGAGTTGTCTACGTGCGCGGCCTCTTTGGGGCCTCTTCCCCCCACCGGGAGTGACCAGCGGGGCCTGAAGCCCGGCAAGAGGACCGACCGCAATCCGCTAAGCGCCGCCGGGCTGCCCCATTCAACAACCGCGCACCCCGAACCCACCGAACTGCGCCCACCGTCCTAGGCCACAAGCCGAGCCCCCACCCACCCCGCCGCACAGAGGAAAGATGCCGGAGCGATGCCCGGCCCCCCACCCACCGGCCTGTCAGACCCACGCCGGCCCCGGACACTGCCCGAAGCCCCGGCGACCCCGGCCCCCGGACCGCCCTCCGAGAGTGTTTTCGCTCCTGGAGGTGGTGGGTCAAGGGTGGAGCGAAGCGGAATCGGCGCAGCCGACGCGACGAAGGAGCGCCCTTGACGCGCCGCCGGAAGGAGCGACTCTCGGAAAGAGGGCGGTCCCACCAGAAGCCCACCAACCCGGCCCACCCCCAGGACCCCCCACCCGAACCCCGCCCCACCCGAACCCCGCCCCACCCGAACCCCGCCCCACC
>NZ_JBEOVO010000025.1:0-103862 GCF_040295605.1 Streptomyces sp. NPDC002773
TGCAGGGGGGACCCTGTGGGAGAGTAGGACGCCGCCGAACAATCATTGTGGGAAAGCCCCGCACCTTATGGTGCGGGGCTTTTCTGCGTTTACGGGCCGAAACCCTTTCGGAGGGGATGCGCCGTCGCCGTTGCCCTCGTCAGAGGCGGCCGGCTGCTTTCAGGGCGAGGTACGCGTCTGCCAGAGCGGGCGCGAGGGTGTCGGGGGAGGCGTCGACGACCGTGACGCCTCGGCGCTGGAGCTGCTCTGCCGTGCGGGCGCGCTGGGACTGCGTCTGGGTGGCTGCCGCGGCCTCGTAGACGCCCTCGATCGTGCCGCGGGTGGTTGCCATCCGGGCGATGTGGGGGTCGGAGACAGAGGCCACAAGCACGGTGTGGCGCTGGGAGAGCTGCGGCAGGACGGGGAGGAGGCCCTCCTCGATCGGGGCCGCGTCGAGGCTCGTCAGCAGGACGATCAGAGAGCGGCGGGGAGCGCGTGCGAGGGCGGTCGCGGCCAGGCCGCGGGCGTCGGTCTCCACCAGTTCGGGTTCCAGCGGGGCGAGGGCGTTGACCACGGCGGGGAGGACGTCGCCGGCGGAGCGGCCCTGGACCTGGGCGCGGAGACGTCGGTCGTAGGCCAGGAGGTCCACGCGGTCACCGGCTCGGGAGGCGAGCGCGGTGAGGAGGAGTGCCGCGTCCATGGAGGCGTCCAGACGGGGGACGTCGCCGACGCGGCCGGCCGAGGTGCGGCCGGTGTCGAGGACGATGAGGATGCGGCGGTCGCGCTCCGGGCGCCAGGTGCGGACGGCGACCGTGGTCTGGCGGGCGGTGGCTCGCCAGTCGATCGAGCGGGTGTCGTCGCCGGGGGCGTACTCGCGGAGGCTGTCGAACTCCGTGCCCTCGCCGCGGGTCAGCACGCTGGTGCGGCCGTCGAGTTCGCGGAGCCTGGCGAGGCGGGACGGGAGGTGCTTGCGGCTGGTGAAGGGGGGCAGGACGCGGACGGTCCAGGGGACCTCGTGGTTGCCCTGGCGGGCGGCGAGACCGAGGGGACCGTACGAGCGGACCGTCACCCGTTCGGCGTGACGGTCGCCGCGGCGGGTCGGGCGCAGGTTCGTGGTGAGGCGGCGACGCTCGCCGGCGGGGACGGTGAGCCGCTGGCGTGAGGAGGCCTGCTCGGTGCCGGGGCGCCAGCTGCTGGGCGGCCAGGCGTCGCGGAGCTGGGCGCGGAGGGTGCGGCGGGACGGGTTGGTGACGGTGAGCTGGACGTCTGCCGCGTCACCGAGTCGAACGGATGTATCACCACTTCGGGTGAATTGGAGCGTTCGTACTGGCGCCGCCAGGGCGTAGTCGCACAGAATTGCGAGGGAGAGAGGCGCGTTCACTGCGAGCATCCCCGTCCAGCCGGGGGCGAGGATGCCGACGGGGAGCGATCCGAGGGCGGCGAGCAGCGCGGTTCGTCCGGTGAGGGCCATGGGGCGCCGTTCTCAGCGGGGGACGGGGACGTGGGCGAGGATCGAGTTGATGACGGAGTCGGGGGTTACCCCCTCCATCTCGGCCTCGGGCCGCAGGTGGATGCGATGACGCAGGGTGGGGAGAGCGAGGGCCTTCACATCGTCCGGGGTGACGTAGTCCCGGCCGGTGAGCCAGGCCCAGGCGCGGGCGGTGGAGAGCAGGGCGGTGGCGCCTCGGGGAGAGACCCCGAGCGTGAGTGAGGGGGATTCACGCGTGGCACGACAGATATCGACGACGTAGCCGGCGATCTCGGGGGAGATCGAGACCTTGGCGACAGCGGTCCGGGCGGCTTCGAGTTCGGCGGGGCCCGCGACGGGGCGGACGCCGGCGGCCTTCAGGTCACGCGGGTCGAAGCCCTCGGCGTGACGGGTGAGGACCTGGATCTCGTCCGCGCGCGAGGGCAGAGGGACCGTCAGCTTCAGCAGGAAGCGGTCCAGTTGGGCCTCGGGGAGGGGGTAGGTGCCCTCGTACTCGACGGGGTTCTGGGTCGCGGCGACCAGGAAGGGCTCGGGCAGGGGGCGCGGGGTGCCGTCGACCGTGACCTGGCGTTCCTCCATCGCCTCCAGGAGGGAGGACTGGGTCTTCGGGGGCGTGCGGTTGATCTCGTCGGCGAGCAGGAGGTTGGTGAAGACCGGGCCGGGCTGGAAGGAGAACTCGGAGGTCCGGGTGTCGTAGACGAGGGAGCCGGTGACGTCGCTCGGCATGAGGTCGGGGGTGAACTGGACGCGCTTGGTGTCGAGTTCGAGAGCGGCGGCGAGCGAGCGGACCAGGAGGGTCTTGGCGACGCCCGGTACGCCTTCCAGGAGGACGTGGCCCCGGCAGAGCAGGGCGACGACGAGACCGGTGACGGCGGGGTCCTGGCCGACCACCGCCTTCGCGATCTCGGTGCGCAGGGCCTCCAGCGAGGCGCGGGCGCTGTCCGAGTCCACGGCGGTCTCGGGGGTCGGGGCGCTCATGAGGTGCGTACCTCTCTTTCGAGGGCGTCGAGTTGGTCCGCGAGGCGGATGAGAGTGGTGTCGTCGGCGGGGGTCGGGCCGAAGAGGAGGTTCCTGGGGTCCGCGGTGGTCTCGGGGAGACGGGCGGAGAGTGCGGGGAGGAGGCGCTCGGGGGAGTGGGCGTCCTGGGAGGGGACGCCGAGCGCGGGGGCGATCCGGGACCGGGTCGCGGTGCGCAGGACGGTGGCGGCGCGGTCGCGGGCGTTCGCCTTGCGGTAGAGGCGGGCTCGGCCCTCGGTGGTCTCGGAGGCGCGGAGGGCGACGGGGAGGCGCTCGGTCACCAGGGGGCCGAGACGGCGACCGCGCCAGATGGCGGCGAGCAGGGCCGCGACCGCGAGTTGGAGGGTGCCCCACAGCCAGCCGGAGGGGATGAGGGCGAGGAAGTTGCCCGTGGTGTCGTCGTCGGGTGCGTCGACGGCGGAGGTGTCGGAGAGCGAGGGGAGGTACCAGACGAGATGGGGCCGGGAGCCGAGGAGTTGCAGGGCGAGAGAGGCGTTGCCCTGCTGGTCGAGACGGTTGTTGTAGAGGATGTCGGGCGAGCCGAGGAGGACGGTGTCGGTGGCGTCGGGGCCGGGGATGCGGACCAGGGACGGCAGGCCGTCCGAGGGGTAGCAGGCGTCGGCACCCGGGACGGTGAGGTAGCGCTCGCCGCCGAGGTCGACGCTGCCCGCGCGGTTGGCGGCCTCCAGCGTGCAGGAGGGGGCGCGGTTCTCCACGGGGGTGCTGGTGGCGCTGGTGACGTCCGGGGCCAGGGTGGGGAGGGAGGGGTGGCCGGCGCCGAGGAGGACGGTGCGGCCCGCGGTTCCCGTGATGGTCCGGCGGAGCGTGGACTGTTGAGTGTCCGTCAGCAGATCGGGTGCGGTGACGAGGAGGGTGCTCGCGGTGTCGGTCGCGGCGGTGGCCTCGTCGAGGGTGGTGGCGAGGGTGATGGTGACGCCGCGGGCCTTGAGGAGTTCGGCGACGGCGCGACTGCCGTGGGGGTCGGCGGAGCGGGGGTCGAGCGCGCCGTGGGACCCCGTGGATCGCATGGTCGCCAGGACGATGCCGCCGATGATGACCAGGGCGAGGACGAGGGCCGCGCCGCGGGCACGGGTCCAGAGCTGACGGGGTGTGAGGGCGATCGACGTGGTGCCGGTGGCCGGGCGGCTCATGCGGGTGTCCCCGTGGAGGTGGTGTCGAGGGTGGGGCGGGTCCGCTCCAGGACGGTGTCCAGTTCCTCGATGCGGCGGTACGCGGGCTCGTCGGCGGTCCGGCCGCCGTATGCGACGTCGTCGAAGGCGCGGGCCGCGAGGCGCAGTTCGTCCGCGTGGGAGGGCAGGGAGCGGCCGGCCTCGGCGGCGGCCTCGTCGGCGGTGCGGCCGGGGCGGGGGTCGAGGAGGGTGCGCTCTTCGAGGGAGCGGACGACGGCCCGCATGCGTTCCTGGAGCGCCTGGTTCCAGCGGCCGGCGGCGGCGTGCCGGGCGGCGGCGGCCCGGTGGTCGCGGGCGGTGCGGGGGCCGCCGGCGAAGAGGGAGTCGCCGGTGGTGCCGGGGGCCCGGCGCGGGGTGCCGAGGCGCCACCAGAGGGCGGCGGCGAGGGCGGCTACGAACAGGACGACCGCGACGAGGCCGACGACGCCGCCGGGGGTGGCCCCGGACGCGGCGCCGAACAGGTCGCGGAGCCACTCCCAGAAGCGGTCGAGGCCGCGCTGGAGGAGGTTCGGGTCGTTCTCGTGGTACATCGGCTTGGACAGCTCCCGCTCCGCCGCCTCGCGGGCGGGGAGGCGGGAGATGTCCACCGGTACGTCGACGTCGGCGCGCAGCCGTACCGGTGTCGCGGCCGTTCCCCCCGGGGCCGTCACGGCATCAGCCTCCGACGGTCTGGTCGCCCGGTGTGGGGCCGTAGCCGGGGAGGCCCGCGGCCCGAGCCAGTTCGAGGTCCAGGGCTTCGCGGCGGATGCGCTGGTCCACGTAGAGGAGCACCGTCACTCCGGCGGAGATCGGGTAGGTGATCGCGCTGGTGATCACACTGCCGATGCCGGTGATGATCAGGAATGGCCAGCCGAAGGTGGCCGTCGAGCCGGAGAGGAGGCCGGAGAAGCCGTCGGTGTCGGCCGCGATGCCGGCTATCGCGAACGGGATCGCGATGATCATGGAGAAGACGAGGATCAGCAGCTGGGTGAGGAGGATGATCCCGCACATCCGCCACCACGAGCCCTGGACCAGCTTGGCCGAGCGCTTGAGCGAAGGGATCACGCCCTGGCGCTCCAGCATCAGGGCGGGGGAGGCGAGGCTGTAACGGACGATGAGCCAGGCTGCCGCCGCCAGGCCGCCGAAGCCGCCGAGGAGGAGCAGGACCGCGCCCGCGGCGCCTCCGATCAGGAGGCCGGGGAGCATGCCGGTGAGGACGACGGCCGCGGCCATGGCCGCCAGCAGCAGCGTGAGACCGATCAGCTGGAGGAGCCGGGGGCGGGCCTCCTGCCAGGCCGAACTCAACGAGACCGGGCGGCCGAGTACGGCGCGGCTGATGACGACGGTCAGCAGGGCGGCACAGGCCACGGAGGCCATCAGCGTCACGAGGAGGACGGGGCCGAGACCGATCAGGGAGGCCTGGGCCGAGTCGAGGGACTGTTCGAGCGCTTCGGCGGGGGTGGCGTCGGGGTTCGCCGCCGGGGCCGCCGGGACGAGATAGCGCTGGGCGAGGATGCTGGCGACCTGGGTGATCACCGCGACCGTGACGGAGATCGTCAGGACCGTGCGCCAGTAGGTGCGCAGCGTCTTCACCGCGCCGTCGAGGATCTCGCCCACGCCCAGCGGGCGGAGCGGGATCACCCCGGGCTTCGCGGCCGGAGGCCGGCCCCAGTGGGCGTTTGGAGGCGGGCCGCCCCAGCCCTGGCCCCGTACCGGGGGTCGCGGCGGGGCCGGGGTCCGCCCGGTGGGCGGGGACCACTGGCCGGCGGGCGGCTGGTCCTTGGACCACTGCGGGGCGGAACCGTTCGCGTCGGCCGGAGCGGGCCCGGGAACCCGGGATCCGTCCTGGTCGTCGGAGGGGGCGGATCCGGGCGAGGTCCAGCCCGGAGTGTCATTCACGGTCGTCCACCTCGGAGGAATGGTCGCGGTGCCGGATCGGCGGACCGGCTCGGTCACGGCGGCCGACACCTGACACGGCGGCGGGCCGGGTGCCATCGTGCCACGCGGGGCCCGCCCGTGGGCGGGACCGGCCTTGTCCTTCGTACGTTCGTCCGGACCTTCATTGTGCGGGCGGCAGGCTGCACACTGTGCGGATACCCGATCATCTCGCGCGAACCGTGCGATGGCGGGCCGAGCGGGCCGCGGTCGACGGGATCGCGGTCCGGGCTGGGGGAGGCGCTGTGGGACAGGTCACGGCAGGTAACGATTGGCTAATGGGATGATGTCGATATGAAGGGACGCGTTCTTGTCGTCGACGACGACACCGCACTGGCCGAGATGCTCGGCATCGTGTTGCGGGGTGAAGGGTTCGAGCCGTCGTTCGTCGCGGACGGTGACAAGGCGCTTGCCGCATTTCGGGAGGCCAAGCCTGACCTGGTGCTGCTCGACCTGATGCTGCCCGGTAGGGACGGCATCGAGGTGTGCCGCCTGATCAGGGCCGAGTCGGGTGTGCCGATCGTCATGCTCACGGCCAAGAGCGACACGGTGGACATCGTCGTGGGTCTGGAGTCCGGGGCCGACGACTACATCGTGAAGCCGTTCAAGCCGAAGGAGCTCGTCGCCCGTATCCGGGCGCGGCTGCGGCGGTCGGAGGAGCCGGCTCCGGAGCAGCTCACCATCGGTGACCTCGTCATCGACGTGGCCGGGCACTCCGTGAAGCGGGACGGGCAGTCCATCGCGCTGACCCCGCTCGAGTTCGACCTGCTCGTCGCGCTCGCGCGCAAGCCGTGGCAGGTCTTCACCCGTGAGGTCCTGCTGGAGCAGGTCTGGGGCTACCGGCACGCGGCCGACACCCGGCTGGTGAACGTGCACGTCCAGCGGCTGCGCTCGAAGGTCGAGAAGGACCCGGAGCGCCCGGAGATCGTGGTCACCGTCCGTGGTGTCGGGTACAAGGCGGGGCCGAGCTGACATGAGTACGGGCAGTGCTGCTCCGAAGCCCGGGGATCCGGGAGTCCGTACGGGGCGGACTGCCGGACCGGGGCGGGGGGGCTCGCGTTCCGGCCGTCCGCCTCGCGGTGGACGGCTGTTCCGGGACGGGGCGCCGGGTGGACCGGTGCTCCGCCTCTTCGCGCGCTGGGTGCGTCGGCCGCTGCTGCCCGCTGTGCGGCTGTGGCGGCGGAACATCCAGCTGAGGATCGTCGCGGGCACCCTGCTGATGTCCCTCGGAGTGGTGCTGCTGCTCGGCCTGGTCGTCATCGGCCAGGTCCGCAACGGTCTGCTCGACGCCAAGGAGAGGGCCGCCCAGGGCCAGGCCGCGGGTGGCTTCTCCGCCGCCCAGGACAGGGCGGCGACCACCTCGTCGGCGCCCGGTCAGCAGGTCGGCGGGCGGACCGGTTCGTCCGTGAACTGGCGCTCCACCCTGGTGGAGCAGCTCGCCAGCGGTGGCCAGAGCGCCTTCAACGTGGTGGCGCTCTCCCTCGACAGCGATGACACCGCGAGCCGTGGTGTGCGTGCCTCCGGCGAGGTCGACCCGGCCGCGAGCATTCCCGCCGATCTGCGGCACGAGGTCGCCCAGGGCGCGGACACCCTCCAGAAGTTCACCAGGATCCACTACACGAGCGGCAAGGCGTCCGAGGTCGGGCTGGTGATCGGCAAGCGGCTCAACGACGCCGACGGCACCCAGTACGAGCTGTACTACCTCTTCCCGCTGACCCAGGAGGAGGACTCCCTCACCCTGGTCAAGGGCACTTTGGCGACCGCCGGTCTGTTCGTCATGGTCCTGCTCGGTGCCATCGCCTGGCTCATGGTGCGCCAGGTCGTCACGCCTGTACGGATGGCCGCCGGGATCGCCGAGCGGCTCTCGGCCGGCCGGCTCCAGGAACGCATGAAGGTCACCGGCGAGGACGACATCGCCCGGCTCGGTGAGGCCTTCAACAAGATGGCGCAGAACCTGCAGGGCAAGATCCAGCAGCTGGAGGAGCTGTCGCGGATGCAGCGGCGGTTCGTCTCGGACGTCTCGCACGAGCTGCGCACCCCGCTGACCACGGTCCGGATGGCGGCCGACGTCATCCATGAGGCGCGGGTCGACTTCGACCCCATCACCGCCCGTTCGGCGGAACTCCTCGGCGATCAGCTCGACCGTTTCGAGTCGCTGCTCTCCGACCTTCTGGAGATCAGCCGCTTCGACGCGGGCGCGGCGGCCCTGGAGGCCGAGCCGATAGACCTGCGGCAGGTCGTGCGCCGGGTCATCGGCGGCGCCGAGCCCCTGGCCGAGCGCAAGGGGACCCGGATCGTGGTCGTCGGCGACCAGCAGCCCGTGGTGGCCGAGGCGGACGCCCGCCGGGTCGAGCGGGTGCTGCGCAACCTCGTCGTCAACGCCGTCGAGCACGGCGAGGGCCGGGACGTGGTGGTGAAGCTGGCCGCCGCGGGCGGGGCCGTGGCCGTCGCCGTACGCGACTACGGGGTGGGACTGAAGCCGGGCGAGGCGACGCGGGTGTTCAACCGGTTCTGGCGGGCCGACCCGGCTCGGGCCCGGACCACCGGCGGCACCGGCCTCGGTCTTTCCATCGCGGTCGAGGACGCCCGGCTGCACGGCGGCTGGCTCCAGGCCTGGGGCGAGGCCGGTGGCGGCTCGCAGTTCCGGCTCACCCTGCCGCGTACCGCGGACGAGCCGCTGCGGGGCTCCCCGATCCCGCTGGAGCCCGAGGACTCGCGTCGCAACCGTGAGCAGACGGCCGTCGGGCGCGCCCAGGAGGGTGCCCGGCTGGCGTCGGTGCCGGAGCAGTCCGCCGGCGACCGGCAGCAGTTCCCCGTACCGCCGAGGCTTCCGGCGTCGCCGCGGGCCTCCGTCGACCCGACGGCCCTGCCCGGCAGCGGCGCACGGGTCGTGGCGCGCGCGGCGACGGACGGCGACGGCTGCGGGGTGGGTCCGGCGGCGGCGGCCGGCGGAAACGGGAACGTGGAGCGGGAGGACGGGACACGTGGGCGCTGACTCCCGAGAGGGACGCGCGGGGCGGGGCTTCCGAGTGGGGCCGGCGGTGCTGGGCTTTCGGGTGGGGCCGGCCGTGCTCGGTTTCCGAGAGGGGGCGGCGGTGCGGGTGCGGAGTACGCGCGCGGTGGTGTTCGCCGTGTGCGGCGGGCTCCTGGTGACCGGTTGCGCGACGATGCCCGACAGCGGCGACGTCCAGACCGTCAAGGGCGCCAACCAGGGCGACTCGCAGGTCCGGGTCTACGCCGTCGCGCCCCGGGAGAACGCGGACCCGGACGAGATCGTCGACGGCTTCCTCGAAGCCATGACCAGTGACGACCCCGGCTTCGCCACCGCCCGCAAGTACCTGACGAAGCACGCCGCGCGGACCTGGAAGCCGGAGGAGAGCATCACCGTGCTCACCACGGCGCCCGCCCGCGACCCTGCCGACCGCAACGCCGACCCCGACAACCAGGGCCGCGCCTACCCGCTCTCCGGCCGCAAGATCGCGACCGTGGACGCCCGTCACGCGTACCAGCCGAACAGCCCCGCCGCGTACCTGCAGTCGATCCATGTCGTGCAGCAGCCCGGCGCCGACGGCAAGGGCAAGGAGTGGCGCATCGACAGCCTGCCGCCCGGGCTGGTGCTCGGCGAGGCCGACTTCCTGCGCAACTACCGGTCGGTGAACAAGTACTACTTCGCCTCCGGGGAGGACTGGGTCGTCGCCGACCCCGTCTACATCCGGCAGCGGCAGGACCCCGTCACCCGGATGGATCCGGTGACGCAGACGGTCAAGGCGCTCCTCGAAGGCCCCACGAACTGGCTGAAGCCGGCCGTGGACTCCCGCTTCCCGTCCGGTACGGAGCTGCAGAAGGGCGTCACCACGCTGACGACCGACGACCAGTCCACGCTGAAGGTGCCGCTCAACGCCAAGGCGGACCGGGTCGGCGGCGAGGCGTGCCGGCGGATGGCCGCCCAGCTGCTGTTCACCCTGGGCGACCTGACCTCCGTCCGCGTCGAGCAGGTGGAGCTCCAGGGGGCGAAGGGCCAGTCGCTGTGTCGCCTCGGCAAGGGGCAGAAGACCGAGTTCGCCGCCGTCCGGAACACCGATCGACAGGAGAACCCGTACTTCGTCGACGACCACCACAGGCTGAAGATGTTGGTCGTCGGGGACAAGGAGGCGAACGCGTCCGTCGAGGTGCCCGGACCGCTCGGCAAGGGCACGACGCCGCTCCGCTCGATCGCCGTCGACCGGGGCGAGACCCGCGCCGCCGGGGTGGGGGAGAACGGCCGGGAGCTCTTCGTCTCCTCCATCACCACGGAACAGGAGACCCTGCCCGCGGTCCTGACCAGCAAGGCCGTCAAACCCGACGACGGGCTGTCCGCGCCCAGCTGGGACGGCCGGGGCGACCTGTGGGTCGCCGACCGCGACCCCGCCGCGCCCCAGCTGTGGATGGTGCCCGACGGCAGCGGTGACCCCGTCAAGGTACGGACGCCGTGGCTGGGGGACGACGCGAGGATCACGTCCCTGCGGGTCTCCGCCGACGGGGTCCGGATCGCGCTGGTGGTCACCCGCGGCGAGCGCACGACCCTGCAGATCGGCCGGATCCAGCGGCAGACGACGGGCGAGGAGCAGGTCGTCTCGGTGCTCGACCTCCAGCCCGCGGCGCCCCGGATGGAGTCGGTGACGGCCGTCTCCTGGGCCGGGCCGAGCCGGCTCGTCGTCGTCGGCAGGGAGGCGGGGGGCGTCCAGCAGATCCGTTACCTCCAGACGGACGGCTCGACCTCGGCGACCTCGGTGCTCCCCGGTCTGAACGGGGTGACTTCGGTGGCCGCGCCGCACGGCGACTCCGTGCCGCACGACGACTCGGCGCCGGTGGTCGCCGACTCCGGCGACGACGGCATCGTCCGGCTCGCTCCGGGCACGAACTGGCAGCCGATGGTCAAGGACGGCACCTCGCCCGTCTATCCGGGGTAGCGGGGAGCCCTGGGGGCCTCGACCTGACGTACTCCGGGGCGCCACGGAAGTCCTCGGACAACCGGCCGGAAGCCGGCGTTCCGGGGGTTTTCCACAGGGGTGGCCCGCGGGCTCCGAAAGGCGCACAGTGGAGCCATGCGGGGGTGGTGGCGCGAGATCGCCGGGCTGGTGCTGCCGGTCGCCTGCGGAGGCTGCGGCAGACCGCGTACAGAGCTGTGCCCGTCCTGCGCCGCCGTGCTGACCGGGGCGGAGGCGGGGCCGCGCCGGGTGCGGCCCTCGCCCGAGCCCGCCGGGCTGCCCGTGGTCCACGCCGTGGCGCCGTACGCCGACGCCGTGCGGGAGCTGCTGCTCGCCCACAAGGAGCGTGGGGCGCTCACCCTGGCCCGGCCCCTGGGCGGCGCCCTGGCCATGGCCGTGCAGGCCGCTGCCGGGGGCGGTGACGGCTCTTCGGCGGCTCCGCTGCTCCTCGTACCGGTGCCGTCCTCCCGGCGCTCCGTACGGGCGCGTGGCCACGATCCGACGCGGCGGATCGCGCTGGCGGCGGCGGCCCGGCTGCGGTCCCTGGGGCGGCGGGCGCGGGTCGTTCCCGTGCTGCGGCAGCGGCGGTACGTGGCCGACCAGGCGGGGCTCGGGGCGCGCGGGCGGCTCGCCAACCTCTCCGGCGCACTGGAGGTCGTGCCGGGCGGCGAGCGGCTGCTCCGGGCGGGAAGGGTGGTGCTCGTCGACGACCTGATGACCACGGGCGCCTCGCTCGCGGAGGCGGCGCGCGCCCTCGGAGCCGTACACCGTCCGTTCATTCCTGAATTACCGCACGGTTTTCCGGGCGGTTCGGCGCAGCACGGATTCGAACAGCGGGCGGCGGCTGTGATCGCATCCTCTCCCGCCTCGTTCGAATTAAACCGGAACTCCTCGGGAACTTGGATCGTTGCAGGTGGTGAGAGGTGAAAGCACCCGTACGGAGGTATGTCGCGGTAGCGGGTGCCGACACCCGTCAGGAGGGGCTATGTTCGGTTGTGAGGAATGGTGGAAGCCATCGCCTCGACGAATACTGGTTGCGCCTACAGGACAGGAGTTCAGGGCGAATTAACCTCTTGTCGATGGGGTGGGGATCATGTCGGCTGGGGAGGAGGAGGTGAAAGTCGCCAAGTCCGAGCTCCGGTAATCCACCGGAGTCTGGTGCAAAAGGAGAAGCCCGGCGGCCGAGGAGCCGATCAGGGCGATCCGGGAACGGAGTTCTGCGTGGACATCGTCGTCAAGGGCCGCAAGACCGAGGTGCCCGAGCGGTTCCGCAAGCACGTGGCCGAGAAGCTGAAGCTGGAGAAGATCCAGAAGCTCGACGGCAAGGTGATCAGCCTCGACGTCGAGGTGTCCAAGGAACACAACCCGCGGCAGGCCGACAGGTCCGACCGCGTGGAGATCACCCTCCACTCCCGAGGCCCGGTGATCCGGGCGGAAGCTGCGGCAGGCGACCCGTACGCAGCGCTCGACCTCGCGAGCGACAAGCTCGAGGCGCGACTGCGCAAGCAGCACGACAAGCGGTACACCCGCCGTGGGAACGGCAGGCTTTCGGCGGCGGAGGTCGGGGACGTGGTGCCCGGCGTCGCCCAGTTCGACGGGGATGGCAAGCTCGTCGCGGACGAGACCGACGCGGTGCCGACCAAGATGGTGGGCCCGATCGAGGTCCAGGGCGAAGGCCCGCTGGTGGTCCGGGAGAAGACCCACAAGGCCGCACCGATGACGCTCGACCAGGCGCTCTACGAGATGGAGCTGGTCGGGCACGACTTCTATCTCTTCGTCGACTCCGACACGAAGCAGCCGAGCGTCGTCTACCGGCGACACGCGTACGACTACGGCGTCATCCATCTGGAGAGCGACCCGCTCGCCGAAGGACGCGGCGCCGGCGGTGCGCTCGGCGGCTGACAAAGCCCGCCGCGCACCACACACACCTCAGTTGCCCCACACACGGTGCCCCTGGAGCGCTCTTCGCGCCCCCAGGGGCACCCCCGCGCGTCCATGGAACACGCCGTCGCCGCCCGGGCATGAAATCATGGCGTGCACGCCAACCGGTGCTCTGTGAGCACCGGTTGGAGGACCGGAAACGAATTCAGGCCACGGCCTTCAGGGGGAGGAACGATGGCGGACAGCTTCGGGCCGGTGCTCAGCGGGCGCGAGCACGGAAACGCGGTCCCGGAGGGATCGGATTCGGACAGCGACGCATGCCGCAAGGAGCCCATCCGGGTCCTGGTCGTGGACGACCACGCCCTCTTCCGCCGCGGACTGGAGATCGTCCTCGCGCAGGAGGAGGACATCCAGGTCGTCGGTGAGGCCGGTGACGGGGCCGAGGCGGTCGACAAGGCCGCCGATCTGCTGCCGGACATCGTCCTGATGGACGTACGGATGCCTCGGCGCGGCGGCATCGAGGCGTGCACCTCCATCAAGGAGGTGGCTCCCAGCGCGAAGATCATCATGCTGACGATCAGCGACGAGGAGGCCGACCTCTACGAGGCGATCAAGGCCGGCGCCACCGGCTACCTCCTCAAGGAGATCTCCACCGACGAGGTCGCGACGGCCATCCGCGCGGTCGCGGACGGGCAGTCGCAGATCAGCCCCTCGATGGCGTCGAAGCTGCTCACCGAGTTCAAGTCGATGATCCAGCGCACCGACGAACGCCGGCTCGTGCCCGCGCCCCGGCTGACCGATCGCGAGCTGGAGGTGCTCAAGCTCGTCGCGACCGGGATGAACAACCGGGACATCGCCAAGGAACTGTTCATCTCCGAGAACACCGTGAAGAACCACGTCCGGAACATCCTGGAGAAGCTGCAGCTCCACTCCCGGATGGAGGCCGTGGTCTACGCGATGCGGGAGAAGATCCTGGAGATCCGCTAGGCGCCGGAGGCCAGGCGGACCAGCTCCGGTGCCAGTTCGGGGTGGTTCATCCGGTCCGGTACCACCGACACCGCGTCGCAGCCGACCCACTCGGCCGCCTCGCGCAGCGCCGTCGCCACCGCGGGCACGGCCTTCGGGCCGTCGAGGGTCACCTGCCTGGCGACGAGCGTCCTGCCCTCGCGGGCGGGGTCCACACGGCCGACCAGACGGCCGCCGGCGAGGACCGGCATCGCGAAGTAGCCGTGGATCCGCTTCTGCTTCGGCACGTACGCCTCGAGGCGGTGGGTGAAGCCGAAGATCCGCTCCGTGCGGGGCCGCTCCCAGATCAGCGAGTCGAACGGCGAGAGCAGCGTCGTACGGTGCCGGCCGCGGGGCTCCGAGGCCAGCGCCGCCGGGTCGGCCCAGGCGGGCTTCCCCCAGCCCGCCACCGTCACCGGCACCAGACCCGCCGCCTCGACCACGGCGTCGAACTGCTCGCCCTTGATCCGGTGGTAGTCGGCGATGTCCGCGCGCGTGCCCACGCCGAGCGCCTCACCCGCCTGCCGCACGAGGCGCCGCACACACTCGGTGTCGTCCAGCTCGTCGTGGAGCAGCGCCTGCGGGATCGCCCGCTCGGCCAGGTCGTACACCCGCTTCCAGCCGCGCCGCTCGACCACGACCACCTCGCCGAACATCAGTGCGCGCTCGACGGCGATCTTGGAGTCGGACCAGTCCCACCACTCGCCCTTGTTCTTGGCGCCGCCCAGCTCGGTCGCCGTCTGGGGGCCCTCGGCCCGCAGCTGGTCGATCACCTTGTCGTACGCCCCGGCCGACAGCTCGTGGTGCCACTGCGGGCGGTCGCGGTAGGCGCGGCGGCGGAAGGCGAAGTGCGGCCACTCCTCCACGGGCAGGATGCAGGCCGCGTGCGACCAGTACTCGAAGGCGTGCGCGTCGGACCAGTAGGCGTCCTCGACCGTCGTACGGCCGACGGCGCCCAGACGCGCGTACGGAATGAGCTCGTGCGAGCGGGCGAGGACGGAGATGGTGTCGAGCTGGACCTGGCCGAGGCCGCGCAGCACCCCGCGCACCCCGGCGCGTCGGTCGGGCGCGCCCAGGAAACCCTGGGCGCGCAGCGCGATCCGGCGTGCTTCGTCGGCGGACAGTTCGGCGGCGGGGCGCGGCACAGTCGTCATGGACGGCACCCTAGGCCCCGGCACTGACAGCCGGGCCCGGGAGGGCGGTACGTCAGGCCTGGGTGGGCTGGTCGCGGGTCGTGAGGTACGGCAGGGGGCTCGGGAGGCCGAAGTCGGAGGGGAGCAGGGCGCCGACCCAGGCGTCCCTCAGCGTGCCCTTGTTGGTGAGGGCGGCGCGCTGGGCGCCCTCCATCACGAAGCCGACGCGCTCGGCCACCGCGCGCGAGCCGACGTTGCCGACCTCGGCCCGCCACACCAGGCGGGTGCAGCCGAGCGCGGTGAAGGCCCAGTGGGCCAGGGCCCGGACGGTCTCCGTCATATAGCCGCTGCCCCGGTGCTCCTCGGCCAGCCAGAAACCGACCTCCCAGACGCCCATGCCACGGCTGCTGAGGGCGACGGCGGCGAGCAGCGGGCCGCCGGCCAGCGGTTCCACCGCGAAGGCGTACTCGGTGTCGTCGCGCCAGCCGTCGGGCACGAGCTGGTGCAGGAAGAACTCGGCGTCCTGCCGGGTGTAGGGGTCGGGGACGACGGTCCAGCGCAGGATGTCCGGGTCCTGACAGATGGCGTACACCGCGTCGGCGTCCTCGGGAACCCAGTTCCGCAGGCGCAGTCGGTCGGTGGTGAGGGTGATCGGCTCCATGCCTGGATTGTGGTGAGCGGCCGCACGGGAAGCGAACACTTTTCGGGTGGGGCGGCACCTTCCGCCCACCTCGTGCGTTCTCTTTCCGGGCGGACGTACGGCTCCGGCACTGTGGGCCTCCCTTCACGAGGGCGGTCTCGCTTACGATGGCCGTTGCGGTGGGGACCACCTGCCGTGCCCGCGCTCGCGTCCATGACAAGACCCAGTGCCAGGCCCGACCGGCAAGGAGACCAGCCTCAGTGTCCGTCTTCAACAAGCTCATGCGTGCAGGCGAAGGAAAGATCCTGCGCAAACTGCACCGCATCGCGGACCAGGTCAACTCCATCGAAGAGGACTTCGTCAACCTCTCCGACGCCGAGTTGCGGGCGCTCACCGATGAGTACAAGCAGCGGTACGCCGACGGCGAGAGCCTCGACGACCTGATGCCCGAGGCCTTCGCGACGGTGCGCGAGGCCGCCAAGCGTGTCCTCGGTCAGCGCCACTACGACGTCCAGCTGATGGGTGGCGCCGCCCTCCACCTCGGCTATGTCGCCGAGATGAAGACCGGTGAGGGCAAGACCCTCGTCGGCACCCTCCCGGCGTACCTCAACGCGCTCTCCGGCAAGGGCGTCCACCTGATCACGGTGAACGACTACCTGGCCGAGCGCGACTCCGAGCTCATGGGCCGGGTGCACCGCTTCCTCGGCCTGAGCATCGGCTGCATCCTCGCCAACATGACGCCGGCCCAGCGCCGCGAGCAGTACAACTGCGACATCACGTACGGCACGAACAACGAGTTCGGTTTCGACTACCTGCGCGACAACATGGCGTGGTCCAAGGACGAGCTCGTCCAGCGTGGCCACAACTTCGCCTGTGTCGACGAGGTCGACTCCATCCTCGTCGACGAGGCCCGTACGCCGCTGATCATCTCCGGCCCGGCCGACCAGGCGACGAAGTGGTACGGCGACTTCGCCAAGCTCGTCACCCGCCTTTCCAAGGGCGAGCCCGGCAACCAGCTCAAGGGCATCGAGGAGACCGGCGACTACGAGGTCGACGAGAAGAAGCGGACCGTCGCCATCCATGAGGCCGGTGTCGCCAAGGTCGAGGACTGGCTCGGCATCGACAACCTCTACGAGTCGGTGAACACCCCGCTCGTGGGCTACTTGAACAACGCCATCAAGGCGAAGGAACTGTTCAAGAAGGACAAGGACTACGTCGTCATGGACGGCGAAGTCATGATCGTCGACGAACACACCGGCCGTATCCTCGCCGGCCGCCGCTACAACGAGGGCATGCACCAGGCGATCGAGGCGAAGGAAGGGGTGGCGATCAAGGACGAGAACCAGACCCTCGCCACCATCACCCTGCAGAACTTCTTCCTCCTGTACGACAAGCTCTCCGGCATGACCGGTACGGCCATGACTGAGGCCGCCGAGTTCCACCAGATCTACAAGCTGGGCGTCGTCCCGATCCCCACGAACAGGCCGATGATCCGCAAGGACCAGTCGGACCTGATCTACCGGACCGAGGTCGCCAAGTTCGCCGCCGTCGTCGACGACATCGCGGAGAAGCACGAGAAGGGTCAGCCGATCCTCGTCGGCACGACCTCCGTCGAGAAGTCCGAGTACCTCTCGCAGCAGCTCTCCAAGCGCGGTGTCCAGCACGAGGTGCTCAACGCCAAGCACCACGACCGCGAGGCCAGCATCGTCGCCCAGGCCGGCCGCCGCGGCGCCGTCACCGTCGCCACGAACATGGCCGGTCGCGGTACGGACATCAAGCTCGGCGGCAACCCGGACGACCTCGCCGAGGCCGAGCTGCGCCAGGCCGGTCTCGACCCGGTCGAGCACGTCGAGGAGTGGGCCGCGGCCCTTCCCGCCGCCCTGGAGCGCGCCGCGAAGGCCGTGAAGGCGGAGTTCGAGGAGGTCAAGGACCTCGGCGGCCTGTACGTGCTCGGCACCGAGCGCCACGAGTCCCGCCGTATCGACAACCAGCTGCGCGGTCGTTCCGGCCGTCAGGGCGACCCCGGCGAGTCCCGCTTCTACCTCTCGCTCGGCGACGACCTGATGCGTCTGTTCAAGGCGCAGATGGTGGAGCGCGTCATGGCCATGGCCAACGTGCCGGACGACGTGCCGATCGAGAACAAGATGGTCACCCGCGCCATCGCCTCCGCGCAGTCGCAGGTCGAGACCCAGAACTTCGAGACGCGTAAGAACGTCCTGAAGTACGACGACGTCCTCAACCGGCAGCGTCAGGTCATCTACGGCGAGCGCCGCCGCGTCCTGGAGGGCGAGGACCTGCAGGAGCAGATCCAGCACTTCATGGACGACACGATCGACGACTACATCCGCCAGGAGACCGCAGAGGGCTTCGCGGAGGAGTGGGACCTCGACCGCCTGTGGAACGCCTTCAAGCAGCTCTACCCGGTGAAGGTCACCGTGGAGGAGCTGGAGGACGCGGCCGGGGACCGGGCGGGCATCACCGCCGAGTTCATCGCCGAGTCCATCAAGGGCGACATCCACGAGCAGTACGACGCGCGCGAGAAGCAGCTCGGCTCGGAGATCATGCGTGAGCTGGAGCGGCGCGTGGTCCTGTCCGTCCTGGACCGCAAGTGGCGCGAGCACCTCTACGAGATGGACTACCTCCAGGAGGGTATCGGCCTGCGCGCCATGGCGCAGAAGGACCCGCTGGTCGAGTACCAGCGCGAGGGCTTCGACATGTTCACCGCCATGATGGAGGGCATCAAGGAGGAGTCCGTCGGCTACCTGTTCAACCTGGAGGTCCAGGTCGAGCAGCAGGTCGAGGAGGTCCCGGTGCAGGCGAGCGCTCCTTCGCTCTCCAAGGAGGACGCCCCCGCCGCGGCAGCGGCTCGTGACACTGCGGCGCCCGCCGGGCGTCCGGAGATCCGCGCCAAGGGCCTTGAGGCCCCGCAGCGGCCGGACCGGCTGCACTTCTCCGCGCCGACCGTGGACGGCGACGGCGGTGTCGTCGAAGGTGACTTCGCCTCCGACGACGCGGACGCCGGTGACGGGATGACGCGGGCGGAGCGGCGCAAGGCGCAGAAGAACGCGGGCGGCGGGCGTCGCCGTAAGAAGTGATGCCGTGCCGGTAAGCCGGTGATGCTTTGTGGTTGAGGGGTCGGTTGCCCGGTGGGCGGCCGGCCCCTTCGTCATGCGAGGTGGGGGGCCGTGCCCAGACCGTCCAGCTCGACCGCCGCGCAGCGCCAGCGCTGGTCCTCGCCCCGCTCGAGGCGGAACGCCATGGCCCGTACGCGGGCGCCGGTGGCGATCGTCGCGAAGGCCTCCACCGCGGTGCGGTCGTCGTCCACCTGGACCGAGCAGCGGCGCAGGACCGGGCGGGGGCCGAGTGAGCGCAGGGGTGTCTCCGGGGCGATCCGGACGAGCTGCTCGTACGCCTCGCCGACGGTGTGGCCGAGCATCCAGTGGACCGGGCGTTCGCCGCTGAGCACGGCGAGGAGGCGTTCGGCGAAGACGGTGTGCGGGGGCAGGGTGCGGGGGCGGCTCGTGCGGGGGCGGCTCGTGCGGGGGTGGGTGCCCGCCGGGCCGCGGGGGCGGCTGCCGGCCGGGCCGCATGGGGCTGAGCGGGGGCGCGGGGCGTGCGGAGGGCTCGGCCGGGTCGTGGCGGCGGTGGTGGTGGTGTGGGCGGGCGTCGGTGGGACGGTGGTGGTGAGCGTGGTCTGCATGGCGGTCCCCTGTCGTTGCGTGACCGGTTGGTACCGGTCAGTAACTTCCGTTGGGGATCTTGTACGGGCGGGGCGGGAGCCCCCGCAAGGAGTCCGGTGCGGTGGGGTGGGCCGAAACGTGAATCACCTATCCGGGTGATCCGGAGGAAAATCAGCTCTCCGGGGCTGGGGCGAGGTCCTTCCGCGGTGGACGCGGGCCTGCCGCGGCCGGCCACCCCGAAGGGGGACTCCGCACGTATCCTGAGGGCCTCTCCGTCGACGAAAAGTGGCCAGCCATGCGTGTGTACGTCCCCCTGACGCTCCCCGGTCTCGCACAGGCGCACAAGGCGGGCGAACTGGGTCCCGGGCCGCTGACGGCCTACGCCGTCACCCCCGCCCTGCGTGAGTGGTACGTCTCCGACGACATCGAGGAGCTGGAGTACGCGGCGCTCAACCGGGCCGCGTCCGCCTCCCTGCGCCTCCTGGCCGGCGACCCCGACGCGCCCCGGCGCCGGATCGTCGTCGCCGTCGACGTGCCCGACAAGGACGCGGCCGCGGACCCCGACCGGGGGCTCGACGCCGGTTCCGTCGGCGAGGTCCGGATCGCCGGAGCCGTACCGCTCGCCAAGGCGGCCGCGGTGCACGCCGACGCGGACGACGCGGTGGCGGACGTGACGGCCGCCGCCGGTGCGCTGGGGGCGGCGGACCAGGGAGACGACGACGCGCAGTTCGTCGTGGACGGGGCCGAGGACCACGAGCTGCTGTGGTTCGGGGTGCAGGAGATTCCGGGGCTGCTGGGCTGATCGGCCGCCGTCGCCGTTCCCACCGCCGCTCAGTCTTCGCTGTCGGTGCCGCCGGGTACCGTCTTTCCATGGGGAAGCACGACGGCTTGCGCGGCAAGCATCTGGTCTGGGACTGGAACGGGACACTGCTCGACGACACCAGCGCGGTCATCGGCGCGACGAACGCGGCCTTCGCCGAGCTCGGGCTCGAACCGATCACGCTGGAGCGGTACCGCGAGCTGTACACGGTGCCGGTGCCCAAGTTCTACGAGCGGCTCATGGGGCGGCTGCCCACCGACGCCGAATGGACCCTCATGGACGGGGTCTTCCACCGGCACTACCGGCTGCGCGCCGAGAACTGCGGGCTGACCTCCGGGGCCGCGGAGCTGCTCGCGGCGCGGCAGGCGTCCGGGTTCACGCAGTCGCTGCTGTCCCTCGCGCCGCACACGGATCTCGTCCCGCTGGTCCAGCGGTACGGGATCGCCGAGCGGTTCCTGCGGATGGACGGGCGGGTCGACACCTCGACGGACGGGAAGTCCGGGCACATGGTGCGGCACCTGGCCGCGCTCCAGGGGGTCCCGGCGGACCGGGTCGTCGTCATCGGCGACGCGGCGGACGACGCGGTGGCGGCGGCGCACGTGGGGGCGCGGGCGGTGCTGTACACCGGCGGGTCGCACAGCCGGGCGTCGCTTGAGCGGGTGGGGGTGCCGGTGGTGGACTCGCTGGAGGAGGCGGTGGCGGTGGCGGAGGAGCTGGTCTAGGCGCCGGCGGGTGCGGGACGCCACAGGTGGCGCCCGCAGCCCCCTGGGGCGTCAGCCCTTCGTGCGGAGGACCTTCAGGAATTCGCGCATCCAGGTGGGGTGGTCCGGCCAGGCCCGGGAGGAGACCAGGAGGCCGTCCACGACCGCCGCGCTGTCCTGGAAGGTCGCCCCCGCCGCCTGCATGTCGAGTTCGAGCGCCGGGTACGCCGTGACCCGGCGGCCCTCGAGCCCGCCGACCGCCGCCGTCAGGAGCGGGCCGTGGCAGATCTGGGCCACCGGCTTGTCCGCGTCGAAGAAGGCCTTGAGCACCTTGCGGAGTTCCGGGTCGTTGCGCAGGTACTCCGGCGCCCGGCCGCCCGGGATCACCACCGCCACGTACGCGCCCGGGTCGACCTCCGAGAAGGCCAGGTCCGCGGGCCAGGTGTAGCCGGGCTTCTCGGTGTACGTGTCGAAGCCGGGCTCGAAGTCGTGGACGACGAACCGGAGCTGCTTGCGGGCCGGGGCCGCGATGTCGACCTCGTATCCCTCCTCGAGCAGCCGCTGGTAGGGGTACATCACCTCCAGCGACTCCGCCGCGTCCCCGGTCACGATCAGGATCTTCGCCATGGCTCTCCCAGATCACAGATGGTCGGTCTGCCGTGCCGCGCCCGTGCTCCCGTACACGCTGCCCGTGGCGGGGCACTTTGCCAAGAGGACATGTGTCGCTGTCCATAACGTCAAACTTCCACCCCCTCTTTTGTACACATACGGACCATGACGGTGTGGGGGGCGAGGGCGATAGGCTTTTCCCGTGATCAGCGCGATACGCCGAGGGGGCAATGCAGCCCCCGGCTGCCGCCCGGCCCGCTCCAGGGGCCGGGCCGACCGTGCGTTCGCCGATCCTCTCCGTCCGGGCGCGCCGCTCTCCGTGGCCGATAACGACCCGGGCATCTCTCATCCGGGCATAACGTCGTCTTCGACCGGTATCACCGCGTCGTGGCGTTGTGCCCTTTCTTCCACCGACGTCACGCAACGGCGCGCGACAGGAGTCAGAGGACATGCAGAC
The DNA here is from genome assembly GCF_040295605.1 of Streptomyces sp. NPDC002773. Classification (NCBI taxonomy): domain Bacteria; kingdom Bacillati; phylum Actinomycetota; class Actinomycetes; order Kitasatosporales; family Streptomycetaceae; genus Streptomyces; species Streptomyces sp. NPDC002773. The sequence goes on from NZ_JBEOVO010000025.1 coordinate 21,483, forward strand.
CAAGCTGGACGAAGCCAAGGCCGAGCTGCTCGAAAGGGCCGCGCGGGTAGCTGAGCACAGCCCGGTCGGGGGGCGACTTCCGACGGGCCCGGAGGGTGCTGGGGAGCGCCCCGACCGGGACGCCGTACTCGAGTACCTCCAGCGCTACTACCTCCACACGGCGCCGGAGGATCTCGGTGACCGGGACCCGGTCGACGTGTTCGGTGCCGCGCTGTCCCACTACCGGCTCGCGGAGAACCGTCCGCAGGGCACCGCGAACGTGCGCGTCCACACTCCGACGGTCGAGGAGAACGGCTGGACAAGCAGCCACTCCGTCGTCGAGGTCGTCACCGACGACATGCCGTTCCTCGTCGACTCGGTCACCAACGAGCTGTCACGCCAGGGCCGCGGCATCCATGTCGTGATCCACCCGCAGGTCCTCGTCCGCCGTGATGTCGCGGGCAAGCTGATCGAGGTCCTCTCGGCCCAGATCCACGGCGAGCTGCCGCACGACGCGCTCACCGAGTCCTGGATCCACGTCGAGATCGACCGTGAGACCGACCGCGCCGACCTCAAGCAGATCACCGCCGATCTGCTGCGCGTCCTGTCCGACGTCCGCGAGACGGTCGAGGACTGGGACAAGATGCGCGAGGCCGCCCTGCGGATCGCCGACGGCCTCCCGGGCGAGCCCACCGCGACCGACCTGCGCCCGACCGAGGTGGAGGAGGCCCGCGAGCTGCTGCGCTGGCTCGCCGACGACCACTTCACCTTCCTCGGCTACCGCGAGTACGCCCTGGTCGACGGTGACGCCCTGTCCGCCGTCCCCGGTACGGGCCTCGGCATCCTGCGCTCCGACCCGCACCACTCGGGCGACGACGAGGGCCACCACGCCCACCCCGTCTCGCCGTCCTTCAGCCGGCTGCCCGCGGACGCCCGCGCCAAGGCGCGTGAGCACAAGCTGCTGATCCTGACGAAGGCCAACAGCCGGTCGACCGTGCACCGCCCCTCGTACCTCGACTACGTCGGTGTGAAGAAGTTCGACGCCGACGGCAACGTCATCGGTGAGCGCCGTTTCCTCGGCCTGTTCTCCTCGGCCGCCTACACCGAGTCCGTCCGCCGCGTCCCCGTCGTCAAGCGGAAGGTCCAGGAGGTCCTGGAGGGCGCCGGCTTCTCGCCGAACAGCCACGACGGCCGCGACCTGCTCCAGATCCTGGAGACGTACCCCCGCGACGAGCTGTTCCAGACCCCGGTCGACCAGCTCCAGTCCATCGTCACCAGCGTCCTGTACCTCCAGGAGCGGCGCCGGCTGCGGCTCTACCTGCGCCAGGACGAGTACGGCCGCTACTACTCGGCCCTCGTCTACCTGCCGCGCGACCGCTACACGACCCGCGTCCGGCTGCGGATCATCGACATCCTGAAGGAGGAGCTCGGCGGCACCAGCGTCGACTTCACCGCCTGGAACACCGAGTCGATCCTGTCCCGGCTGCACTTCGTCGTCCGCGTCAAGCCCGGCACCGAGCTGGCGAAGCTCACCGACGCCGACGTCGACCGCATCGAGGCCCGGCTCGTCGAGGCCGCCCGCTCCTGGTCCGACGGCTTCGCCGAGGCGCTGAACGCCGAGTTCGGCGAGGAGCGCGCCGCCGAGCTGCTCCGCCGCTACGGCAACGCCTTCCCCGAGGGCTACAAGGCCGACCACTCGCCGCGCTCGGCCGTCGCCGACCTCGTCCACATGGAGGCCCTCGCCCGCACCAGCGGCAAGGACTTCGCGCTCTCCCTGTACGAGCCGGTCGTCGCGGGCCCCGGCGAGCGCCGCTTCAAGATCTACAAGACGGGCGACCCGATCTCGCTCTCCGCCGTCCTGCCGGTCCTCAACCGGCTCGGCGTCGAGGTCACCGACGAACGTCCGTACGAGCTGCGCTGCGCCGACCGTACGCACGCCTGGATCTACGACTTCGGTCTGCGCCTTCCCGTCTCCACCGGCAACGGCGGCGACTCCTTCGGCGACGACGCCCGCGAGCGTTTCCAGGAGGCCTTCGCCGCCACCTGGACCGGCGAGGCCGAGAACGACAACTTCAACTCGCTCGTCCTCTCCGCCGGGCTCACCTGGCGCGAGGCGATGGTGCTGCGCGCGTACGCCAAGTACCTGCGCCAGGCCGGTGCGATGTTCAGCCAGGACTACATGGAGGACACCCTCCGCGACAACGTCCACACCACCCGGCTGCTCGTCTCCCTCTTCGAGGCCCGGATGTCCCCGGAGCGCCAGCGCGCCGGCACCGAGCTGACCGACGGCATCCTGGAGGAGCTGGAAGGCGCCCTCGACCAGGTCGCGAGCCTGGACGAGGACCGGATCCTGCGGTCCTTCCTCACCGTCATCAAGGCCACGCTGCGGACGAACTTCTTCCAGATGACGCAGGACGGCAAGCGCCACTCCTACGTGTCGATGAAGTTCGACCCGCAGGCCATCCCCGACCTCCCGGCGCCCCGCCCGGCCTTCGAGATCTGGGTGTACTCCCCGCGCGTCGAGGGCGTCCACCTGCGCTTCGGCAAGGTCGCCCGAGGCGGTCTGCGCTGGTCCGACCGCCGTGAGGACTTCCGTACGGAGATCCTCGGCCTGGTCAAGGCGCAGATGGTGAAGAACACCGTCATCGTGCCGGTCGGCGCCAAGGGCGGCTTCGTCGCCAAGCAGCTCCCGGACCCGTCCGTGGACCGTGACGCCTGGCTGGCCGAGGGCATCGCCTCGTACAAGACGTTCATCTCGGCGCTGCTCGACATCACCGACAACCTGGTCGCGGGCGAGGTCGTGCCGCCGGTCGACGTCGTCCGCCACGACGAGGACGACACGTACCTCGTGGTCGCCGCCGACAAGGGCACCGCGACCTTCTCGGACATCGCCAACGGGGTCGCGGAGTCGTACGGCTTCTGGCTCGGTGACGCCTTCGCCTCCGGCGGCTCCGCCGGCTACGACCACAAGGGCATGGGCATCACCGCCCGCGGCGCCTGGGAGTCCGTCAAGCGCCACTTCCGCGAGCTGGGCCACGACACCCAGACCGAGGACTTCACGGTCGTCGGTGTCGGTGACATGTCCGGCGACGTCTTCGGCAACGGCATGCTGCTCTCCGAGCACATCCGCCTGGTCGCCGCCTTCGACCACCGGCACATCTTCATCGACCCGAACCCGGACGCGGCCGTCTCCTACGCCGAGCGCCGCCGCCTCTTCGACCTGCCCCGCTCGTCCTGGGCCGACTACGATGCGACGCTGCTCTCCGCCGGCGGTGGCATCCACCCCCGCAGCGCCAAGTCGATCCCGGTCAACGCGCAGGTCAGGGCCGCCCTCGGCATCGAGGACGGCGTCACCAAGATGACCCCGGCCGAGCTGATGAAGGCGGTGCTCCACGCACCCGTCGACCTGCTGTGGAACGGCGGCATCGGTACGTACGTCAAGTCGACCGCCGAGTCCAACGCCGACGTCGGCGACAAGGCCAACGACGCCATCCGCGTCGACGGCCAGGACGTCCGCGCCAAGGTCATCGGCGAGGGCGGCAACCTCGGCGCGACCCAGCTGGGCCGCATCGAGTTCGCCCGCGTCGGCGGCCCCGAGGGCCACGGCGGCAAGGTCAACACCGACGCCATCGACAACAGCGCCGGCGTCGACACCTCCGACCACGAGGTCAACATCAAGATCCTGCTCAACGGGCTCGTCGCCGAGGGCGACATGACCGTCAAGCAGCGCAACAAGATCCTCGCGGAGATGACCGACGAGGTCGGCACGCTCGTCCTGCGCAACAACTACGCGCAGAACACGGCCCTGGCCAACGCCGTCGCCCAGTCGCCCTCGCTCCTCCACGCCCACCAGCGGTACATGCGCCGCCTGGGCCGCGACGGAGCCCTCGACCGGTCCCTGGAGTTCCTGCCCAACGACCGCCAGATCCGCGAGCTGCTCAACAACGGCAGGGGCCTCAGCCAGCCGGAGCTCGCCGTCCTCCTCGCGTACACCAAGATCACGGTGGCCGACGAGCTCATCGCCACGGGGCTGCCGGACGACCCGTACCTGCGCGGGCTGCTCCACGCGTACTTCCCGACGCTGCTGCGCGAGAGGTTCCCCGAGGCCGTCGACAACCACGCCCTGCGCCGCGAGATCGTCACCACGATCCTCGTCAACGACACCGTCAACACCGGCGGCTCGACCTTCCTGCACCGCCTCCGCGAGGAGACCGGCGCGTCGATCGAGGAGATCGTCCGGGCGCAGACCGCCGCCCGCGTCGTCTTCCGCCTCAGCCAGGTCTGGGACGCCGTCGAGGCCCTCGACAACCGGGTGCCGGCCGAGGTCCAGACCCGGATGCGGCTGCACTCGCGCCGGCTCGTCGAGCGCGCCACCCGCTGGCTGCTCAACAACCGGCCGCAGCCGCTCCAGCTCACCGAGACCATCGAGTTCTTCGCCGAGCGCGTCGACGAGGTCTGGGAGCAGCTGCCGTCGCTGCTGCGCGGCGCCGACCTGGAGTGGTACCAGTCGATCCTGGACGAGCTGACCGCGTTCGGTGTGCCGGAGGAGCTCGCGCTGCGGGTCGCCGGCTTCTCGTCCGCGTTCCCGATCCTCGACGTCGTCGCGATCGCGGACCGCACGGGCAAGGAGTCGCTCGCGGTGGCCGAGGTCTACTACGACCTGGCCGACCGGCTGCGGATCACCGACCTGATGGACCGGATCATCGAGCTGCCGCGCAGCGACCGGTGGCAGTCGATGGCCCGCGCCTCGATCCGTGAGGACCTGTTCGCGGCGCACTCGGCGCTGACGGCGGACGTCCTGGCGGCGGGGAGCGACACGGCGAGCCCGGAGGAGCGGTTCAAGGCCTGGGAGGAGAAGAACGCGGCGATCCTGGGCCGCGCGCGGACGACCCTGGAGGAGATCCAGGGGTCGGACACCTTCGACCTGGCGAACCTGTCGGTGGCGATGCGGACGATGCGGACGCTGCTTCGTACGCACAGCTAGGGGTGTGAGAGGGAAGGGCCCCGCCGGTGGTCCGGCGGGGCCCTTCCCTATGCCGCCTCCTCTGGAGGTCCCGTGACCGTCGACGTCCACAGGCGGCGGGCGGCCAGCAGTGCCGCCGCGAGCAGGAGGCCGTTGCGGAGCACCATCACGGTCAGCCCCTGGTTCGTGCCGGCGACGACCTCGTCGTAGAGGACGGGGTACGCGAGGGAGCTCAGCGCGGCCGCCGGGAGCAGCAGCAGCGCCACCGGGCGCATCACGGTGGCCCGGGACGTCAGACAGACGGCGGCGAGTCCGAGCAGCCAGATCATGTACTGGGGGCTGATCACCCGGCTGGTGGCGGTGAACAGCAGGACGGCGGCGAGGGCCGCGTCGAGCGGGGTGGCGGGGGTCCAGCGGCCGGCCCGTACGCGCCACAGGAGCAGCCAGCCGAAGGCGATGACGGTGAGCAGCAGGGAGAGGTGGCCGAGGGTGGAGACGTACGGGCCGACGTACTCGAAGGCCCCGTAACGGAACTCGACCCTGCCGGGCCAGGTGCCGGCGGCCCCGGCGAGCGCGAGGACCGTGCCGCCGAGGGACTCGATCTGGATGCCGCGGCCGCCTTGCTGGCGCAGGAAGCCGAGGGGTCCGGAGAAGAAGAGCGCGAGGGTGGCGAGGAGGGCGAGGGCGGCGACGGCCGCGGCGGTCCACGCCTCGCGGGTGGTACGGCCGCGGGGGGTGCCGATCAGGGTGAGCACCGGCCAGACCTTGACCATCGCGCCGAGGCCGGCGAGCGCTCCGCCGAGCCGCTGGGAGGCGGTCGAGCGGGCGCCGACGGCGAGCAGGGCGAGTACGGCGAGGGCGGTGGTCTGCACGTCGTACCGGGCGAGGGGCAGGTGCAGGAGGAGCGGCAGGCCGCAGACCCAGACCCAGGCGCCGTGGGTGAGGCGGGCGCTGTCGGCGCGCGCCAGGGCGAGGGCGACGACCGCGTCGGCGAGGAGGCTGAGCACGACGAACGCCTGGAAGTACGTCAGCCAGGGCACGAGGCCCGGCGACATGATCACGAGCCCCGCGCCGGGCGGGTACTGCCAGGTGACGTCGCCGGTCGGGAAGGTGCCCTGCGCGAACTGCGCGTACCAGTGCCGGTAGAGGTCCACCTCGCGGCCGACCCCGCCGATGCCGAGGGTGTCGCGGACGAGCAGCACGACCATCCCGACGCGGGTGAGGAGCCAGACGGAGGCGAGGGCGAGATAGGGGCCGTTGCCGACGGTGACGAAGGTGGCGGAGGTGAAGGTGTCCGAGTCGAAGGGGGAGCCGGTGAGGGAGGGGAGCTCGGTGCCGGCGCGGGGCGGGGGCTCGGTGCTCTCGGGCCCGGGCCGGGCCTCGGTGCCGGGCTGCGGTGGGGGCTCGGCTGCGCTCCCGGGCTCGGGTCCCGTCGCGGGCGGCGGCTCGGGTCCCGTCCCAGGGGGTGACTCGGTTCCCGGTCCGGCGGGCGACTCGGTTCCCGTACCGGGTGGCGACTGAGGGTGATCGTTCGTCATCCCTCCGTACTGTAGACCTCTATGTCTTATTTGCCCCGTTCCTTCGCCCCTGTATGGGTGAACTCCTCGTACGCCGCCACCACCTCGTCCGCGGGGCCGTCCATCCGCAGCGTGCCCGCCTCCAGCCACAGCGCCCGCTCGCAGGTCTCCGTGATGGTGGAGTTCGAGTGGCTGACCAGGAAGACCGTCCCCGCCTCCGCCCGCAGCTCGTCGATCCGTCGGCGGCTGCGGCGGCGGAAGCGCGCGTCGCCGGTCGCCAGGGCCTCGTCGATGAGCAGGACGTCATGGCTCTTCGCGGCGGCGATGGAGAAGCGCAGCCGGGCCCCCATCCCGGAGGAGTACGTCCGCATCGGGCGGGAGATGGCGTCGTCCTTCTCGTTGATGCCGGAGAAGTCCACGATGCCGTCGTAGCGCTCCCGGACCTCCGCGCGGCTCATGCCCATCGCGAGACCGCCCAGGATCACGTTCCGCTCACCCGTCAGATCGTTCATCAGGGCCGCGTTGACGCCGAGGAGCGAGGGCTGCCCCTGGGTGTAGATCCGGCCCCGCTCGACGGGCTGGAGGCCCGCGACCGCCTTCAGGAGGGTGGATTTCCCCGATCCGTTCGAACCGATCAGGCCAATTGCCTCGCCCCGGTACGCGACGAAGCTGACCCCCTTCACGGCGTGGACGCGCCGGGCGGCCGGAGCCGGGCCGCCGCGGCGCAGGACGCGGGCGAGGGCGGCCGTCGCCGCGCCGCGGCCGGCGGAGTGGCCACCGTTGACCGTGTACGTGATGTGGACGCCGTCGGCCACGACGGTCGGGGCCCTTCGGTCGATGATCGGGTCGTCAGCCACGGCCGTACGTCTCCTCCGCCTTCCAGAACCAGATGAAACCGCCCGCGAAGGCCAGGCCGGCCCAGCCGGCGGCGAGCGCCCAGACGTGCGGCGGCAGCTGCGCCGCGGTGTAGCTGTCGATGAGGGCGAAGCGCATGAGGTCGATGTAGACCGCCGCCGGATTGCACTGGAGGGCCAGCACCACGCCGTCCGGGAAGCGGCCGCCGCTCGCCAGGTTCTGGATCGACCACATCGCGCCCGAGGCGTACATCCAGGTGCGGAGCACGAACGGCATCAGCTGTGCGATGTCCGGGGTACGGGCCGCGATCCGGGCCAGCACGAGCGCGAGGCCCGTGTTGAACAGCGCCTGGCAGAGGAGCGCGGGGACCGCGAGCAGCCAGCTCCAGGCGGGGAACTCGCCGAAGCAGAACAGGATCACGGCGAGCGCGACGAGTGAGAGGAGCAGCTGCTGGAGCCGCTGGAGCGCGAGCGACACCGGCAGGGCGGCGCGCGGGAAGTGGAGGGCGCGGACCAGGCCCAGGTTGCCGCTGATCGCCCGGCTGCCGGCCATGAGCGAGTCGGAGGTGAACGTCCACACGAAGACGCCGGTGAGGAGGAACGGGACGTAGTCCGGGATGCCGTGCTGGGCGTTCATCAGGACGCCGAAGATCACGTAGTAGACGGCCGCGTTGAGGAGCGGGGTCATCACCTGCCAGACCTGGCCGAGGCGCGCCTGGCTGTACTGGGCGGTCAGGCGGGCGGTCGCGAACGCGCCGATGAAGGCGCGGTGGGACCAGAGCTGCCGGACGTAGGCGGGGAGCGAGGGCCGGGCGCCGCTCACGGTGAGGCCGTGGCGCAGGGCGAGGGCGCGGAGGTCCGATGGGGGCGCCGGCCGGGCGGGGGGCGGGGCCGGGGGCTCGGGTGGGGCGTACGGGGTCGTGGGCTGTGGGGCTAGGGGCTCGGGTGTGGCGTACGGGGTGGGGTGTGGGGCGAGGGTCTCGGGGGTCACGAGGGGCACGCTTTCGACGAAGGGTGCGGGCGTCGTCGGCGATGGAACGGGTCCGTATCGTCGCTACGTGGACAGTAGGGGGGTGTGCGACGGAACGCAACCGTATCGTCGTGACGGCCTCGGGCCGTCGCCGTTGGTTAGGATGCCGTTCATGACCGAACCGCCCCCCCGCCGCGCCCCCGCCGGGGCCGCCGTACTCCGCGAGGACGTGACCGAGGCCATCCGCGCCGCCGTCTTCGAGGAGCTCGCGGCCGTCGGCTTCGCCCGTATGTCCATCGAGGGCATCGCGCGCCGCGCGGGCGTCGGCAAGACCGCCGTCTACCGGCGCTGGAAGTCCAAGCTCTCCCTCGTCCTCGACCTCGTCGGCGCCTTCGCGGCCCAGGGCATGCCGGCCCCCGCCACCGGCTCCCTCCACGGCGACGTGCGCGCGCTCCTCGAAGTGGCCTCGGGCGCCCTGCGCCACCCGGTCGCCTCGCAGGTCATCCCCGACCTGCTCGTCGAGGCCGCCCGGCACCCCGAGATCGCCGACGCCGTCACCGCCGCGCTCCTCGACGGCCAGCAGGGCGTCATGACCCGGATCGTCCGCGAGGCCGTCGCGCGCGGCGAACTCCCGGAGGGCGCCGACCCGGGCCGTGCCCTCGACCTGGTCGTGGGGCCGCTCTACTGGCGGCTCGCCGTGGTCCGTACGCCGCTGCCTCCGGGGTACGTGGACGATCTCGCGCGGTCGGCGGTGGCGGCGCTCAAGGCCTGAGCGAGCACGACCGGGCCTGGCCGCGCCAGACCGGGGGGCTACTTCACCGCACCCGCCATCACCCCGGACGCGAACTGCCGCTGGAAGGCGAAGAACACCACCAGCGGCACCACCATCGACACGAAGGCCCCCGGCGCGAGCACGTCGACGTTGTTGCCGAACTGCCGTACCTGCTGCTGGAGCGCCACCGTGATCGGCGGCGACTGCGAGTCCGCGAAGATCAGCGCGATCAGCATGTCGTTCCAGACCCACAGGAACTGGAAGATCCCGAGCGAGGCGATCGCGGGACCGCCGAGCGGCAGCACCACCCGGGTGAAGAGGCGGATCTCGCCCGCGCCGTCGAGGCGCGCCGCTTCGAGCAGCTCGCGCGGGATCTCCGCGAAGAAGTTCCGCAGCAGGAAGATCGCGAACGGCAGCCCGAAGGCGGTGTGGAAGAGGACCACCCCGAGGGTCGTCTCGAAGAGCCCCACCGCCCCGAACAGCTTCGACACCGGGACCAGGGCGACCTGCACCGGTACGACGAGCAGGGCGACCACGCCCAGGAACCACCAGTCCCGGCCCGGGAACTCCAGCCACGCGAACGCGTACCCGGCGAACGAGCCGATGACGAGCACGAGCAGCGTCGCCGGGACGGTGATCAGGATGGTGGAGCCGAGGGAGCCGGTGATCGTGTCGTTCGCGAGGAGACGGCTGTAGTTCTCGGTGGTCAGCTGGGCCGGGGCGGTGAGCACCTCCCACCAGCCGCTCGCCGCGATGTCGGACGGCGAGCGGAGCGAGGAGAGCAGCAGCCCGACCGTCGGCAGCAGCCAGAACAGGCCGGTCAGGACGAGGAAGACACGTACCGCGCCCCCGGCGGCGCGGGCGGCGACCCGCGCGACGAGGGGGCGGGACGACCGGGCGTCGGGGGTACCCACCCGGGACGACCGGACGTCGGGGGTACCCACCCGGGACGACCGGACCTCGGAGGAACTCATCGGCGGGCCTCCTGGCGCAGGCGGCGGATGTTGAAGACCATCACCGGGACCACCAGGAGCAGCAGCAGGACGGCGATGGCCGAGCCGACCCCGAGATCGGCGTCCGTACCGAAGGACGAGCGGTACAGCTGGAGCGCGAGCACGTTCGCGTCGTCCTGGGCGGAGCCCGGCGCGATGACGAAGACCAGGTCGAAGACCTTGAGCACGTTGATCATCAGGGTGACGAGGACGACCGCGAGGACCGGGGCGAGCAGCGGCACCGTGATCCTGCGGAACACCTGCCACTCGTTCGCCCCGTCCACCCGCGCCGCTTCGAGCAGCTCACGCGGCACGGCGGCGAGCCCGGCGCCGATCAGCACCATCGCGAACCCGGCCCACATCCACACGTACGCGCCGATGACCGCGGGGGTGACGAGCGAAGGCCCCAGCCACTCCACGCCGTTGTACTGCTCGCGGAAGTTGCTCGCCGGCAGCCGCAGTACGGCTCCGTCGACGCGGTCGGCGGGCAGCGTGAAGGTGCCGTCGGCGCCGGCCGTGGCCCTGGCGACGACCTTTCCGTCCCGTACGGCCTCGATCCGCAGCCCCGCGAGGCCCAGTTCGGCCGGGTCGACGGCGTTCGGCCGCCCGCCGCCGCCCCGGGTGAAGTCCAGCCAGGCCGTACCGGTGACGGTGTCCGGTGAGGGCGTGTTCTCACGGGCCGGGCGGGCCTCCTCCGGCATCTGCCCCGGTGCCACCCCGATCAGCGGAAGCCGTACGGGCTCCCCGGCGCGCACCGGATCCTTCGTGACGAACGCGCCGCCGCCCGCCGCCTCCAGCGGATGGACGGGCAGTGGCCGGGCCCGGGGGAAACCGGACGACTCGGCGAAGGTGTCGTGGACCCCGACCCAGACCGCGTTGGCGACCCCCCGGTCCGGATCCTGCTCGTAGACGAGCCGGAAGATGATCCCGGCGGCGAGCATCGAGATCGCCATCGGCATGAAGACGACCAGCTTGAACGCCGTACCCCAGCGCACCCGTTCGGTGAGCACGGCGAAGACCAGACCGAGAGCGGTCGCGACCGCGGGGGCGAGAACCAGCCAGATCAGGTTGTTGCGGACGGCGGTACGGAGCGAATCGTCGGTGACGAGGGCGATGTAGTTGTCCAGACCGACGAAGGAGTCGCCGGAGCGGTCGAAGAGCGAGCGCTGGACGGAGTACCCGATCGGGTAGACGACGAGCGCGCCGAGCAGGAGCAGGGCGGGGAGCAGGAAGCCTGCGGCGACAGACCTGCTCCTGTTGCCGCTCCTGACGCCGTGGTGGTGTGTCCTCGGCATGCCGGGGCCTCAGCTCTTCGCCGCGGCCCGGTACGCCTTCTCCGCGTCCGCCTCAAGACGTGCCTGAGCCCCCGCGATGTCCTTCGGGTTCTTCAGGAAGTCCTGGAGCGCCTTCCACTCGCCCTTGCCCGGCGTCCCGCCGAAGGACTGCGGCATCTGGTCCGACATGTCGAAGCGGAAGGAGTCACCGGCGCCGATGAGCGCCTTCGCGATCTCGCGCTGGACGTCGTTCGGGTACGCCGCCGGGTCCAGGTTCTTGTTGGGGGAGAGGAAGCCGCCCTCGGCCGCCCAGATCTTCGCCGCGTCCGGGGAGGCGAGGAAGGCGAGCAGCGCCTTCGCGCCCTTGGTGTCCTTGAGGGCCACGGCCGCGTCGCCGCCCGTCACCACCGGGCTCGACCCCGCGCCGACGGTGGGGAACGGGAAGACCTTCGCGTCCGTACCGATCTTCGCCTTCGTCTGCGCGATGTTGACGGCGGCGAAGTCGCCCTCGAAGACCATCGCCCCCTTGGGCTGGTCCCCGCCGGTGAAGGTCTGGGTGACCGAGGTCGGATACTCCGTCTGCAGCGCGCCGCTCGTCCCACCGGCGAGCAGCGCCGGCTTGCCGAACAGTTCGGCGAGCGTGGTCAGGGCCGCGGTGACCGACGGGTCGGTCCACTTGATCTCGTGCTTCGCCAACTGGTCGTACTTGGCCGGGCCCGCCTGGGAGAGATAGACGTTCTCGAACCAGTCGGTGAGGGTCCAGCCGTCCGCGCCGCCGACCGAAACCGGGGTGACGCCGGAGGCCGAGATCGTCTCGGCCGTGGCGAGGAACTCCTTCCAGGTCTTCGGCTCGGTGGCGCCCGCGTTCTCGAAGACGGCGGAGTTGTACCAGACCAGGGACTTGTTGGCGGCCTTGAAGTAGACGCCGTACTGGGTGCCGCCGACCGCGCCGAGCTCCTGCCAGCCGCGCGAGTAGTTCGCCGCCAGCTGGGCCTCGGCGTCCGGGCCGACCGGTTTGAGCCACTTCTGGGCGGCGGCCTGCTGGATCGCGCCCACCTGCGGGAGCATCGCCACGTCCGGCGGGGCGCCGCCCGCGATCTTCGTACCGAGGAAGTTCACGATCGGGTCCTGGGCCGGCACGAAGGTGACGGTCGCGCCCGTGCGCTTCTCGAACTCCTTCAGAACCTTGGTGAAGTTCTCCTGCTCCGGGCCCGTCCAGACGGCCGCGACCTCGATCTTCTCGCCCTTGAGGGGGAGCGCGCCGCCACTGGGCGCGGAGGTCCCCGGATCCTTGTCGGCGCCGCCGTCGCCGCCACCGCCGCATGCCGCGAGGGTGAGTGCGGCGAGCGCGGCGAACGCCGTCATGCTCACCGCGGCCTTGCGTGGACGAAGAGTTGTACGCATCGCTGCCCCGTCTCTCCCGTGCGCTTCGCTGTCCCGTGTCGACAGGTCTACGCCGGGTGGCGGGGCCCCGCAATACCGCCTTCCGTGTCAAGCGGGGGATCGTGACTGCCTCGTGACGTGACGTCAGCTGTGGGACGCGGGGGTCAGCGGGGGCACGGGGGTCGCCTCGACCGAGCGGGCCGCCCGGTCGAGCGCGCTCGCCAGGAGGGCCAGATCCGTCGGTCCGTTGCCCAGCTCGCGGACCGGGCGGCGGGTCGGCGGATCACCCATCCGCTCCCACTCCAGCGGGACCACCGTCGGGCGGAGCGTCGCCGTCCGGGGGATCCGGCCGGTGACGCGGCCCGCCTGGAAGGGGGTGACCCGGCCGTCCGGATGGCCGAGGCGCCCGCGCCCGGCCGCCGGCACGTCGGGCCCGGCGGTCACCGGCGGCGCGTCAAGCACGATCCGCAGCCGGGCCCCGTGCGCGAGCTCCGTGTCGGAGGTCCGGTCCGGACGCGCGGAGGTCGCGACGAGGTGCACCCCGAGCCGCTCGCCGTTCCGCGCGACGGCCTCCAAGGCCCGCACGACGGACCCGGCGGCGGGCCGGCCGGAGGCACCGAGCGCGGGGGCGACGAGAGCGTCGAAGTCGTCGACGAGGACGACGAGCCGGGGGAGGTAGACGGAACCCCCGGCCCTGGCGGACTCGCCGGTGGCGGGGCGGGGGAGGCGACCGCTGGGGTGGTCGGTGGGGTCGCCGGGGGTGGGGTGGGGGATGCGACCGCCGGCGTCGTCCCCGGTGGTTGTGCGTCTGCTCGGGTGGTCGGTGAGGTCGCCGGTTCCGGGGCGGGGCGTGCGTCCGCTGGGGTGGCTGGTGAGGTCGCCGTCGCCCGTGCGGAGGGTGCGGCTGCTGGGGCGGTCGTCCAGGGGGACGCCGTCCCGTCGCGGCAGGCGCCCGCTGGGAGTGTCGGCCAGGAAGGCCTCACCGCCCGGGCGCGTCCGGGCCCCGGACCGCTCGGCGACCGGGGCGTCCCCGGGGCGGGGTGTGCGGCCGCTGGGGAGGTCGGTGAGGTCGCCGGGTCCGGGGCGGGGCGTGCGTCCGCTGGGGTGACCGCCCAGGTCCTCGGCTCCCGGTCGGGGTACGCGTCCGCTCGGGTGGTCGGTGAGGTCGCCGTCGCCCGTGCGGAGCGTACGGCTGCTGGGGCGGGCGCCGGGGTCGCCCCCCGGGTACGCGGTCCGGCCGCTCGGACGGCCGCCGAGGTCGTCGCCGCCGGGGTACGGCGTACGGCCGCCGGCTCGGCCTTCGAGGTCGCTGGGGTACGGCGTCCGGCCGCTGGGGCGGCCGCGGAGGTCGTCGCCGCTGGGGTACGGCGTACGGCTGCTGGTTCGGCCGTCGATGTCGGTCGGGTACGGCGTTCGGCCGCTCCCTCGGCTGTCGAGGTCGCCGGGGTACGGGGTCCGGGCACTGGGGCGTCCGCCGAGGTCGTCGTTGCCGGGGTACGGCGTGCGGCTGCTGCTTCGGCCTTCGATGTCGGTGGGATACGGGGTCCGGCCGCTGCCTCGGCCTTCGAGGTCGGTCGGGTACGGCGTGCGGCTGCTGGGTCGCTCTTCGGGGGCGCCCGGGTACGTGGGTCGGCCGTCCGGGGGGCTGTACGTGATGCGGCCGCTGGGGCGGCCGCCGAGGTCGTCCGTGGCGGGGTACGGGTCGCCCGTCCGTCCGCTCCGGGAGCTCGGCAGGGAGCCGATCGTGCCGTCGCCCGTGCGGAGGGTCCGGCTGCTCGGGCGGTTCGGGAGGTCGCCGGCGTCCTGGACGCGGACGGTCGCTCGGGCGCCCTGCGGCACCGACTCCGCCGCGCTCGGGGCGCGCTGGCCGATCAGGCGGTCGGCGCCGCGCGCGCCACGGCGGTCGGCGAAGTGGCCGTCGCCGATGAGTTCCGCCCGGCGCTTCAGCTCCGCGCCGAGCGCCTGCGCGAACTCCCGCATCCGCACCGGGTCCGAGGCGACCAGGTGCTCGGTGACGTGCGGCAGCTCCGTACAGGCCGCGAGTCCTTCGCCGCGCTCGCCGCCCGCCCCGTCCACCAGGAGCAGACCGAGCCGGTCGGGGCGCCCGCCCGCCGCGAGCGACGCGGCGATCGAGCGGAGCAGCTCCGTCCGCCCGCTCCCCGCCGGGCCTTCGATCAGCAGGTGCGGGCCCTCCCGGGTGAGGTCCACCGCGAGCGGCCCGCGCGGACCGGCGCCCAGGACGGCCGTGCCGTCACCGGCGGAGGCCCAGCGGGCCATCAGCGACGCGGGGGTGGCGCGGGCGAGCCCGAGCTCGTCCAGGAGCCGGGCCGACGGGGGCAGCGCGGCGGCCCGGGCACCCGGGGCCGCCGTCGTGTCCGTACGCAGCGGGGCCAGCGCGCGTCCGAACCGCTCGGCCCAGGCGACGGAGACCGCGTCGACCACGCCGACGGTGCCATGGCCCGCGACCCGGCCGCCGGAGGTCCGCAGCAGCCGCAGCGCCGTCGCCACGTCGCCGCTGAGGAGTACGGCGGCCCCGCACTCGCGGAACGCGAGCGACGAGGCGCAGGCGGTCTCGTACGTGGCGGCCACCGGCGAGACCGGGGACGCCGAGGGCGCCTCGGCGAGACACAGGAGGTGGATACCGGCAGCCGCCCCCGCCCCGGCCAGCCGCGCCACCGTCTCGCGGAGCGCCGCCGAACCGGGGTCGCCGTCGACGACCACGACCGTCGTAGGCCCCTCGTGGCGCGCCGCGACCTCGGCGATGGACGCGCGGTCGGCGCTGGGCCAGCCGGGGCCGAGCGGGCCGTCGTCGAGCCGCCGGGTCAGTTCCGCCGTACGGGCCTGGGCCTGCTCGCGGTCGTACGCCAGGAGCAGTCGGCAGTCCTGGCCGTGGGCCGGGCGGACGTGCGGGAGCCAGCCGAGCCAGCCCCAGGCACGGCGCCGCTCGTCGAGCGAGCGGTTCCGGTCGGCGCTGATCAGCACGATCTCCAGGTCGGAGGGGGAGTGCAGGGCGGCGAGCTGCGCGACCACCGACCGGGCGAGGCCGGCGAGCCGGTCGGCGGGGCCCGCGAGACCGAGGGAACCGGCCTCGCGCAGCGCCACGGTGACGGGCACGCCGGAGAGTTCCGCGCGGTCCGTCGTGCCGAGCCGGACCACCAGGGACTCGGGGTGGTCCTCGCCGCGCTCCCAGAGCCGGGGGCCGGGGCCGAGTGCGGTGAGCAGGAGGGTGGCCGGGTCGGGCCAGGTGTCGGCCGCCGGTCCCGGCACGGGTGCGCCGTCCCGCGCGCCGGTGCCGGTGCCGGGCCGGATGCCGGCGTGTGTGGCCGGGGCGGTACGGGGGTCGGCGGCGGGTGCCGGGAGCTCCTCGCGGCCGCCCGCCAGACGCCGGGCCCACGCCCCGAGCCCGCGCTTGCCACCCGCGCGCGTGGGCGCGGTCGGGGCCTCGCCCCCGGCCTGACGGGTTCCGCTGTGCGCCACGCCACCGCCGGGGACGCCTTCGGGTCCGTCGGGGTGGTTCCCGTGGTCTCCCGCGCGCGCGTGGCCGGGGGAGCCGGCGCCGTACGGACCGTCGCCGTACGGCTCCGAGGCCGCGCCGCCGCCGTCGTCGTACCGGACACCGCGGGCATCGCCGTGGGGGCGGGTGCGGGGGGAGTCGTGGGCGGCGCCCACGGGGGTCCCGGGAACCGCGCCGGGCACACGCGCGTACTCCGGCCGGTCGGCCCGGTCGGTCTGGCCGGCCTCGTCGGCCCGGTCGGACTGGTCACCCTTGTAGACCCGGTCGGCCCGGTCGGACTCGGCCCTGTAGGCCTGTTCGTACCGGTCGGACCCGGCGGACCGGTCGGACCCGACGGACCCGTCGTACCGACCCTGCCCGCCCATCCGGCCCGGCCCGTCCATCCGGTCCGCCCGCTCCGCCCAGCCCCCTCCCTCATCCGCTCCCCGCGCGACCCGCAGGTGCCCCTCCCCGTCCGGGGCCGTCGCCCTCGCGTCCGTGCCGCGGAGGTCGTCGCCCGCGCCGGTCAGGCGGAGGGCGGACTCGCCGAGCCGCAGCAGCGCGCCCGCGGGGAACCGGACCGGGCGGTCGCCGACGGGCACGCCGTCGAGGGTCGTGCCGTTCGTCGAGCCGCGGTCGGCGACCGTGACCCGGCCGTCGTCGCCGACGGTCACCACGCAGTGCGCACGGGAGACGTCCGGGTCGTCGAGCGGAACGTCGGCGTCGGCGGAACGGCCGATTCTGATCGGTCCGCCGTGCAGCAGGTGCACCCCGCCCGCGTCCGGGCCCGCCACCACGTGCAGCCGGGCGGAGGCCTTCTCGCCGGCCCGGTCGTCCGGTCCCGGGACCTGGAGGGAGAGCACGGCGCCGTCGACCAGCGGGGGCTCGCCGAGGACGCTGCGGCGGGTGTCGAGCCGCTCCGCGCCCGCGTAGAGCACGGTCGTGCCCGAGGCGGAGGTGTCGGGGCCCGTGACGGCCGCCGCGAGGTTCGAGGCCACGGCGGCGAGCGCCGTCCCGGCGGGGGCCGTGACGAGCACGTCGCAGGCGCGCCCGGTGCCGTGGCCGGCGTACGGCGCGAGGACGGTCAGCCGGATCTGCATCGCCGTCAGCGGTCCCTTCTGCGCGACATGCCCGGCAGGGGGACCGCCCTGTGACTCCCCCCACCCGGCACGGACACGTCGTCCGGTACAGGTCGGCACGGCGCAGGGGCTCCCGACCCCTCGACGCGACGTGCTGGAGGCATCCTCGCACCTGCCACCGACAGCCCGCCCACGGGTCGGCTGGAAGTGATCTTGAATGGTCGGCTGTGGACGTAAAAGTGCCTGGTTGAGCATGCCTTCGGAAGGTGCCCGGCAACCGTCGCGGCCTCAGGAGCGTCTCCTTCCGGACAGGTGTCCGGTCGTTCCAGGGCCCCGGCCGGGACCGCCCCGGCACGCCGGGCCCGGGCCCCCACCGCGAGGAACCTCCGGCGACCCCGTCCACAGGCATCGGAATCGGCCTGTGGACGACCGGCCGGTACCCCGTTCGGCGGCACTAAAGTGGGTCGGACACCCGGACGGGTCACAACAGAGGACAGGGACCCCGGGTACATCACCGGAGCAGCCCCGACCACGGACAGCAGGGAGCGCGTGACGTGCGGCCTATCGGCAGCAAGTACCTGCTCGAGGAGCCGCTCGGCCGCGGCGCCACGGGCACCGTCTGGCGAGCCCGCCAGCGGGAGACGGCGGGCGCCGAGGCGGCCGTGCCCGGCCAGCCCGGCGAGACCGTGGCCATCAAGGTCCTCAAGGAGGAGCTGGCCAACGACGCGGACATCGTGATGCGCTTCCTGCGCGAGCGGTCCGTGCTGCTCCGGCTCACCCACCCGAACATCGTGCGCACCCGCGACCTGGTGGTCGAGGGCGATGTCCTCGCGCTCGTCATGGACCTCGTCGAGGGCCCCGACCTGCACCGGTACATCAGGGACAGCGGCCCGCTCACCCCGGTCGCCGCCGCCCTCCTGACCGCCCAGATCGCCGACGCGCTCGCCGCGAGCCACGCCGACGGCGTCGTCCACCGCGACCTCAAGCCGGCCAACGTCCTGCTCGCCGAGCAGGGCGGCCAGATGCACCCGATGCTCACCGACTTCGGCATCGCGCGCCTCGCGGACTCCCCGGGCCTGACCCGGACCCACGAGTTCGTCGGCACGCCCGCGTACGTGGCGCCCGAGTCCGCCGAGGGGCGCCCGCAGACCTCCGCCGTCGACATCTACGGCGCGGGCATCCTGCTGTACGAGCTGGTCACCGGCCGGCCCCCGTTCGCGGGCGGCACCGCCCTCGAAGTGCTCCACCGGCACCTCAGCGAGGAGCCGCGCCGCCCGTCGACCGTGCCCGGCCCGCTGTGGACGGTCATAGAGCGCTGCCTCAGCAAGGACCCGGACCGGCGGCCGAGCGCCGTCAACCTCGCCCGTGGTCTGCGCGCGGTCGCCGCCGGCATCGGCGTGCACTCCACGCCCGCCCAGATCGAGGCGGCGGACGGCGTCGGAGCGCTCCTCGCGCCGGACCCGGCGCCCGCGCCCGTACCCGAGACGCCGGGGGCCGCGGACCCCACCCAGGTGCTGCCCAGCGGCGCCGGGACGCCGCCGCGGTACGACCCCGCCGGCGCGACCAGCGTCATGCCGACCAGCGGCCCGGGGGGCGGCGCCGCCGACCCGACGGCCGTCATGCCTCCCGTACCGCCGCGGCCGCCGGAGTCCGGGCAGGGCGCGCAGTCCGAGGAGCCGCACCCCTGGCAGAACCAGCTGCGGGCGGCCCGCGACCGCAACGAGCAGACGCAGGTGCAGTACCTGGACCCGAGCCAGGACCCGCTGCGCCGACGCCCCCAGCGGCAGCCGCAGCAGCCGCAGGACCGGCAGCAGCAGCCCGGCGCGTACGGGCAGCAGCAGCCGCCTCAGCCGTACCAGCAGCAGCGTCCCGCCCCGCAGCGGCCTGCCCCCCAGCAGTACCAGCACCAGCAGCACCAGCCGCAGCAGTACGCGCCGCCACCCGCCCCGCAGCAGTACGCCCAGCCCCAGCAGCAGTACACCCCGCCGCAGCCGCCGCCCCAGGCCCCGGCGCCGCGCGAGCCGCGCCCGCCGCGCCAGCGCAGCGCCAACCCGGTGCGGATCCCCGGGCTCGGCTGCCTCAAGGGCTGCCTGGTCATGATCGTCCTGTTCGTGGTCGCGGGCTGGCTCGTCTGGGAGCTGACCCCGCTCCAGGACTGGATCGCCGAGGGCAAGAGCTACTGGGAGGCCATCGGCGACGGCATCACGACCGTGACCGACTGGATCTCCACGATCGGCGACGCCACCGGCTCCTCCGGGGGTACTACCGGCGGTACGGGACAGTAATCCCGGGTAATACTGCCGATTTATCGACTTCCCAGGGGTGATTTCCCCTCGGAAGTGACGACCGGCGGCTGCGGACGCGTAACTTTGCTCGCGAACCGCAGCCGCTGAGGGAGCAGTCTTGGCACGGAACATCGGCAGCCGCTACACCACCCACCAGATCCTCGGGCGGGGCAGTGCCGGAACGGTGTGGCTCGGCGAGGGGCCCGAGGGTCCCGTCGCCGTCAAACTGCTGCGCGAGGACCTGGCGTCCGACCAGGAGCTCGTCGGCCGCTTCGTCCAGGAGCGCACCGCCCTGCTCGGCCTCGACCACCCCCGGGTCGTCAAGGTCCGCGACCTCGTCGTCGACGGCAACGACCTGGCCCTCGTCATGGACCTCGTGCGCGGCACCGACCTGCGCACCCGCCTCGACCGGGAACGGCGGCTCGCCCCCGAGGCCGCCGTCGCGATCACCGCCGACGTCGCCGACGCCCTCGCCGCCGCGCACGCGGCCGGGGTCGTCCACCGGGACGTCAAGCCCGAGAACATCCTGCTCGACATGGAGGGCCCGCTCGGGCCCGGCGGCGCCCACCCCGCCCTCCTCACCGACTTCGGCGTCGCCAAGCTGATCGACACCCCCGGCCGCACCAAGGCCACCCGGATCATCGGCACCCCCGACTACCTCGCCCCCGAGATCGTCGAGGGCCTCCCGCCGCGCGCCGCCGTCGACATCTACGCCCTCGCGACGGTCCTGTACGAGCTGCTCGCCGGCTTCACCCCCTTCGGCGGCGGCCACCCCGGCGCCGTCCTGCGCCGCCACGTCACCGAGACCGTCGTCCCGCTGCCCGGCATCCCCGAGGAGCTGTGGCAGCTGATAGTGCAGTGCCTGGCGAAGGCCCCGGCCTCCCGGCTGCGCGCCTCCGAACTCGCCGCCCGCCTCAAGGACGTCCTGCCGCTGCTCAAGGGCATCCCGCCGCTCGACGTCGACGAGCTGGACCCGGAAGAGACGGCGCCGACGCCGGAACCGGAACCGGAGGCGTACGCCACGGGTACGGGCGCCGGTGAGCCCGGCCCGCGCCGGGCCGCCGTCCCGCTCGTCCCGGGCGCCTCGGCCGACTCCAACCGCGACACCCACACCTCCATGCGGGTCCCCGCCCCCGACGAGCTCTCGGGCGGACCCCTCGGCACCGCGCGGGCCCCGCGTCCGGCCGGCGCCCGCCGCCCGGGCTCGGCCCGCCACAAGGCGGAGGCGGTCCGCAAGCGCCGGATCACCCTCGCCGTCGCGGCGGTCGTCGTCGCGGGCGCACTGGGCGCCGGCGGCTACATGGTGGCCTCGGGGGACGCGGACACCCCGCCCCAGGACTCGAAGCAGTCCTCCCTGCCGTAGGCGCCCCGGCGGCGGCGGCGGTGGCCAAAGGTTCGGCTCCTTGCCCGGAGCCGTTACGCTGGACGCGTGGCAGTCGTCGATGTATCCGAAGAGCTGAAGTCCCTCTCCTCGACCATGGGGTCGATCGAGGCCGTCCTGGACCTCGAGAAGCTGAGGGCCGACATCGCCGTGCTCGAAGAGCAGGCCGCGGCCCCGTCCCTGTGGGACGACCCGGAGGCGGCGCAGAAGATCACGAGCAAGCTTTCGCACCTCCAGGCCGAGGTCCGCAAGGCCGAGACCCTGCGCGGGCGCATCGACGACCTCGGGGTGCTCTTCGAGCTCGCCGAGGAGATGGACGACCCGGACACCCTCGCCGAGGCCGAGACGGAGCTCACCTCCGTCCGCAAGGCCCTCGACGAGATGGAGGTCCGCACCCTCCTCTCCGGCGAGTACGACGAGCGCGAGGCCCTGGTCAACATCCGGGCGGAGGCCGGCGGCGTCGACGCCTCCGACTTCGCCGAGCGGCTCCAGCGCATGTACCTCCGCTGGGCGGAGCGCCACGGCTACTCGACCGAGATCTACGAGACCTCGTACGCGGAGGAGGCCGGCATCAAGTCGACCACCTTCGTGGTGAAGGCGCCGTACGCCTACGGCACGCTCTCCGTCGAGCAGGGCACCCACCGCCTGGTCCGCATCTCGCCCTTCGACAACCAGGGTCGCCGTCAGACCTCCTTCGCCGGCGTCGAGATCCTGCCGGTCGTCGAGTCCTCCGACCACGTCGAGATCGACGAGGGCGAGCTGCGCGTCGACGTCTACCGCGCCTCGGGCCCCGGCGGACAGGGCGTCAACACGACCGACTCGGCCGTGCGCATCACGCACCTCCCGACCGGCATCGTGGTCTCCTGCCAGAACGAGCGCTCGCAGATCCAGAACAAGGCGAGCGCGATGAACGTCCTCCAGGCCAAGCTGCTTGAGCGCCAGCGCCAGGAGGAGCGGGCCAGGATGGACGCCCTGAAGGACAGCGGCAGCTCCTGGGGCAACCAGATGCGTTCGTACGTCCTCCACCCGTACCAGATGGTCAAGGACCTCCGTACGGAGTTCGAGGTCGGCAACCCGCAGGCTGTTCTTGACGGTGAGATCGACGGCTTCCTCGAGGCGGGCATCCGCTGGCGCAAGCAGCAGGACAAGTAGTCCCGCAGCAGCACACGTCCGGGCCCCGCACCTTCCGGTGCGGGGCCCGTCGCCGTTCCGCCCGAGGCGTGCGTCCGCTCTGCGGATTCGCTGACGCAAGCGGAAAGAGGGCGGGTGGGACGCTTTGTCGACAAGGGAACTGGTGCTGTGGGGCCCGGAGTTCTGGGTTTACGTCACAGTTGCATCGTCGCATGTGGGGCAGCCGGTGATCTTTCGGACATCGCACGCGCAACGGCCTTGACGCTTCATCGGAAACTCGGAAGGGTGGCGTACTGGCATGCGCAATTCTGGGGCGCGTGTGAACGGGGGCCGGCCCAGTCGTGACGCCGCCCCTGCTGTGCGGGCCCAGAGCGCTGCCCCATGACGAGATGGACTACTGGGGGTAGCACCTAGATGAGCAGAAAAATGCGAGTGCGCTTCGTGCGTATCGCGGCCGGTGCCATGATCGCCGCCGGCGCTTCGCTGACGGCGGCGGGCGCCGCGCAGGCGTTCGGCGTCACTGACGAGCCGCCCGTGTGCCTTCCCGAGAACGTCGGCTGCGAAGAGCCGCCGGTTGAGCCGCCTGTCGAGCCGCCGGTTGAGCCGCCGGTGGAACCGCCGGTCGAGCCGCCGGTTGAGCCGCCGGTTGAGCCCCCCGTCGAGCCGCCGGTCGAGCCGCCGGTTGAGCCGCCGGTTGAGCCGCCGGTTGAGCCCCCCGTCGAGCCGCCGGTCGAGCCGCCGGTCGAGCCGCCGGTTGAGCCGCCGGTCACCACCACGCCCACCACGCCCGGCACGCCGGACGACGGCGGTGACGACAACGGGAACGACAACGGGAACGGGAACGGGAACGGCAACGAGACCACCGCACCCACCACGCCCACCACGCCGGGCGGCACCGACGACTCCGGCAACAACGCCGGCACCTGCACCGTCGACCTCGACGGCGCCGAGTGCGTGGACGGTGGCAACAACAACACCGACACGAACAACGCCGGCTCGCAGCCCGTGCAGCAGGGTCAGGCCAAGGAGGAGCTCGCCGAGACCGGTGCGGCCGAGACCTCGTTCCTGATCATCGGTGCAGCGACCATGATCGCCGGTGGCATCGGCTTCCGTATGCTGCCGCGTCTCGTCGCCGGTGGTCGTACCGCCGTCTGATCGATGCGCTAGAGAAGAAGGGCCGGGGAGCTTCTCCCCGGCCCTTCCTCGTGCTTTCCGGCTCGTGTGGACGCCCGCGCGGCCCGGCTAGGCTGTACGGACCGCCGCGAGCAGTGCGACAGCGGCCAGTAGAGCGATCGCGAGCGTCAGCAGCATCGCGGGCGAAAGACCCTGCGGGGTCAGCCGCTCCCGGTTCGCGCGGCAGACGCGGCAGCGCCCCTCGGCGACAGGGGCCGCGCAGTTGGCGCACACCAGTCGGTCGTAGGTCATGCGCTCTCCTCCTCCCGCACTGGGGGCTACTCATCGGGAGAACGTCCGACAGGGCCGGGACGTTCCCCCTACCACTGTGCCAGCTCGGCGGCGTTTCGGCGCGCCCCACCGGACAGCTTCCGGCCCGCCGAGAAGGGCGAAAAGGATAAAGCACGCAAGCCAGGACCGCGACTGCGCGGGGCTACCCCGTTCGCGTAAGGTCACGCACACCTACTCCCGGCCGACCGTGGTGCATCCGTGATCCGATTCGACAACGTCTCCAAGTCCTATCCGAAGCAGAACCGCCCCGCGCTCCGGGATGTCTCCCTGGAGATCGAGAAGGGGGAGTTCGTCTTCCTCGTCGGTTCCTCCGGCTCCGGTAAGTCGACTTTCCTGCGCCTGCTCCTTCGAGAGGAGCGCGCCAGCCAAGGCCAGGTGCACGTCCTCGGCAAGGACCTGGCCCGGCTGTCCAACTGGAAGGTGCCGCACATGCGGCGTCAGCTCGGCACCGTCTTCCAGGACTTCCGCCTGCTGCCCAACAAGACCGTCGCCGAGAACGTGGCCTTCGCCCAGGAGGTCATCGGCAAGCCGCGCGGCGAGATCCGCAAGGCCGTGCCGCAGGTGCTCGACCTGGTCGGGCTCGGCGGCAAGGAGGACCGGATGCCGGGCGAGCTCTCCGGTGGTGAGCAGCAGCGCGTCGCCATCGCCCGTGCCTTCGTCAACCGCCCGATGCTGCTGATCGCCGACGAGCCCACCGGCAACCTCGACCCGCAGACCTCGGTCGGCATCATGAAGCTGCTCGACCGCATCAACAGGACAGGGACCACCGTCGTCATGGCGACCCACGACCAGAACATCGTCGACCAGATGCGCAAGCGCGTCATAGAGCTCGAGAAGGGCCGCCTGGTCCGCGACCAGGCGCGCGGCGTCTACGGATACCAGCACTGAGCCTGTAGCGAGTAGGAGAAAGCAGACCCATGCGCGCTCAGTTCGTGCTCTCCGAGATCGGTGTCGGTCTCCGGCGCAATCTCACGATGACCTTCGCCGTCGTCATCTCCGTGGCCCTCTCGCTCGCCCTCTTCGGCGGCGCGCTGCTCATGCGCGAGCAGGTCAGCACGATGAAGGACTACTGGTACGACAAGGTCAACGTCTCCATCTACCTCTGCACCAAGGGCGACGCGACCGAAGGGACCAAGTGCCCCAAGGGCGCGGTCACGGCCCAGCAGAAGAAGCAGATCGAGGCCGATCTGAAGAAGATGGACGTCGTCGAGACCGTCTACTACGAGTCGGCCGACGAGGCGTTCAAGCACTACAAGGAGAAGTACAGCGACACCGCCATCGCCTCCGTCATCACGCCGGACCAGATGCCGGAGTCGTTCCGGGTCAAGCTCAAGGACCCGGAGAAGTACAAGGTGGTCGCCACCGCCTTCGCGGGTCGAGAAGGTGTCCAGTCGGTGCAGGACCAGCGGGAGATCCTGCAGAACCTGTTCGACCTGATGAACGGTATGAACATCGCCGCCGTCGGCGTCATGGGCCTGATGCTGGTCATCGCGCTGATGCTGATCGTCAACACCGTGCGCGTCTCGGCGTTCAGCCGCCGCCGAGAGACCGGCATCATGCGGCTCGTCGGCGCGTCCAGTTTCTACATCCAGATGCCGTTCATCATGGAGGCGGCGTTCGCCGGGCTCCTCGGCGGCGCGTTCGCCTGCGTGCTGCTGCTCGTCGGCCGGTACTTCCTGATCGACCACGGCATCGCCCTCGCGGACAAGATGCAGCTGGTCAACTTCATCGGCTGGGACGCCGTCTTCTCGGTGCTGCCGCTCGTGATCGCCATCGGGCTCCTCATGCCCGCCATTGCCGCCTTCATCGCGCTGCGCAAGTACCTGAAGGTGTGAGAAGAGACCACTGACAGCGGATGGCGTCGTACGGCCAAAGCCCGTGCGGCGCCATCGTCTTGTCCTACAGTGGGCGGCATGTCGGCCGACACCGAACACCTCTGTATCCGGCCCCGCGGAGTGCTCCGTGGGGCCGTTCTGACGTTGGTCTTCGCCGCGGTCCTCGCCACCGCCGCCGCAACCGGCTCCCTGCCGCGGCAGGACGCGGCGGGCGAACCCTCCGGCGCCTCCATGCGCGCGGGGCAGCGGCCCCCGGCCGGCGCGCCCGTCGACAGCGCCGCCCTGAACCGCGCCGCAGCCGCGGCCATGGCCGACGGGAAGTCGGGCAAGCAGGCCGCCGAGGAGTTCGTCAGCCGCAGCGGCGACCGCTGGGGCGCGGTGTACGACAAGCGGGAGTACGCCGAGTTCGAGCAGGCCCTCGACGGCACCTACACCGGCGTCGGACTCTCCGCCGGGCGGGCCGGTGAGAACCGCGTCCGGGTGACCCGGGTGCAGGCCGGCGGCCCCGCCGAGCGGGCCGGGCTCCGGACCGGCGACCGGCTCGTCTCCGTCGACGGACGCCCCGTCGACGGGCTCTCGGTCTCCGAGGTCGTCGCGCTGCTGCGCGGCGACGGCGTGGCCGGTTCGGCCGTCGCCCTCCGCGTCGAGCGCGGCCGCGCCGCCTGGACGCAGACCCTGCGCCGGGCCCGGCTCGCCACGGACCCGGTCACCGTCCGCCGCCTGGACGACGGGACCCTGCTCATCCGGGTCGCCGCCTTCACCAAGGGCGCGGGCACGCGCGTGCGTGACGCGGTACGGGCCGCCCCGGCCGGCGCCGGTGTCCTCCTTGACCTGCGGGGCAACGCGGGCGGCCTGGTCGCCGAGGCCGCCGTGGCCGCCTCCGCCTTCCTCGACGGCGGCCTGGTCGCCACGTACGACGTGGAGGGCGAGCAGCGGGCCGTGTACGCCGAGGGCGGCGGCGACACCGGACGGCCCCTGGTGGCGCTGATCGACGGGGGCACCATGAGCGCGGCCGAGTTGCTCACCGGCGCCCTCCAGGACCGGGGCCGGGCGGTCACGGTCGGTTCGCGCACCTTCGGCAAGGGCGCGGTCCAGATGCCGAGCGCCCTGCCGGACGGCTCCGTCGCCGAGCTGACCGTCGGCCACTACCGCACACCGGCCGGGCACGCGGTCGACGGCCGGGGCATCACCCCCGACCTGACGGCCGGGGAACGGGCCGAGGAACGGGCGAAGACGGTATTGAGTGGCCTCGGAGGGGGCTCGTAGTGCGAAAATGACCGCACTATGGCAAAGGGACTCGTGAACGTGCAGGGCAAGCCTGCGAAGAAGAACCAGGACAAGGCGCCCGAGCGCAAGATCATCGCGCAGAACAAGAAGGCGCACCACGACTACCACATCGTCGACACCTACGAGTGCGGTCTGGTCCTCATGGGTACCGAGGTGAAGTCGCTGCGGATGGGCCGCGCCTCGCTCGTCGACGGCTTCGTGCAGATCGACAACCACGAGGCGTGGCTGCACAACATCCATGTGCCCGAGTACATGCAGGGCAGCTGGACCAACCACTCGGCGAAGCGGAAGCGGAAGCTGCTGCTGCACCGCGAGGAGATCGACAAGCTGGAGTCGAAGTCGCAGGAGACGGGTCACACGATCGTGCCCCTCGCGCTGTACTTCCTGAACGGCCGGGTCAAGGTCGAGATCGCGCTCGCCAAGGGCAAGAAGGAGTTCGACAAGCGGCAGACCCTGCGCGAGAAGCAGGACACCCGCGAGACCAACCGGGCCATCGCGGCGGCCAAGCGCAGGGAGCGGGCGGCCAAGATCGCCTAGCGGCGCGGCCGCGGGTAATACGCTGGCGACAGCGGCCGTCGGTCACGTACGATGGGCTCTGCACACCTCGTAAGGGGCGTGCGCGTTGAAAAATAAACATGGGGATGATCGGTTTCGACAGCGGATACCGATGCAGAGGAAGCGTGTCGAGGAAGCGGCAATGATCTCGTTAACCATATGTCGCAACCAATAATCGCCAACTCCAAGAGCGATAACTCCCGCTTCGCCCTCGCTGCCTAATTTTAGGTAACGACAAGAAGCCTCTGTGAGGAGCGTCAGCCCGGGGATGGTCCCGACCCGGATCCTGGCGTCATTTAGGGATCTAAACCTCTCAACCCGGTCACGGGGCTGAGGGGGAAATCAAACAGTGACTGAGCCCGTCGGAGACTTGTCCGCGTGATCTCCGGGGCTGAGAAACTCGTAGCGGACTGCACACGGAGAAGCTCTGTTTCCGTACCGTTGGACGCGGGTTCGATTCCCGCCATCTCCACCGAGCGTCCGAGGGGCTTGCCCGCTCGGACACCTCATCCCATGTGGGCGAAGGCCCGGCAGTCAGCAGACTGCCGGGCCTTCGTCATGTCTCAGTAGTGGTAGCGGGCCTTGAGGATCTTCACTTCCTTGTCGTCCGCCCGGTAGACGAGCCGGTGCTCGTCATCGATCCGGCGGGACCAGTAGCCCGACAGGCCACCCTTCAGCGGCTCGGGTTTGCCGATCCCGCTGAAAGGGTCCCGCTGGACCTCGCCGATCAAGCGGGTGATCCTGCGGGCCGTCTTCCGGTCCGAGGAGAGCCAGAAGAGAAAGTCCTCCCAGGCGGCAGGGTCGAAGTGGACGCTCCTCATTCCTCGCCCCCGGCCAACTCCCTCAGCTCGTCCATCGTCTTCGCGACCACGGGGGCGCTCTCGCGGTCGCGGGCCACGGCTTCCATCAGACGCAGGGCGTTGGCGGGAGAGCGGAGCAGGTAGACGGTCTCCTGCCAGGAGTCGTAGTCGTCCGCCGACATGAGAACGGCGTCGCCGCTCTTGGAGGTGATGCGCACGGGGGTGTGGTCGGTATTGACGCGCTCGATCAGGGGGAACAGGGTGGCCCTGGCTTCGCTGGCGCTGATGGACATGGTGGCCGCTCCTCTACCCTGTGCGAGTTTGTGGTACGGGTGTCGTACTGAAATCTCGTACCAGTCTAACGGGGTGAGCGCCGGGTTCCCACGGTCGTCGCGCAGACGGTCAGGGCCAGGCTTGCCGCGGCGACCGGGATCAGGAAGCCGAAGGTGGGGGAGGGGGCGTGGTCGGCGGTCCAGCCGCCGGTGGCGGAGCCGGCCGCGATGCCGCCGAGGAGGGCGGTCACGGCCAGGGTCATGCCCTCGTTGAGCTGGGACGCCGGCGTCAGGCGCTGGACCATGCCCATGCCCGTCACCATCGTCGGGGCCGTCGCCATGCCCGCGACCAGGAGCCCGGCGGCGAGGGCGAGCAGCGAGCCGGTCGACGCGGCGAGCAGGGGCAGCGTCATCAGGACGGCCATCGCGGCCAGGCAGGTGCTCAGGCGGGCGGTGCGGTGGGCGCGGCCGAAGAGGAGGCCCGCCGCGCAGGACCCGGCGGCCTGGAGGGCGAGGACGGGACCGGCGGCGGGGCCGTCCACGTACGCGAGGGCCACCACCTCCATGGAGCCGAAGACCGCACCGGTGGCGAGGAAGACCGCGAGGAGGGGGACCATGCCGGGGACCCGCAGCGGGGAGCCCGCGGCGGTACGCGGCGCGATCGGCGGTTCGGTGGAGCGCTGCGCGGCGAAGACCAGGACCCCGCCGAGGAAGAGGGTGGCGGCGACGAGGGTGCCCGCCTCGGGGAACAAGGTCGAGCAGACGAGTGCGGCGACGACCGGGCCGAGCATGAAGCAGAGTTCGTCGACGGCCTGCTCGAAGGCGTTGGCGGTGTGCAGGGCGTCCCGGTCGCCCCGGAAGAGGTGGGCCCAGCGGGCCCGGGACATACCGCCCGTGTTGGGGCTCGTGGCGGTGAGGGCGGCCGTGGCGAAGAGCGCCCAGGCGGGCGCCTTCGCGTGGACGCAGAGGAGCAGGACCAGCTGGCCCAGGACCGCGTAGGCGGTCGCGGGGACCGCGATCCGCGCCTGGCCGTACCGGTCGACCAGCCGGGCGATCCAGGGGGCGGTGAGGGCCCCGGCGGCCGTGCCGGTGGCGGTGACGGCGCCCGCGAGCGCGTACGAGTCATAGGCCGCGGCGATCATGATGACGGCGCTGACGCCGAACATGCCCATGGGGAGCCGGGCGATCAGATTGCCCGCCGTGAAGGCGCGGGCGCCGGGGGCGGCGAAGAGGCGGAGGTAGGGGTTGCGGGGGGTGGGGGCGGGGGTGCGCTCGCCGTTGTCGCCGGTGGCGTGCTCGCCGTCGCCGGGGGCGGCGGGAGTGGTGGGGGTGGTGTGCGGGCGTACGCGCGCGCGTGGCGCGGCGTTCGGTTGTTCCCGCGCGCATGGGGCGGCGGTCGGGGTGAGGTCCGGTTGCGGCATGGAGCAAGGCTCCGGGAGCGGGGCGGGCGGGGTCCAACACTTGTTCGGTGGTCATTCACGCGCCTGTGTTGTTAAATGCGGCGGTGCCCGCCACCCCGTCCCCGTACGACACCGACCCCCGCCTCCTCCGCGCCTTCACCGCCGTCGCCGAGGAGCTGCACTTCACCCGCGCCGCCGCCCGCCTCTACGTCGCCCAGCAGGCCCTCAGCCGCGACATCCGGCGCCTGGAGCGCGAGCTGGGCGCCGAGCTGTTCGTACGGACCACCCGGCAGGTCGCCCTCACCCCGGACGGCGAACGCCTCCTCCCGTACGCACGCCGGGTCCTGGCCGCCCACGACGAGCTGACCGAGGCCTTCCGGGCCGTGCCCCGGCCCCTCCTCGTCGACCTCAACAGCCCCGGCCTCGTCCAGGAGCGCGTCCTGCACCGGGCCCGTGAACTCGCCCCGGAACAAGAGCTGATGGCCCGCTACGAGAGCGGGCTCACCGGCGCGGTGCGGGACATCCTCGCCGGACGGCTCGACACCTCCTTCGGGCGGTACGGAGGGCTCGAAGCGGGGCTGCGGGCGCGGCTCGACTCCCAGTTCGTGCGGTACGAGCGGATGGCGGTGATCCTCCCCGAGGACCACCCGCTGGCCGGCCTGCCCGCGGTGCCGCTCGCCCGCCTCGCCGGGGAACGGATCTACGCGGGCGCGGGGAACGACCGCACGCCCGAGTGGACCGACCTCGCCGCCCGGCTCTTCGCCGGGCGCGGCATCGAGGTCGCCCCGCCCGCGCCGCTCGCGGTCGGCCACGAGGAGTTCCGCCGCATCATGGCCAAGCACCGCAACCCGGTGCTCGCCGTCGTCGACTTCCCGCCCATGCCGGGCTGCGTCCTGCGCCCCCTCACCGACCCCGTACCCCTGTCACCCGTGAGCCTGGTGTGGCGCAAGGGGCTGCGCCACCCCGGCCTCGACGCCCTGCGGGCCGCCGCCGCGGAGATCGGCGCGGCGGAGGGTTGGCTGGAACGGCCCCCCGGCTCATGGCTGCCGGAGCGGGAGCCGGGGCTGGCCTGACGGGGGCCTCGGGGCACACGGTGAGCCCGGCTCCAGCGCCCCGGAGGCGAACCGAGCCCTAAAAGAAGAGGGGCCCCCAAGCGCTCACAGCTCGTCCTCGCGCCGGGTGAGAGCAAGGTTCCGCTCTCGTCACCTCTCGGCATCGGGCCGAAACGCGACCTCTCTAGCCTTCTGGCAGGTGGACCGGGGCTGTGGACGCCCCAGGACCCGACACCCGCGGAGGTACGACATGGGCGGCGGCCGGTGGATCGAGCAGTGGGAGCCGGAGGACGAGACCTTCTGGCGCGACAAGGGGGAGCGGATCGCCCGGAGGAACCTGATCTTCTCCGTGCTCTCCGAGCACATCGGCTTCTCCATCTGGAGCCTGTGGTCGGTCATGGTGCTCTTCATGGGGCCGCAGTACGGCATCGACCCGGCCGGCAAGTTCTTCCTGATCGCGACCGCGACCTTCGTCGGCGCGCTGATCCGGATCCCGTACACCTTCGCCGTCGCCCGTTTCGGCGGCCGTAACTGGACCGTCTTCAGCGCCCTGCTCCTCCTGCTGCCCACGGGCTTCGCCTTCGCGGTGATGGAGCCCGGCACCTCGTACACCACGTTCGTCCTGGTGGCGGCGCTCACCGGCGTCGGCGGCGGCAACTTCGCCTCCTCGATGACCAACATCAACGCGTTCTTCCCGCTCCGCAAGAAGGGCTGGGCGCTCGGGCTCAACGCGGGCGGCGGCAACATCGGCGTCCCCGTCGTCCAGCTCGTCGGCCTCCTCGTCATCGGCACGGCGGGCGCGATGCACCCCCGGATCGTGCTCGGCGTCTACCTGCCCCTGATCGTGATCGCCGCCGTGTGCGCCGCGCTCTTCATGGACAACCTCGCCCCCGTCAAGAACGACACCGGGGCCGCGAAGGAAGCCGTGCGGGCCCGCCACACCTGGATCATGGCCTTCCTGTACATCGGCTGCTTCGGCTCCTTCATCGGCTACAGCTTCGCCTTCGGCCTCGTGCTCCAGACCCAGTTCGGACGCACTCCGCTCCAGGCCGCCTCCCTCACCTTCATCGGCCCGCTGCTCGGCTCGCTGATCCGGCCCATCGGCGGCTCCCTCGCCGACCGGCACGGTGGCGCCCGCATCACCCTGTGGACCTTCGCCGCGATGGCCGCCGCGACCGGCGTCGTGATCTACGCCTCCGTGATCGAGTCGCTCGCCGTCTTCCTCGTCGGCTTCATCGCCCTCTTCGCCCTCAGCGGCCTCGGCAACGGCTCCACGTTCAAGATGATCCCGGCGATCTTCCTCGCCCAGGGGCACCGCAAGGGGCTCGCGGGCGACGCGGCGGAGGCGTACGGCCGGCGTCTCTCCGGGGCCGCCATGGGTCTCATCGGAGCGGTCGGCGCGCTCGGCGGACTCGGCATCAACCTCGCCTTCCGCCAGTCCTTCCAGACCTCGGGCTCCGGCACCGCGGCCTTCGTCGCCTTCCTGGCCTTCTACGCGGCCTGCATGGTCGTCACCTGGGCGGTATACCTTCGGCGGCCCTCCGCCGTCCCCGAGACCGCGGAGGCGGTCACCGAGGCGGAGCCCCGGCCCGGCTACGCGAAGGTGTGATCCCCGGTGCCCGGCGCGGACCGTAACGGCCAGGAAATACGGGAGAACCGAGTCTGTCACGCGTCCACGTCAGGCTCGGGCCCCATGGACGAGCAAGAACACGGCCCCCTCGCCGGCTTCACCGTCGGCGTCACCGCGGCGCGTCGCGCGGACGAACTCATCGCGCTGCTGCGCCGGCGCGGCGCGGCCGTCGTCCACGGCCCCGCCCTGCGGATCGTGCCCCTCGCGGACGACACCGAGCTCCTCGCCGCCACCAAGGAACTCCTCGGCAACGCCCCGGACGTCGTCGTCGCCACCACGGCGATCGGCTTCCGGGGCTGGGTCGAGGCGGCCGAGGGCTGGGGGTACGGGGAGGAACTCCTCGCCGTCCTGCGGGACGTCGAACTCCTCGCCCGGGGGCCCAAGGTCAAGGGCGCGGTACGGGCCGCCGGGCTCACCGAGTCCTGGTCGCCCAGCTCCGAATCGATGGCCGAGGTCCTCGACCGGCTCCTCGCCGAGGGCGTCGACGGCCGTCGGATCGCGCTCCAGCTGCACGGGGAGCCGCTGCCCGGCTTCGTGGAGGCGCTCACGGCCGCGGGGGCCGAGGTCGTCGGCGTCCCCGTCTACCGCTGGATGCCCCCGGAGGACACCGGGCCGCTCGACCGGCTCCTCGACGCGGCCCTCGCCGGCAGCCTGGACGCCGTCACCTTCACGAGCGCGCCCGCGGCCGCGTCGCTGCTGTCCCGGGCCGAGGAGAAGGGGGTACGGGACGCGCTCGTCGCCGCGCTGCGGCACGAGGTGCTCGCGGTGTGCGTGGGGCCCGTGACGGCGCTGCCGCTCCAGGCCGAGGGCATCGACACGTACCAGCCGGAGCGGTTCCGGCTCGGGCCGCTCGTCCAGCTCCTCTGCAAGGAACTGCCCGCCCGCTCGCAGGTCCTGCCGGTGGCGGGGCACCGGGTGGAGGTCCGGGGCCACGCCGTCCTCGTCGACGGCGGCCTGCGGCCCGTACCGCCCGCCGGGATGGCCCTCCTCGGGCTGCTCGCCCGCCGACCCGGCTGGGTGGTGTCCCGGGCCGACCTGCTGCGGGCGCTGCCCGGAGCGGGGCGGGACGAGCACGCGGTGGAGACGGCGATGGCGCGGCTGCGCGCGTCCCTCGGCACGCCGAAGCTGATCCAGACGGTGGTGAAGCGGGGGTACCGGCTGGCGCTGGATCCGTCGGCGGACGCGAAGTACGACGGCTAGGGGGACCCCCACGCCCTGGGGGTCCCCCCGGACGGAGTCTGGGGGACGAACAGTTGCCCACAACGAGGGGGCGAGGGTGGCGCCGTAGTGGGGCGCCGTCCCTTTCATCCGGTCCCGCGCGACATCCGCCCCCAGGAATTGATCGCGCCTGACACGGTGCCCCCCAGTGGCGTACGCTCGACGGCTGCCCAGTGCACGTCAGAAGGGGGCCTTAGGTGGCCGCGCAGGAAGCCGTGGACACGGTCAGAGACCGTGAGATCGGTGTCGAGCAGGAACATCTCGATCACGTCTACCGCCGACTGGAGGAGAAGATCCACGAGGCGGAGTTCCTGATGAACGACGCCGCCCAGCGGGGCCAGGTCGGCACGCCCGGCGCCCTCGCCGAGCGCGACGCCCAGGTCTTCCGGGCCGGCATCCACCTCAACCGGCTCAACAACGAGTTCGAGGACTTCCTCTTCGGCCGGATCGATCTGCTGTACGGCAAGGACGGCAAGAAGGGACCCGACGGGGCCTACACGTCCGTCGAGCCCGCCGAGGACGCCGTACGGCCCGACAACACCGCCGAGATCGGCGAGACCCTCCACATCGGCCGGATCGGCGTCCTCGACTCCGACTACGCGCCGCTGGTCATCGACTGGCGCGCGCCCGCCGCCGCGCCCTTCTACCGGTCGACCCCGGTCGATCCCGGCCGGGTCGTACGGCGCCGTGTCATCCGCTCCAAGGGCCGCAAGGTCCTCGGCGTCGAGGACGACCTGATGCGCCCCGAGCTCCGGGCCACCCTCGACGGGCGCGAGCTGCCCGTCATCGGCGACGGCGCCCTGATGGCCGCCCTCGGCCAGGCCCGCAGCCACACCATGCGGGAC
Organism: Streptomyces sp. NPDC002773; assembly: GCF_040295605.1. Classification (NCBI taxonomy): domain Bacteria; kingdom Bacillati; phylum Actinomycetota; class Actinomycetes; order Kitasatosporales; family Streptomycetaceae; genus Streptomyces; species Streptomyces sp. NPDC002773. The sequence goes on from NZ_JBEOVO010000025.1 coordinate 55,914, forward strand.
ATCGTCTCCTCCATCCAGGCGGAGCAGGACCTCGTCATCCGCGCGCCCGCCGCCTCCGTCACGTACGTGGAGGGCGGGCCGGGGACAGGGAAGACGGCGGTCGCGCTGCACCGGGCCGCGTACCTGCTCTACCAGGACCGGCGGCGGTACGCGGGCGGCATCCTGATCGTCTCGCCGACCCCGCTCCTCGTCTCGTACACCGAGGGCGTCCTGCCCTCCCTCGGCGAGGAGGGCCAGGTCGCCATCCGGGCCGTCGGCTCGCTGGTCGACGGCGCCGAGGCGACCGCGTACGACGATCCGGCCGTCGCCCGGATCAAGGGCTCCTCCCGGATGCTCCACGTGCTGCGGAAAGCGGCCCGCGGTGCCCTGGAGACGCCCGCGCCCAGGGCTCAGCCCGAGTTGGGTGACGACGACGCTCCGGCCCCCACCGGCACGCCCACGCGCCTGCGTGTCGTCGCCTTCGGCCGCCGTCTGGAGCTGGAGGCCGACGAGCTGCGGCGCATCCGCCACAACGTCCTCGGCGGCACCACCCCCGTCAACCTGCTCCGTCCCCGCGCCCGCCGGCTGCTCCTCGACGCGCTGTACGCCAAGTCCGGCGCCGTCGGCCGGCACAGCGACCCCGAGCTCGCCGCCGAGCTGCGCTCCTCCTTCGACGAGGACGTCTCCACCGAGGACTCCTTCCTCACCTTCCTCGACGCCTGGTGGCCCGAACTCACCCCGCGCCGGGTCCTCGACGCGATGGCCGACGAACGGCGGCTCGGCCGCTGGGCCCGCCGCATCCTCAACCCGGGCGAGGTACGGCGGCTCGCCCGCTCGCTGCGCCGCCGGGAACTCTCCGTCCACGACGTGGCGCTCCTCGACGAGCTGAGCACCCTCATCGGCGCCCCGGCGCGGCCGAAGAAGCGTCGGGAGTACGACCCGCTGGACCAGCTCACGGGCCTCGAGGAGCTGATGCCCGGCCGGGAGGAGACCCAGTGGGAGCGGGCCGAGCGGCTCGCGGCGGAGCGCACCGAGTACGCGCACGTGATCGTCGACGAGGCGCAGGACCTCACGCCCATGCAGTGGCGGATGGTCGGGCGCCGCGGCCGGCACGCCACCTGGACGGTCGTCGGCGACCCGGCCCAGTCCTCCTGGTCGGACCCGGACGAGGCCGCGGAGGCCCGTGACGAGGCCCTCGGCTCCCGGCCGCGGCGCCGCTTCGAGCTGACGGTGAACTACCGGAACCCGGCCGAGATCGCCGAACTCGCCGCCAAGGTCCTCGCCCTCGCCATGCCGGGCAAGGAGTCGCCGCGCGCCGTCCGCTCCACGGGCGTCGAGCCCCGTTTCGTCGCCGTACCGGAGAAGACCGCCGATGCGGGTCTGGCCGAAACCGTACGGTCCGAGGCGCGGCTGCTCCTGGAGCGGGTGGAGGGCACCGTCGGTGTCGTCGTCGCCATGAGGCGGCGTGCGGAGGCCGCCCGCTGGCTCGCCGACCTCGGCGACCGGGTGGTGGCCCTCGGCTCCCTGGAGGCGAAGGGCCTGGAGTACGACGCCACCGTGGTCGTCTCGCCGGCGGAGATCGCCGACGAGTCGCCGGCCGGCCTGCGGGTGCTGTACGTGGCCCTCACCCGGGCGACGCAGCAGCTCACGGTGGTCGCGGGGGCGGGCGACATGCCGGACGAGGCGGGGGTCCCGGACCTGCTGAGGGACTGATCCCGCCGAGCGGGAGACACCGATTTCAGGTCAACCTGTGGCGCTGGAATCACCGACCAGGGTGGTTTGTTAGCCTTGTCGTGGCACCGGCTCGATCCAAGCCCCCGGGCCCAACCTTCGTCCCTCAGAGGGACCACTTGCCGCGAGGCGAGCATGGCGGGTCGGTGCCACTTAGATGTATGTACGAAGTTGAGGTCCCCGTCACCCCTGGTGACGGGGGCCTCTTCAGTTTCCCCAGGGGTTCTCGTATGGTGGAAACTACTTTCCGAAAACAAAATGACCGCATTACCTGCTACCGGCGGGTAGGTGCGACCATCGGAGGGCGCCGCCGGGCAACCAGCCGGGGCGGCGTAGCAACGAAGCTCAGGAAAAGCAGAGGAACTCGGCCATGGCAACGGCGCCCAGCGTCTCGTACTCGATGACGGTCCGGCTGGAGGTTCCCGCGAGCGGAACCGCGGTCTCGCAGCTCACCACGGCGGTGGAGTCCCACGGCGGGTCCGTCACCGGCCTCGACGTGACCGCCTCCGGCCACGAGAAGCTCCGCATCGACGTCACCATCGCCGCGACCTCCACCGCGCACGCCGACGAGATCGTCGAGCAGCTGCGCACCATCGAGGGCGTCACCCTCGGCAAGGTCTCCGACCGTACGTTCCTGATGCACCTCGGCGGCAAGATCGAGATGGCGTCCAAGCACCCCATCCGGAACCGCGACGACCTCTCCATGATCTACACCCCCGGTGTCGCCCGGGTCTGCATGGCGATCGCCGAGAACCCCGAGGACGCCCGCCGCCTCACCATCAAGCGGAACTCGGTCGCGGTCGTCACCGACGGTTCCGCCGTCCTCGGCCTCGGCAACATCGGCCCGATGGCCGCCCTGCCCGTCATGGAGGGCAAGGCGGCCCTCTTCAAGCGCTTCGCCGGCATCGACGCCTGGCCGATCTGCCTCGACACGCAGGACACCGACGAGATCGTCGCGATCGTCAAGGCCATCGCCCCCGGCTTCGCGGGCATCAACCTGGAGGACATCTCCGCGCCCCGCTGCTTCGAGATCGAGGCCCGGCTGCGCGAGGCCCTCGACATCCCCGTCTTCCACGACGACCAGCACGGCACCGCCATCGTCGTCCTCGCCGCCCTCACCAACGCCCTGCGCGTGGTGAACAAGAGCGTCGGTGACGTACGGGTCGTCATGTCCGGGGCCGGCGCGGCCGGTACGGCCATCCTGAAGCTGCTGATCGCGGCGGGCGTCAAGCACGCCGTCGTCGCCGACATCCAGGGCGTCGTGCACGCGGGCCGCGAGGACCTCGTGGACGCCCCGGCGGACTCGCCGCTGCGCTGGATCGCCGACAACACCAACCCCGAGGGCGTCACCGGCACCCTCAAGCAGGCCGTCGTCGGCGCGGACGTGTTCATCGGCGTCTCGGCCCCGAACCTGCTCGGTGCGGAGGACGTCGCCGCGATGGCGGACGGCGCGATCGTGTTCGCGCTCGCGAACCCCGATCCGGAGGTCGACCCGGCCCTCGCCCGGCAGACCGCCGCCGTCGTCGCCACCGGCCGCTCGGACTTCCCGAACCAGATCAACAACGTGCTGGTCTTCCCGGGTGTCTTCCGCGGGCTCCTCGACGCCCAGTCCCGTACGGTCAACACGGAGATGATGCTCGCGGCCGCCACGGCCCTCGCGGACGTCGTCACCGAGGACGAGCTGAACCCGAACTACATCATCCCGTCGGTCTTCAACGACAAGGTGGCCGGCGCGGTCGCCGGAGCGGTGCGCACCGCGGCGAAGGCCGCGGGCGGCGGCTCGGCGGCGACCGGCCGCTGACGGCGCGTCGCGATTCGCGGAGCCGTAAACCCGCCTTTAGGGTGGCGTTTCGGCTCCGCTTCGTTTTCGCGGAGTCGACAGAACGTCACCACCAGGGGGCTCTGGCGCTTTTCGTGTGACCCCAGGGGGTGCCGGATTGGCGTTCCCGCCGCTGGTGGGGGCAGGATGCGTGTTTGGGCGCGAGGGTCTGTCATTAGACCCGGGTCCGGGGACTGTCCGAAGGCCCTGGCAGCATCGGCTTCGCTGTACCCAATCACGCGGCTTCCGCCGCGTGGCACGCCTCACAGGCAAGAAGAACACGGGAGTAACAACATGAACCGCAGTGAGCTGGTGGCCGCCCTGGCCGACCGCGCCGAGGTGACCCGCAAGGACGCCGACGCCGTGCTGGCCGCTCTCGCCGAGACCGTCGGTGAGGTCGTCGCCAAGGGCGACGAGAAGGTCACCATCCCCGGCTTCCTGACCTTCGAGCGCACCCACCGTGCCGCTCGCACCGCGCGCAACCCGCAGACCGGCGACCCGATCGACATCCCGGCCGGCTACAGCGTGAAGGTCTCCGCGGGCTCGAAGCTCAAGGAAGCCGCCAAGGGCAAGTAAGGCAGCCTGTAGGCGACGAAAGGGCGGCCACCCTGTCAGGGGGTGGCCGCCCTTTCGTGTGGGCTCGTACGGGCCCCCCAGGGGCCCGTACGGCGCGCGTCACACCAGCGCGCTGCCCGGGAGCTCGACCTTGGCGCCCAGCTCGACGAGCTTCTCCATGAAGTTCTCGTAGCCGCGGTTGATCAGCTCGATGCCGTGCACCCGGGAGGTGCCCTGCGCCGCGAGCGCCGCGATCAGGTACGAGAAGCCGCCGCGCAGGTCGGGGATGACCAGGTCGGCGCCCTGGAGCCGGGTCGGGCCCGACACGACCGCCGAGTGCAGGAAGTTCCGCTGGCCGAAGCGGCAGTCGGAGCCGCCGAGGCACTCGCGGTACAGCTGGATGTGGGCACCCATCTGGTTCAGCGCGGAGGTGAATCCGAGCCGCGACTCGTACACCGTCTCGTGCACGATGGAGAGGCCCGACGCCTGGGTCAGGGCCACGACCAGCGGCTGCTGCCAGTCCGTCTGGAAGCCGGGGTGCACGTCCGTCTCCAGGTGGATCGCGTTGAGCGAGCCGCCCGGGTGCCAGAAGCGGATGCCCTCGTCGTCGATCTCGAAGGCGCCACCCACCTTCCGGTACGTGTTCAGGAAGGTCATCATCGAGCGCTGCTGGGCGCCGCGCACGTAGATGTTGCCCTCGGTGGCGAGCGCCGCCGACGCCCAGGAGGCCGCCTCCAGGCGGTCCGGGAGCGCCCGGTGGGTGTAGCCGTCGAGGCGGTCGACACCGGTGATCCGGATGGTCCGGTCGGTGTCCATGGAGATGATCGCGCCCATTTTCTGCAGGACGCAGATCAGGTCCTCGATCTCGGGCTCCACCGCGGCGTTCGACAGCTCGGTGACGCCCTCGGCCAGGACGGCCGTGAGCAGCACCTGCTCGGTCGAGCCGACCGAGGGGTACGGCAGCCGGATCTTGCAACCGCGAAGGCGCTGCGGGGCCTCCAGGTACTGCCCGTCCGCCCGCTTCTCGATGGTGGCGCCGAACTGGCGCAGCACGTCGAAGTGGAAGTCGATGGGCCGGCCGCCGATGTCGCAGCCGCCGAGGCCCGGGATGAAGGCGTGGCCGAGGCGGTGGAGCAGCGGGCCGCAGAAGAGGATCGGGATGCGCGACGAGCCGGCGTGGGCATCGATGTCGGCGACGTTCGCGGATTCGACGTGCGTCGGGTCGAGGACGAGTTCGCCGGGTTCTTCACCCGGACGGACCGTCACGCCGTGCAGCTGGAGCAGTCCGCGGACGACGCGGACGTCACGGATGTCGGGCACGTTGCGCAGGCGGCTCGGCCCGCTGCCGAGCAGGGCGGCGACCATCGCCTTGGGCACGAGGTTCTTCGCGCCGCGGACGCGGATCTCGCCCTCCAGCGGGGTTCCGCCATGGACGAGCAGTACATCATGGCTGTCTGTGCCGGTCATGAATCTCGCGTTCCGGAGTGGGTCGGTCGGGTGGCCAGTGAAAAGGGTAAGGGGCCATGAGACCTCTGTTGGGTGCTGCGGGGGGCCTGTCAGATGTAATGAATTCGGCACAACACCCTCTGTTCCCGTGATCTTGCGGAGCGTCACGGTCCGCTTCTGTCGGCGCGGCGCCCCCCGGGCCCCCTCCCGGCAGCGGCGGTCACCGAGCTGAACTGCGACGCTCGTCGACTTCCCGCCATCGCGTCCGTCCATCGCCCCGACAACGCCCGCGAACGCCGAAGATGCGGGATCATGTGTCGCATGACCGAGGTGTCCTCGCTCACAGGACGGCTGCTCGTCGCCACCCCCGCCCTCGCCGACCCGAATTTCGACCGCGCGGTGGTGCTGCTCCTCGACCACGACGACGAGGGCTCGCTCGGCGTGGTCCTGAACCGGCCGACGCCGGTGACCGTCGGCGACATCCTCGCCCCCTGGGCCGGGCTCGCCGGTGAGCCCGGCGTCGTCTTCCAGGGCGGCCCCGTCTCGCTCGACGCGGCCCTCGGCGTCGCCGTGATCCCCGGCGACGAGGGCCCCCTCGGCTGGCGCCGTGTGCACGGCGCGATCGGCCTCGTCGATCTGGAGACCCCGCCTGAGCTGCTCGGACCGGCCCTCGGCTCGCTGCGGATCTTCGCCGGGTACGCGGGCTGGGGCCCCGGCCAGCTGGAGACCGAGCTCGGCGACGGCGCCTGGTACGTGGTCGAGTCCGAGCCCGGCGACGTCTCCTCGCCGCAGCCCGAGACGCTCTGGCGCCAGGTCCTCCGGAGGCAGCGCGGAGAGCTCGCGATGATCGCCACCTATCCCGACGACCCGTCCCTGAACTGAGGCGGGCGGGGCGACGGTCCCTCCCGGGCAGAGGGGAACGCGGCGGTGGTCGCTTCCTTGCGGAAGTGAAGGCTCCGGAGGTTCGAAGTGACGTACGGCTGTCCGAAGGTGGGCGCCATGCGTACGATAATCCGACTCTCCCGAAGCCCAGGTGGCGCGTCGGCGCGCCCAGACGATCAAGAGATGACCACGTGTCTGTCATAACCGCCACCCGGAACGGCCGGGCCTCGAAGCGGATGCCCGTCGAAAGCGCCGGCGCCGTGCTGCCCAACCGCCTCGACACGCTCACGAGTCTGAGGTTCTTCGCGGCCTTCGCCGTGTTCGCCCACCACTTCACGGGAGCGGGCCACCAGACGGGCTTCGGCCTGGCCCCGTCCATCTTCCCGTACTCGGAGATGGGCGGCCACGGTGTGACCTTCTTCTTCGTGCTCTCGGGATTCCTGCTGACCTGGGTGTACAAGCCGCACGAGCACCCGTTCGCCTTCTACATACGCCGGGTGGCGCGCATCTGGCCGGCGACCCTGGTCGCCGCCGTGCTCGCCTACTACGTCTTCTACGAGCGGGCCAACCTGGCCGTGGAGTGGAAGTCGTTCATCGCCTCGATCTTCCTCGTGCAGAACTGGCTCCCCGACGCGACCCCGACGCTTCCCGGCAACCCGGTGACCTGGACCCTCAGCGTCGAGATCCTCTTCTACGCCCTCTTCCCGCTGCTCGCCCGCTTCGTCGTCCGGATGCGCACCCCGCTCCTCGTCGGACTGACGATTCTCGGCCTCGTCTGCATGTGGGCGGTCAACTGGTGGGCGTACGAGAACCTCGCCCCCGGCACGGCCCGCTGGGTCATGCGCCACCCCCTCGTCTACCTGCCGCAGTTCCTCCTCGGCATGACGATCGCCCTGCTGCTCCGCCGGGGCTTCCGGATCCCGATGCGCCCGATCGTGCCGCTGGCGCTGCTGCTCGCCTACGTCTACGGCTTCTTCCAGCTGCGCGCGAGCCTGTCCGCCGACTACGTCGCCCAGCTCGAGTACACGCTGCGGCCCACCGTCGCCGTGATCGCCGGACTGATCATCATCGCCTTCGTGCAGCGCGAGATCGCGGGCCACCGCGGCCTCCTGAACAAGAAGCCGCTCATCCTGCTCGGGGTGTGGTCGTTCAGCTTCTACCTGCTGCACCACGCGGTCATCCGCCTCGCCACCTACGAGTGGGGACGGGGGCAGGACAGGGACTCGGTGCTCTTCACCATGCTCGGAATGGGCCTCGTCATCGTGGCGATGTCCTGGGCGCTCTACCGCTTCGTCGAGGAGCCCGCCAACCGCTGGCTGGTCCGGCGCATCCCCGCCCGCTGGCGGCCCGCGCCCCCGGCCGCTCCCGCCGCCTCGGGGACCCCGGCCGCTCCGGCCGCCTCCGAGGCCTACTCCACCCGTTGAACACCGCCCGCGGGGCACGGGTTCCCGCACCCGCATGGGTACCCTTGGGTCACATGAGCACACTCGAGCCCGAGCGCGGGTCAGGTACGGGGACCCTCGTCGAGCCGACGCCGCAGGTGTCCCACGGTGACGGCGACCACGAGCGCTACGCCCATTACGTCCAGAAGGACAAGATCATGGCGAGCGCCCTCGACGGCACGCCCGTCGTGGCGCTCTGCGGAAAGGTCTGGGTACCGGGGCGCGACCCCAAGAAGTACCCGGTCTGTCCGATGTGCAAGGAGATCTACGAATCCATGGGCGCCGGCGGCGGCGACAAGGACAAGGGCGGCAAGGACAAGTAGCGGGCAGCGGGTGACGATGCCCTGACGTCGGGGACGGCCCCCGTCGTACGTACTCCGGTACGTACGACGGGGGCCGTTTCGCGTCTCGGGGCGAGGAAGTGGTCGAGACCTCTTGTGGGCGTGCCGGAGGCACGCCTAACCTCACGCGTGTTGTGCAGAACGAAACGCGCATTGCGCATGTTGCAACGCACGCATCCGGAGGGGATCCGTCATGAAGCTTCCTGCCCGAGCCGCCGCCCGCCTCACCCCCGGCCTCACCGCCCGCCTCACCGCCCCGGCCACCGCACTCCTGCTCGCCGGCCTCACCGCCACCGCCTGCGCGCCCCAGACCTCCGACGGCAAGGCCACGACGGACGAGAAGACCGGCACCCTGCGCGTCTGGCTCTTCCAGGAGGTGAGCAACAAGCCCAAGGAACAGGTCGTCGAGCAGGCCGTCGCCGCCTTCGAGAAGAGCCACCAGGGGGCGAAGGTCGAGGTCGAGTACATCCCCGTCGAGACCCGCGCCCAACGCGTCAAGGCCGCCTTCAACGACCCGAAGTCCGCGCCCGACCTCGTCGAGTACGGCAACACCGACACCGCCGGATACGTCAAGGACGGCGGACTCGCCGACATCAGCACCGAGTTCGCCGCCTGGGCCGAGGCCAAGGACACCGACCCCACCGCCAAGCAGTCCGTCACCGTCGGCGGAAAGGTCTACGGCGCCCCCCTCTTCGTCGGCGTCCGCGCCCTCTACTACCGCACCGACGTGTTCGGGGAACTCGGCCTCACCGCCCCCAAGACCCAGGCCGAACTCGTCTCCACCGCCAAGAAGATCCGCAAGGCGAAGCCCGAGCTCTACGGCATCGCTGTCGGCGGCGCCTACACCTACGGCGCCATGCCCTTCGTCTGGGCGGAGGGCGGCGAACTCGCCACCGCGAACGGCGACTCGTACAAGGCCGCCGTCAACAGCGAGGCCGCCCTCAGGGGCATCACCACGTACACCTCGCTCTTCGGCGACGACAACTGCCCGGCCGCCAAGTGCGCCCAGATGGGCGGCAACGCCACCGTCACCGCCTTCGCCTCCGGCAAGGCCGCCATGGCCATCGGCGGCGACTTCAGCCACGCCGCCGTCGAGGCCGGCACCGTCAAGGGCAAGTACGCGGTCGTCCCGCTGCCCGGCACCACCCCCGGCTCCATCGCCCCCGCCTTCGCCGGCGGCAACAACATCGGCGTCCTCAAGAGCACCTCGCACCGCAGCCTCGCCGTCGACCTCCTCAAGTCCCTGACCGGCAAGGAGACCCAGGGCCGCCTCTTCGACGCGATGGGCTTCCTCCCCACGTACACCGACGTACGGGCCGCCGCCGCCCAGCGCCAGCCCTTCGTGAAGCCCTTCATCGACACCCTCGGCGCCGGCACCAAGTTCGTCCCGGCGTCCCCCGGCTGGGGGCAGATCGACGCCTCCCTCGTCCTTCCCACGATGTTCCAGGAGGTCGTCAGCGGCCGTAAGGACGTCAAGGCGGCCGCCGACGACGCCGCGAAGAAGATGGACGCGGCCTTCGCGCCGGCGGGCTGAGCGGACCGATACGCATGACGACCCAGACCCCGCTTGCCGAGAAGCAGGCCGCTGCGGCCCCGCGTCCGGCCACCCCCGCCCCGCGCCGCCCCGGCATCAGGGGCCACCGCCCCTGGACCCCCTGGCTCTACCTCCTGCCCGCCCTCGCCGTCATCGGCGGACTCCTCGTCTACCCCGTCTACCAACTCGGCCTGATCTCCTTCCTGGAGTACACCCAGGCCCAGGTCAGCGGCGGCGAACCGACCTCCTTCAAGGGCTTCGGCAACTACACGGCCCTCTTCGCCGACCCCCAGTTCCGGCAGGTCCTCCTCGCCACCGTCCTCTTCGCCGCCGCCTGCGTCATCACCACGCTCGCCGTCGGCTGCGCCCTCGCCGTACTCCTCACGCGCGTGCGTGCCCTGCCCCGGCTCGTCCTGATGCTGGCCGCGCTCGGCGCCTGGGCCACGCCCGCGATCACCGGCTCCACCGTCTGGGTCTTCCTCTTCGACCCCGACTTCGGCCCCGTCAACAAGCTGCTCGGCCTCGGCGACTTCTCCTGGACGTACGGGCGGTACAGCGCCTTCGCCCTCGTCCTCCTCGAAGTCGTCTGGTGTTCCTTCCCGTTCGTGATGGTCACCGTCTACGCGGGCATCAAGGCCATCCCGTCCGAGGTCCTGGAGGCCGCCGCCCTCGACGGCGCCTCGCAGTGGCGGATCTGGCGCACGGTCATGGCGCCGATGCTCCGGCCGATCCTGGTCGTCGTCACGATCCAGTCGATCATCTGGGACTTCAAGGTCTTCACCCAGATCTACGTGATGACGAACGGCGGCGGCATCGCCGGCCAGAACCTCGTCCTCAACGTCTACGCCTACCAGAAGGCCTTCGCCTCCTCCGAGTACAGCCTCGGCTCGGCGATCGGCGTCGTCATGCTGCTGATCCTGCTGGCCGTGACGCTGGTCTACCTGCGCCTGCTGCGACGACAGGGAGAAGAGCTGTGAGCACATTCCGCATCAGGCGGCCCGCACGACCCGGACGCCTCGCCGCCGAGGCCGTCACCCTCCTCGTCGCCGCCGCCGTCGCCTTCCCGCTGTACTGGATGGTCCTCTCGGCCTTCAAACCGGCGGGCGAGATCCAGTCCACGAACCCCCGGCCCTGGACGCTCTCCCCGTCCCTCGACTCCTTCCGGCGCGTCTTCGAACAGCAGGAGTTCGGCCGCTACTTCCTCAACTCGCTGGTCGTCGCGGGCACGGTCGTCCTCGCCTCCGCCCTCATCGCCTTCCTCGCGGCGACGGCCGTCACCCGCTTCCGCTTCCGGTTCCGGACGACGCTGCTCATCATGTTCCTGGTCGCCCAGATGGTGCCGGTCGAGGCGCTCACCATCCCGCTCTTCTTCCTCATGCGGGACGCCGGCCAGCTCAACACCCTCGGCTCGCTGATCCTGCCGCACATCGCCTTCTCGCTGCCGTTCGCGATCTGGATGCTGCGCGGCTTCGTCAAGGCGGTGCCGGAGGCGCTGGAGGAGCAGGCCCAGATCGACGGCGCGAGCCGGACCCGGTTCCTGTGGCAGATCCTCTTCCCGCTGGTCTTCCCCGGCCTGGTCGCGACGAGCGTCTTCTCGTTCATCTCGACCTGGAACGACTTCCTCTTCGCGAAGTCGTTCCTCATCAGCGACACCTCGCAGTCGACCCTCCCGATGGCGCTGCTCGTCTTCTTCAAGCCCGACGAGAACGACTGGGGAGGCATCATGGCCGGGTCGACCGTGATGACGGTCCCGGTGCTCGTCTTCTTCGTACTCGTACAGCGCCGTCTGGTCTCCGGGCTGGGCGGGGCGGTGAAGGACTGACGCGATGACCTCCGACCGTGACCTGATCCCCGTACCGCTCCTCGTGGAGCGCCGTTCCACCCCCGGCACCGCGACGCTCGACGAGCGGACCACGCTCGACGCCGGGCCCGGCACCGGGTCCACCGCCCGCTGGCTCCGCGCCGCCCTCGGGGCCGCCACCGGACTGCCGCTCCCCGACGGCCCCGGCCCGTACGCGATCCGGCTGCGGATCAGCGCCGAGGTGGAGCGGGAGTACGGCCCCGAGGGCTACCGCCTCTCCACCGAGACCGCCGACGCGGCCGTCGTCATCGAGGGCGGCGGCCCCGCCGGGGTGTTCTGGGGCGCCCAGACCCTCCGTCAGCTGCTCGGCCCGGAGGCGTACCGCAAGGCGCCCGTGAGGGCCGGGGGCCCCGTCCTCCCGTACGTGACGATCGAGGACGCCCCCCGCTTCGGCTGGCGCGGCCTTCTCCTCGACGTCTCCCGGCACTTCCTCCCCAAGGACGACGTCCTGCGGTACCTCGACCTCCTCGCCGCCCACAAGCTCAACGTCTTCCACTTCCACCTCACCGACGACCAGGGCTGGCGCATCGAGATCAAGCGCTGTCCCCGGCTCACCGAGGTCGGCTCCTGGCGGGCCCGCAGCAAGTGGGGACACCGGGCCTCGCCGCTCTGGGACGACACCCCGCACGGCGGGTTCTACACCCAGGACGACATCCGCGAGATCGTCGCGTACGCCGCAGACCGGCACATCACCGTCGTCCCCGAGATCGACCTCCCCGGCCACTCGCAGGCCGCGATCGCCGCGTACCCCGAACTCGGCAACACCGACGTCGTCGACACCACCGCCCTCACCGTCTGGAACACCTGGGGCGTCAACCCCAACGTCCTCGCCCCCACCGAGGCCGTCCTGCGGTTCTACGAGGGCGTCTTCGAGGAGGTCCTCGACCTCTTCCCCTCGACCTTCGTCCACGTCGGCGGTGACGAGTGCCCCAAGGACCAGTGGAAGGCCTCCCCGGCCGCGCAGGCCAGGATCAAGGAGCTGGGGGTGGGGGACGAGGAAGGCCTCCAGTCCTGGTTCATCCGCCACTTCGACCGCTGGCTCACCGCCCGCGGCCGGCGCCTCATCGGCTGGGACGAGATCCTGGAGGGCGGCCTTGCGGAGGGAGCGGCCGTCTCCTCCTGGCGGGGGTACGGGGGTGGGATCGCCGCCGCCGAGGCCGGGCACGACGTCGTCATGTGCCCCGAGCAGCAGGTGTACCTGGACCACCGTCAGGCGCCGGGCGAGGACGAGCCGATGCCCATCGGGTACGTCCGCACCCTGGAGGACGTCTACCGCTTCGAGCCTGTCCCGCCGGGCCTCTCGCCCGAGGCCGCCGCCCACATCCTGGGCACCCAGGCCAACGTCTGGACCGAGGTCATGGAGAACCGCGCCCGGATCGACTACCAGGCCTTCCCCCGCCTCGCCGCCTTCGCCGAGGTCGCCTGGTCCGCGCTGCCCGCGCCGGGGGCGCGCGACTACGCCGGCTTCGAGCGCCGTATGGACACGCACTACCGGCGCCTCGACGCCCTCGGCGTCGACTACCGGCCGCCCACGGGACCACGTCCGTGGCAGCGGCGCCCGGGGGTCGTCGGGCGACCGCTGGAGGGCACGCCCCCGATCGTGTGACCTGATCCCGACCCCGCCCCCGACCCGAACCCGAGTCGGCTCCCGAGCCGGCGTCCCCCTGCTCACCCAAGTGCGGCGAAACGGAAGTTACCGTCGCTCCTCGGGGCGTCCCGGACGGAACAGTCCTTCGCGGACCCTCGCGCCGGACCGCTCGGAAGATGTGCCAGAGTTGCCACGTCCGGCGTGTGAGCACGTACGGTACGCCCACACGCAGGCGCGACCGCCGGGCACAGTCGGGGACCACCGGGACACCGGGAAGGGGCAGCGGGTTGACCACGCACGCACCACAGACGGCGCAGTCCGTGACGCTGCCCGCCTCGCTCGACGAGGCCGTGGCGGCGCTCACGGCCATGCCGGCCGCCGTCCCCGTCGCCGGTGGCACCGACCTCATGGCCGCCGTCAACAAGGGCCAGCTCCGCCCCGCCGGACTCGTCGGCCTCAGCCGCATCAACGAGATCCGCGGCTGGCAGTACCAGGACGGACACGCCCTCCTCGGCGCCGGCCTCACCCACGCGCGCATGGGCCGCCCCGACTTCGCCGCCCTCATCCCGGCCCTCGCCGCCGCCTCCCGCGCCGCCGGACCGCCCCAGATCCGCAACGCGGGCACCCTCGGCGGCAACGTCGTCACCGCCGCCCCGACCGGCGACTCGCTGCCCGTCCTCGCCGCCCTCGAAGCCGACCTGGTCGTCCTCGGGCCGCTCGGCAGCCGCGAGATCCCCGTCTCCCACCTGCTCGCGGGCCGCGACCTCCTCGCCCCCGGCGAGCTCGTCGCCTTCGTCCGCGTCCCGCTGCTCCACGCCCCCCAGGTCTTCGTCAAGGCCACCGGCCGCACCGGCCCCGCCCGCGCCACCGCCTCCGTCGCCGTCGTCCTCGACCCGGCCCGGCGCGGGGTGCGCTGCGCGGTCGGCGCCGTCGCCCCGATGCCGCTGCGCCCGCTGGAGGCGGAGCGCTGGATCGCCTCGCTCGTGGACTGGGACAACGACCGGGGCCTCGCGCCCGAGGCGCTCGCGGCGTTCGGCGAGTACGTCGCCGCCGCCTGCATCCCGGACCCGCCGGGCGACGAAGCGTTGCCCCCGGCCGTACTGCACCTGCGGCGCACCGTCGCCGCACTCGCCCGACGGGCACTGGGGAGGGCACTGTCGTGAGCAGCAACGACCAGCAGCACCAGGACTCCGGCGGCTGGGAGCCGATCCCGCAGAGCGAGGGGTACGACGGGGACGCGACCGCGTTCGTCCAGCTCCCGCCGGACTTCATGCTGGACGGCGTACCCCTGGAGGCCCCAGGGCACGGCTACGTACCGCCGATGATCACCCCGCTCCAGCCCCTCACCCCGTCGCCGGCGACGGACCCGGCGGCGACGGGCACGTGGGCGGTGCACCTGCCGACGCAGGCGGAGCAGCCGCGGTACGCCGAGCAGACGCAGTACTTCGACGGGAACGAGTACGCGGAGCAGGGCCAGGCGCGGTACTTCCCGCAGCAGGGCGCCGAGTACGCGGAGCGGCCCGAGCACTTCGGGCAGGCTCCGACGGGGCGGGCCGAGCACTTCGAGTACGGCGAGCAGGACCCGCACGCGACGGCCGAGTGGCGTTTCACGGGGGCGATGGCGCCCCCCGCGGGACCCGGCTCGACGGGCCAGTGGGAGATCCCGGCCGTACCGGCCGCGGTGGACCCGATGGACACGGTGGAGGCTGGAGAGACGGGGGAGGCGGCGGCTGAGACCGAGGCCTCCGGGCCGGGGGCGCCGGGCGACGCGGGCGAGTTCGCCGCGTCGGCCATCAGGCCGTACGCCGAGGCGCCGGCGACCCTGCCGGGCGGCGCGCCCGCGCCGTGGGCGCTCCCGGAGGAGCCGGCGGCGGAGGTCACGGACCGGCAGGTGGAGGCCGGTGGCCCGGTCGAGGCGGAGGCCGAGGCACCGGCGGAGGTGCTGGTAGAGGCCCCGGCGGAGGCTCTGGTCGAGCCGACCGACGACGACGGGACAGACACACCCGAAGGGACGACGGCCGCCACCCCCGAGGACACGCCCACCGCCACGGCCACTGCCAACCAGAGCGTCGACGAGAGCGCAGGCGTCGACGAGAGCGCAGGCGTGGGCGCGAGCACCCACGCCCACGCCTCCACGGACAGCGACGAGCACCCCCACACCTCGTACACCCTCCGGGTCAACGGCGCGGACCGCCCCGTGACCGGCTCCTGGATCGGCGAGTCCCTGCTGTACGTCCTGCGGGAGCGTCTCGGTCTCGCCGGGGCCAAGGACGGCTGCTCGCAGGGCGAGTGCGGCGCGTGCAACGTGCAGGTCGACGGCCGTCTCGTCGCCTCCTGCCTCGTCCCGGCGGCGACTGCCGCCGGGAGCGAGGTGCGGACGGTCGAGGGCCTCGCGGCCGACGGGGAGCCCTCCGACGTGCAGCGGGCCATGGCCAAGTGCGGCACCGTCCAGTGCGGCTTCTGCATCCCCGGCATGTGCATGACCGTGCATGACCTGCTCGAGGGCAACCACGCCCCCACGGAGCTGGAGACCCGCCAGGCGCTGGCAGGCAACCTGTGCCGCTGCTCCGGCTACCGGGGCGTGCTCGAAGCCGTACGGGACGTCGTCGCCGAGCGCGAGGCGAGCGCGGCGGCCACCGCGGCCGAGGGCGCCGACGAGCCCCGTGTCCCGCACCAGATTCCGCACCCGCACGACGGAGGCATGGCGTGAGCACCGACGCGACCACCGCCGTTCCCACGGCTCTGGACATCCCCGGCCCCCTGGGGCCCCTGGGCCAGGAGCAGGCCGCGCACGGCCTCGGCACCTCGCTCCCGCAGGCCGAGGCACGCGCGAAGACCGAGGGCACCTTCCCGTACGCCTCCGACCTGTGGGCCGAGGGGTTGCTCTGGGCGGCGATCCTGCGTTCCCCGCACCCCCACGCGCGCGTGGTGTCCGTCGACACCAGCGCGGCGACGGCCATGCCGGGCGTACGGGCCGTGGTGACGGCCGCCGACGTGCCGGGCGCGGCGACGTACGGCCGCCGGGTCGCGGACCGGCCCGTCTTCGCGTCGGACCTGGTCCGGCACCACGGCGAGGCCCTCGCCGCGGTCGCGGCCGACCACCCCGACACGGCGCGGCTGGCCGCTGCGGCGATCACCGTCGAGTACGAGGTGCTCGACCCGGTGACGGACCCGGAGAAGGCGTTCGCGGCGGAGGCGCTGCACCCCGACGGGAACCTGATCCGGCACATCCCGCTGCGCTTCGGGGACCCGGACGCGGCGGGCGAGGTCGTCGTCGAGGGCCTGTACCGGATCGGGCGCCAGGACCCGGCGCCGATCGGCGCGGAGGCGGGTCTCGCCGTACCGCGCCCGGACGGCGGGGTGGAGCTCTACACCGCGTCCACCGACCCGCACACCGACCGGGACCTGGCGGCCGCCTGCTTCGGCCTGCCGCCCGAGCAGGTTAAGCTGGTCGTCACCGGCGTCCCCGGCGCCACGGGCGACCGTGAGGACCCGGGCTTCCAGATCCCGTTGGGCCTGCTGGCGCTGCGTACCGGTTGCCCGGTGAAGCTCACCGCCACGCGCGAGGAGTCGTTCCTCGGCCACGCCCACCGCCACCCGACCCTGCTGCGCTACCGGCACCACGCGGACGCGGAGGGGCGCCTGGTGAAGGTGGAGGCGCAGATCCTGCTCGACGCGGGCGCGTACGCGGACTCCTCGTCGGAGTCCCTCGCGGCGGCCGTGGCCTTCGCCTGCGGCCCGTACGTCGTGCCGCACGCCTTCGTCGAAGGGTGGGCGGTCCGTACGAACAACCCGCCGTCCGGCCATGTGCGGGGCGAGGGCGCGATGCAGGTGTGCGCGGCGTACGAGGCGCAGATGGACAAACTGGCGGCGAAACTGGGCGTGGACCCGGCCGAGCTGCGCATGCGGAACGTCATGGCGACGGGCGACATCCTGCCGACCGGCCAGACGGTGACCTGCCCGGCACCGGTGGCCGAACTCCTGTCCGCAGTCCGTGACTTCCCGCTTCCCCCCCTCCCCAAGGACACCCCGGAGGGCGACTGGCTGCTGCCCGGCGGCCCCGAGGGCGCGGGCGAACCGGGCGCGGTGCGGCGCGGTGTGGGTTACGCGCTCGGCATGGTGCACATGCTGGGCGCGGAGGGCACCGACGAGGTGTCGACGGCGACGGTACGGGTGCAGGACGGGGTGGCGACGGTCATCTGCTCGGCGGTGGACACCGGTTCGGGCTTCTCGACGCTCGCGCGCCAGATCGTGCAGGACACCCTCGGCATCGACGAGGTGCACGTCGCGCCCGTCGACACCGACCAGCCGCCGGCGGGCCCGGCGGCCCACGGCCGCCACACCTGGGTCTCGGGCGGGGCGGTGGAACGGGCCGCGAAGATGGTCCGCACGCAGCTTCTCCAGCCGCTGGCCCACCAGTTCGGCATGTCGACGGAGCTCCTCCAGATCACCGACGGCAAGATCACCTCGTACGACGGGGTCCTCTCGACGACGGTCACCGAGGCGATGGACGGCAAGGAACTCTGGGCCACGGCCCAGTGCCGCCCGCACCCCACGGAGCCGCTCGACGACTCGGGCCAGGGCGACGCGTTCGTGGGCCTGGCGTTCTGCGCGATCCGCGCGGTGGTCGACGTGGACATCGAACTCGGCGCCGTACGGGTCGTGGAGATGGCCGTCGCCCAGGACGTCGGCCGCATCCTGAACCCGGCCCAACTCGCCACCCGCATCGAGGCGGGCGTCACCCAAGGCGTCGGCGCGGCCCTGACGGAGAACCTCCGCACCGCCCGCGGCCTGGTCCGGCACCCCGACTTCACGGGCTACGCACTCCCGACATCCCTGGATGCCCCGGACATTCGCATCGTGAAACTGGTCGAGGAACGCGACGTGGTGGCCCCCTTCGGTGCGAAGGCAGCCAGCGCGATCCCGGTCGTCACCTCACCGGCCGCAGTGGCCTCAGCGGTACGCGCGGCAACGGGCCGCCCGGTCAACCGCCTCCCGATCCGCCCCCAGGCGGCGGTCGCCGTGCCCAATTCGTAACCATGTGATGTCCGTTGCTTGTGCAACCCCGGGGTGCGCACTGTCGTCGTTCCCAACTACAGTGAACTTCTAGACTTGTGCGGTACACAGCATGGTGGTTCACACGGGGGAGGAGCGCGGGCATGGAAGCCTACGTGGGCGGGGGCGCGTACGGGATGCAGGGCATGAGCGCGGATGCCGTGCGCTACAACACCGAGTCGATGACGGAGTTCAAGTCGAGCATCGACGGTCTGATCGACATGCTCACCTCCTCCGAAGCAGACAAGACCAAGATGAACGCCGAACCGGTGCTGCGCGTTCAGTTCGGCGGCGGCGGTGCGGCCTGGAGCGAGGCGAACGGCGTCCACACGTCGTACACGACCGTCCTCAGGCAGCTGACGGAACTCTCCGGTCTGCTGCAGGACTGCTTGGAGGGCCTCGGGATCGCGGTCGTCGCGTCGAAGGACGGCTTCCAGCAGATGGACGACGACATCAAGCAGAAGATGATCGGGATCCACCAGCGAACCTGGGAAGCCAAGCAGAAGGCCGACCAGGAAGCGGGCCGCGGCGCCTCGGCGAACGAAGCCAACGAGACGGCCGAAGGCGACGACGACGGCCTCAAGTAGGCGGACGCGGACGGAATTTCGGGGACACGGGGAAGAGGCGAAAGATGAGTCCTGCACAGGGCGGCGGAGGCGGCGGTACCAACTTCCACTCCATGACACACCAGGACATGCTGGCCTGGCTGGACGAAGCCAGTGAGCCGGGTGTGAGGATCGCGGGCGACCGCTTGCAGGCGGCGGCCGTGGAACTGCACCGCATCGCCGGCCAGCTCAAGAACCGCACCGGCCGGGTGGAATGGACGGGCAAGGCGGAGAAGGCCTTCACCGAGTGGGCCGAGAGCGTGGTGAGCTCGACGTACAAGCTCGGCGACTACAGCTCCCACTCGGCCGAGTGGATGCACCGCGCGGCGCAGGCCATCGCCCTCGCCAAGAGCGCCATCCCGCGCTACACCTCCCACGAGTCGGCCAAGGCGAACCTGGAAGCCGCGCAGAAGTACCGCAACGACCCCGACTCGGCGACGGTCGCCCGCAACGCCCAGAAGGCGATGGCCGCCAGCGACCAACTCGACGCCATCCTGGCCAAGGAAACGGCGAACAAGCAGGCGGCGGCGGACGAGATGAAGAAGCTCTCGTCCGCGTACCAGTGGTCGAGCTTCCAGATGACGAGCTTCGCACCGCCGACGTTCCCGCCGCCGCCGGGGGACTTCGTGCCGGCGGACCCCGGTCGTAGCCGCATCAGCGAGAACGAGTCATCCGCGTACTCGACGAATCGCGAGAGCAGCACGACAAGCACCACAAGCACCACCAGGGGCGACACGTCGACGACCCGTCAGCAGACCGAGACCCCTGCGACGCCCGACACGCGCACCGTGTCGCCGTCCGATGACCCGACCGGGCCGACGCACGTCATCCGGCCGGAGCCGCGGCCCGACACCCCCGTGGACCTCGGCATCGACAGCGTGGACACCCTGCCGCCGACCACGACCGGTCCGACGACGCAGACCCCCGGCGGTCCGCCGCCGGTCACCAAGCCGGACGGGGCTGCACCCCCGTTCGTCACCACCGGCGTGCCTCCGCTGCAGGTGAAGGGCAACCCGGGGCCCCAGGGCCGCACCATGCCCGTCACCGGCGGCACCGGCAACCCGCGCGGCCCGATCACCGGCGGCCCGCGCGGCCTGCCGGGCGTCCCCGGCCCGCTCGGCGGCACCCGCGAGGGCGTCAGCGGCGGCCGTGCGGTACCCAGCACCACAGGCAGGCCCGCGACTGGCATCCCGCGCAGCACCGTCATCGGCACCGAGGCCGGCGGTCGCAACGGAACGGCCATGGGCCGCGGCCCGATGGGCGGCGGTATGGGCGGCGCGATGGGCGGCGGCATGGGCGCCGGACAGAACGGCATCAGCGGCGGCCGCCGCCTCGCCGGCGAGACCGGCGGAGTGGTCGGCGGCAAGGCGCAGCGCGCCGGCGCCGCAGGTGCCGCGGGTGCCGTAGGCGGTGCCGCACGCCCCTTCACGCCCGGTGGCTCCGGCCTCGTGCGCGGAGGCTCCACGCCGGCCGGTCGCGAGCGCGAGGAACAGAACGGCGAGCGTCCCGACTATCTTGTCGAGGACGAGGAGACCTGGCAGCAGGGCAACCGCCGCACGGCGCCGCCCGTCATCGACTGAACAGCGCGAGGAAGCAGATGCGTACCAGCAGTATTCGTCGGAGCCGTGCCCGAGTCACCGCCTCGGCCGCCTTGGGGATGCTGCTGGTGGGCATCACTTCCGCTCCCGCCCAAGCAGCGGGCGAACGGGATCGTCAGTGGCACCTCACCGCGATGGGCGCCGAAGAGATCTGGCAGATCAGCACCGGTAAGGGCGTCACGGTCGCCGTGATCGACACTGGTGTGGAGGACAACCATCCCGACCTTCGAGGTCAGGTACTCGACGGCAAGGACATGGCCCCCCATGCGCAGGGGGATGAGCACACCGACGTCGAAGGCCACGGCACGGGCATGGCGGGACTCATCGCCGGAACCGGCCAGGCCAATGGAGGCGCGGGCGCCTTCGGGCTCGCCCCTGGGGCGAAGATCCTTCCGATCCGGCTGCCGGCCCCCGATCAGAACGGCAGCGCCGCGGACTCCGACGAGCAGTTCAACAAATTTGCCTCCGAGGCAATCCGTTTCGCCGTTGACTCCGGTGCCAAGGTGCTCAACATCTCGCAGGGTGCCACAAGCGGCTCGGAGCAGCTCACGGACGCCGTGCAGTACGCCTTGGACAAGGGCGCGTTGGTCTTCGCCTCCGTGGGGAACACGGGTGACAAGGCGAACCGGACGGAATATCCGGGGGCGACCCCTGGTGTCGTCGGCGTTGGCGCCGTCGACCGGAAACTGAAGCGTGTCCCGATGTCCCAGTACGGCCCCCAGGTCGACGTCGTGGCCCCCGGCAAGGACATGGTCGCCGCTTGCAGCGGTGGCCGTGTCTGCACGTCGAGCGGTACGAGTGATGCCACCGCCCTCGCCTCCGCCGCAGCCGCGCTGATCTGGTCGAAGCACCCCGACTGGACCAACAACCAGGTCCTGAAGGTCATGCTCAACACGATCGCGGCACCCAAGGACGGCGCGAAGCGCAGCGACTTCATCGGCTACGGAGCCATCCGGCCCCTCCGTGCCCTGAAGACCCCCGGCGACCCCGGCCCGGCCGGCGTCCGGCCCATCGCGGACCTTGAGGAGAACGTGTCCGCCGCACCGTCCGCCTCCGCTTCCGCACCCGCCTCCGCGTCGGCGGACCCGGCGACTTCGGCGCCCTCTGCTCCCGCACCCGCCCCCGCCCCCCAGGCGGCAAGCGCGGACGGCGGCAACAGCGGCCTCTGGATCGGCCTCGGCATCGGCGCGGCGGTGCTGATCGGTGCCGCCGTCGCCGTACCCGTACTCCGTTCGCGGCGGGGCTGAGTCCGACCCGCCGCTGGACGTCCGTAACGCACCCATGGGGAAGTAAGCAGAGATGTCGTTCGACGAGGAGTGGAGCCAAGCCCGCGGCCAGGCCGTGGCGACGAGGCTGAACAGCGTGCCCGCCGACCCCGGCGGTGGCGGTGGCTCCAGCGACTACAAGGTGACGTCCGCCGAGCTCAAGGCGGTCGGCAACGAGGCGCAGGAGCTCTTCCACTGGTTCGAGCGGGACGCGTTCCACGCGGGCGCGCAGACGAACGCGGCCTCCAAGAGCCTGGACGGCGACGGCTTCCTGACCGGGTCGGCGATGTGGACGATGTGGGACACCTGGCGCGGTCAGGCGGAGACGCTCCTCAGCGCCTGCGCGCACATCCACAACCACCTCGAAGACACCGTCATCAGTCATACGAACCATGAAGAAGTGCTGGTCACGAACTTCTCCATCTCCACGATCGACAAGCACTTCAACTGAGCCAAGGCCGGTGACGCCGCCGGCGACGAAGCCGACCGCGTCGGCTGACGAGGGAAACAGATGCTGAAGTTCGACCAGGTCCTCCATGCCCGGCTCGGCAGTCTCAAGGAGGCTGTCACCGTCTGGTCGGAGACGGTGTCCAAGCTGGAGAAGGCCAAGGAGAAGGCGGAGACCGGCCTCCAGAGCAAGGCCGAGAAGGCCGACTGGAAGGGCGAGAACGCCGGGGTGACGCAGGCGTTCGTCCGCAAGACCGCCAAGGAGTTCGGCGACGCCCTCACCGAGGCGAGCAGCATCCGCAACATCCTGCGGGACGCGGAGAGCGAGTTCCGGGCCGCGAAGACCGAGCTGGAGAAGCTGGTCGCGGAGGCCCCCGGCAAGGGACTGCGTATCGACCAGCAGGGCACCGTCAGCCATCTGATCCGCCCCGACAGCCGGTCCAAGGACTACGACGGGCCGAAGCCCGAGGCGGCTGACTTCGAGGCCATGAACGCGGCGATCAAGGCCGCGATCGACCGGGCGAACAACGCCGACGACGTGGCCTCCCGCGCCCTGCGCGGCCTCGTCGGCACGGACCAGAACAACTTCTCCGGTACGAAGTACGACTCCCTCAAGGCCGCCTCGAAGGCGCAGGACGCCGAGGACGCGCACGCCGCCTACGAGCTGTACAAGAAGGGCGACGAAGCCACCCCGCAGGAGATCGACAAGCTCAACGCCCTCTTCAAGGCCAACCAGAAGGACCCGTACTTCGCCGAGAAGTTCGCCCTGGAGGTCGGGCCGAAGGGCAGCATGGAGTACTGGGCCGACATGGGCGACCCCAGCGACGGCTCCCGGCTCGGCGTCGACCACCGCGACAAGCTGAAGGAACTCCAGACGAACTGGAGCATGACGCTCGCCACGGCGACCCACTCCACCAGCCCCGAGATGGAGCAGTGGAAGGCCGACGTCATCAAGGCCGGAAGCGAGCCCATCCAGACGCGCGGCACCAGCCCGTACGGCTTCCAGGTCATGAGCAACCTGATGCGGGTCGGCGACTACGACGACAAGTTCCTGAAGGACTACGGCAACGGGCTCGTCGTCACCGAGCGGAAGATGACCCACGACGGACGGCTGCCCGCCGACCGGGCGTGGCAGCAGATGAGCGGGATGCCGAGCCATCTGAACTGGCAGGGCGGCGACCTCGGCCAGGACCCCGTGATCGGCTTCATGGAGGCGCTCGGGCACAACCCCAAGGCGTCGACGGAGTTCTTCAACAGCTCCATCGACGTCACGCCCGAGAACAGCAAGGACGACAAGAAGCTCGACCCCTTCGACTACTTCTCCAAGGACCGCCAGTGGCCCGAGGAGCTGAACGACAAGGGCGACCGGACGAGGGAGCCGGGCTACAACGCACTCGGCCACGCCCTGGAGTCCGCGACCACCGGCCACCCGTACGACGCCGAGGCCGAGGGCCTCAAGGACGTGCGGACCAAGGAGAACGCGGAGGTCATGCAGAAGGTCGTCGAGCGGTACGGCAGCGACCCGAAGTACATGCACGAGCAGCCGGGCATCGACGACAGCCTGGGCAAGATGGGCGCCGCCTACATCGACGAGCTGAACCGCTCCCTGGAGACGAACAGCGACACGACGATGGAAGAGCAGGAGCGCTCGCCCTTCGGCGCCAACGACGCCAAGGGCAAGTCCCGGTTCGGCGAGGAATTCGACACCGGGCTGCTCTGGAACCGCGGCGATGCCATCAACTTCATGGGCATCGTGTCGCAGAGCGAGAGCGGGCATTCCACTCTCTCGGCGGCCGAGTCGTTGTACACGACGAGCGTCCTCGAGCAGGTGGGCCCGAAGCCCGGCACCGACTTCGAGGAACGGGACCTCACCGACGCGCGGACCACCTTGCGCATCGGATCGGAGGCGCAGGGCATCATGGACGGGTCCCGCATGGCGCAGATCGACATGGACTACGAGAAGGACTCCGAGGAGCACAAGAAGGCCGTCGCCAAGACGACCGAGTGGGTCAAGTTCGGAGTGGGAGCGGTCGCCGCGGGTGGCGTCGTCGCCCTGACCGGCGGCGCCGCCGCCGGCGTCCTCGTACCTCTGGCCGCCGAGACGGTGGGCGGCGCGGTGACGACCTTCATCGGTATGGAAGCCGATGACATGGCGGAGAAGTACGAGAAGGACGAAATGCTCAAGAAGAACTCGGACGAGCTGAAGGAGACAGCGCTGAGCGACGGCAAGGAGAACTCGCTCAGGCCGGGCATCGCCTACGCGACGGCCCCCGGCTGGACCTATGACCAGCGCAACCAGCTCAACGAGGACCTGGTCGACCACATCCGGACCGGGCGCCTGCACGCACAGGACAACAACCTCCCCGACCCGTACGAGAAGAAGGACTGACATGCGGTCTGCGCTGGCGGGTATCGGTGCGGCCCTTGCCATGGCCGCGCTCCTCACGGGCTGCTCCGACGGCGGCGACGGGGAGGCCGCGCAGGAACCGGAGGGCCTGACGGCGGCCGAGGCCTGCGGGGGTTTCGCCAAGGAGTCCTCCACCGCGGCCGCGCTCAAGGCTGTCCTGGATAGCGAGCGTTTCGAGGACGACCGGTCGAAACCGGACAAGGCCCTCGACGCGCTGCGGGGCGATTCCCGTGCACCACGGGCCGACTCCTACCAGCCGCAGGCGGTGCGCTACTGCGGCCTGGACCCGGCCGAGGGCGGGCCGAAGGACCTCAGGATCGAGCTGGTCGCTGTCGGCAAAGGCCCGTACCTCAACTCGGAACTCGCCAAGTCGGTGACCTCCTACGCCACGGGACTGCAGGCCTTCTCCTCCGCCGGGCTCGGCAAGCTCTACTTCACCTGCCGTCTCAAGGCGCCCGCCCACGACATCGTCGTCGAGACGACCATCTGGGGTCCGGCAGGCCACCCCGACACCGACCTGGAACAGCGGACCAGGCTGATCACCCTCGCCAACGCGGCGGCCCGGCAGGTCTCGGCCGAGCTGGGGTGCGCGGACACGGGCTTGGCCGAAGGCGTGCCCGCGACGAAGCGGTCGTGAGAAGGGCGAGGGTGTCGGCTCACGTGCCGTAGACCGGCATGGCCGCGACCCTTCCGCCGCGGGCGATGAAGACGCGATGGGCGTCGCTCGCCATCCGGTAGGGGCCCTCCCGCTGCATCTTCACGGTGAACAGGGAGGCGCCGCCGACGTTCCTCTTGACCACGGTGACGGAGCTGTCGTCGGCTTCCGGAAGCCAGACCGTCGCCCCTTCCACGACGGGTGCGGTGAGGGTGCTCCCCGGGCTCTCCATGATCTGCGTCCACTCGGTGGTCGCGGTTCGGACGTCGGGCACGGTGCGGTAGTGGAGGGCCCTGTAGCCGTCGACCGCGAAGACGGAATCGCCGTCGGCGGTCGGACTGCCCCAGCCGTTCCCTTCGGAGAGGTTGTGGCCCCTTTCCTTCCAGAAGAAGTCGCCGCCGGTAAGGCGTCGGGCCATCAGCTGGGAGCCGCCGAGGTACACGGTGTCGCCACTGATCGAGGGGATCTGGCCGTGGGTGCCCTGGTCCTTGATCTGCCAGGCGGTCTCGCCGGTGGCGGTGTCCAGGACGGTGACGCGGCCGTCCCTGCCGTGGACCACGAGCCGCTTCCCGCCGACTGCGGCCCTGGCGGGACCTTCCGCGGCGCGGGGAGACGTCATCGGGCGGGTCCAGGTGGTGGCGAGGGTCCAGGCGTCGACTGCGCGCAGCTCGTCGTTCTTCGTCACCAGGTAGACGTGGGTGTCGTCCGCGGCGAGTACGTTGCTCACTTCCGACTGGGTCTGCCAGACGGGGCTGCCGGTAGAGGCGACGAAGGAGTGCAGGACGCCGTCGTCGTCGACGCCGACGACGAGCCGGTCGGCGACGGAGACGAATCCGGCGTCCGCGTCGATGTCCTTGGCCCGCCACCGCTCCTTCCCGTCCGTGACGGAGAGGGCGAGCAGCCCGCCCGTCTTCGCCTGCATCAGCACCACGTCTCGCACGGGGAGCAGCGTCTCCCCTTCCGGGGAGGCGACGTCGAGAGGGCCCCACAGCGCGTCCGGGGCTTTGCCCGGCTCGCTGTCGATGAGTGAGACGAAGGCCGCTTCGGGGGTGGCGACGGCCGGGGGCACGTCGGCGGTCGGGGACTTCTCCCCGTCGCGGTTCAGCCACCAGGCGCCGGCGCCTCCGCCTGCCCCCAGGACCGCCACGGCCGCCGCCGCGCCGGTGAGGAAGCGGCGGCGGGACGGCGAGGACGACGGTACGGCGGTGTCCGCGGGTGCCGTCAGACGCTTCGTTGCTGTCTCGCGTCGTTTGATGTCGTCGGCCAGCGGCCCCTTGCGCCAGGCGCGGTCGGCGCCCTTCGGCGGGGCGAACGCCTCGGCGATCCGCGGGGGCGCCGGGCGGTGGACCGGGTCCTTCGCCAGGCACGGGCCGATCAGCTCCTGGAGCCCCGGCGGCACCAGGCTCAGGTCCGGGGCGCCGTGCACGACCTCGTACTGGACCGCCGCCACGTGCGCCCCGTCGAAGGTGCGCCGCCCGCTCGCCGCGTACGCGAGGACCGCGCCGAGGGAGAAGACGTCCGACGCCGGTCCGACGCGCTGACCGAGGACCTGCTCCGGAGCCCCGTACCCCGGCGTCACCGGGATCTGGCCCGTCGTCGTGAGGGTCAGGCCGTGCTCGGGGCGCGCGATGCCGAAGTCGATGACCCGCGGGCCGGTCGAGGTGAGCACGATGTTCGCGGGCTTGAGGTCGCGGTGGACGAGTCCGGCCACGTGGATGTCGTGGAGGGTACGGGCGAGCTGGGCGGCCAGGGCGCGCACGGTGGCCTCGTCCATTGGTCCGTACGCGCGGACGGCCTCGTCCAGCGTCGGGCCGGCGAGGAACTCGGCGGCGATCCACGGCCGGCCGCCCTCGGTCTGCGCCCCCAGGACCCGCGCCACGCCCTTGCTGGTGACGGCCCGCGCCATGTCGGCCTCGCGGACGAACCGCTGGGCGAGGTGCTGGTCGTGGGCGAGTTCGGGGCGGAGGACCTTGACGGCGGCGGGTGTTCCGGCGCCGTCCCTGCCGACGTACACCTTGCCCATGCCACCCTCGCCGAGGACGCCGAGCAGGCGGTACGGGCCGAGCCGGAGCGGGTCGCCGGTGGCGAGGGGCTGTGTGGTCACGTGAGATTCCAGGTCCGTGGGAAGGGAGGGGCGAAAGCAGCGGATCAGGTGGGGGCGAAAGCGGCGGATCAGGTGGGAGGGCGGAGCGGCCGATCAGGAGGGAGTGCCGGAGGTGGCGGCCTCAGGCGAAGGGAATGGCGACGACGGACGACATCCCGGCCCCGATGATCCGGTTCCGTGCCCTGTCGACGACGTACCGGGTGGCATCCGTCGGGAACACCCAGGCCGAGCTGCGGGTCGTCCGGTCGATCGCGCTCAGACCACCCCGGACGGGTGCGTACACGTACTTCGTCCCGACCACGGGGACCGTGAACAGCTCCGGGGTCAGGCTGCGGCCCGAGGGGGCTTCCTCCCAGCGCTTGTCACCCTTCTCGGCGCCGACGACCACGAGCCCGCGGCCGCTCTCGTTCGCGTGGACGAGACCGCCGGCGACGGCAGGCAGCCCGTAGAAAGAGCCGCTGCCGTACTCCCACGCGGTCCCGCCGTCGGTGAGGCGCAGCGCCCGGAGGCGGTCACCGCCGACGTAGAGGTGCCGGTCGTCGGCCGCCAGCTGGCCGGGCTTGAACGACTGGGAGTCCTTCAGGGGGATGGACCGCTGCCACAGTTGCCGGCCGGTGCGCACGTCCCTGGCCTGGACGACGAACGACTCCAGGTCGCCGCTGTTCTTGCCGAGGACCAGCCGGTCGCCGACGACCTGGGAGAGCCAGGGGCGGACGCCGTCCCACTTGTACGGGTGGCGCCATGCCTCCTTGCCCGTGCGCGGATCGACGGCGATCAGATGCCAGCCGGTCTCCCGAGCCTCCAGGTCGTCCGTATGTCTGCCGAGCCGTGAGGCGGCGAAGAGGCGTCCGCCGGCGGCGGTGAGAAGCTGCGTGCCGAACTGCGAACCCTCGAAGCCCTTGAGCTCGATCAGCCGGGCGGCCTCCTCGCCGGTGCGGGGCGCGAGGGTCCGGATCTGCAGGATCCCCGGCCCCTGGCTAGGACCGTCGGACGCGTAGAAGTACGTGCCGTCCGAGGTGACCTGCTGGGGCTCCATCACCCTCCAGTCGGTCCACAGCTCGGCGCCGCTGTCCAGGGCGCGAGCCCGGAAGGAGACGGTCTCGGCGAAGCCCACGACGTCACCGGCGATCAGCTGCGTCGTGCTCTCCTCGCGGTCCAGGGCTTCCTTCCGCCAGAGCGGCGCCGGCGCGCCGTCCGAAGCCGTCGTGGCGGGGATCGCGGTGGGAGCGGGGGCGCCGGCGGACGTCTTGGCGGTGTCCTCCCGCGACCCCAGCCACGCCCACACGCCCGCGCCCGCCCCCGCCAGGCCCAGCAGGGAGCCGCCGCCCAGGGTGAGGGCGCGGCGGCGGGAGAGGGGGGTGCTCGGGGTGGTCTCCGCGATCGCCGACTCCGCCGGGGCCGGGAGGCGGTGCGGTGTGTGCAGCCAGACGTCCGTCGCGCGGCGGGCGATGTCGGTGAGGAGCAGCGGCGGGAGGTGGTCGGCGAACTCGCCGTGGCCGTCGTGGAGGTGGTCGGACAGGGTGCCGGTGGTGGGGCGGGCCGTCGGGTCCTTGGCGAGGCAGGCCGTCAGGAGCGGCAGCAGGGCTTCCGGTACGCCCGTGAGGTCGGGGTCGGCGTAGCGGACGCGGTAGAGGAGGTCGGCGGGGGAGCCCGTACCGAAGGGGCCGTGGCCCGTGGCGGCGAAGACGAGGACGCCGGCGAGGGCGAACACGTCACCCGCCGGGGGGTGTTCCTGGCCGCTCGCCTGCTCCGGCGACATGAAGGCGGGTGTGCCTGCCGCCGCTCCCGTACGCGTCAGGTGGTCGTCGCCGGCCGCGCGGGCGATGCCGAAGTCGATGATCTTCGGGCCGTACGCGGTGACGAGGACGTTCGACGGCTTGAGGTCCCGGTGCACCACGTCCGAGGAGTGCAACTGGGCGAGCGCCCCGGCGAGTGCGGCCCCCAGGGCCCGGACGGTCGGTTCCGGCAGCGGGCCGCCGAGGGCGACGGCGTCGTCGAGCGGCGGACCGAGGACGTACTCGGTGGCCAGCCACGGCGTCTCCGCCAGCGGATCCGCGTCGACGACGGCCGCGCCGTGCCGGGCGCCGATGATCCGCGCCGCGTCCGTCTCCAGCCGGAACCGGGCCCGGAAGGCGGGGTCGGTGGCGAGGCGGGCGTGCACTGTCTTCAGGGCGACGGTACGGCCGCCGGGGGTGCGCGCCAGGTACACCGTGCCCATGCCGCCGGAGCCCAGGCGGGCGAGGAGACGGTACGAGGCGACGGCGGCCGGGTCGTCGTGGGTCAGGGGCGACAGCATGAGGTCAGGTCCGTCAGATCCAGGGAGGGAGGGCGGGGAGGGAGGGGGCTCTGCGAGCCGTGGGGCCTTCAGACCCCGGTCGGCGCCGGGAGTTCGGCGGCGAGGAGTTCGGAGGACTGGCGGGCGAGCGCGGCCACCACCCGGCCCGGCAGCCAGCCGGGGGTGAGGAGGGAGCCGGCCGAGTTCAGGACCGTCTCGTGCGCGGTCGGCGGCGCGAGCGAGGCCATCAGGGCGGCGGCCGTGGGCCGGTCGGCCGGGTCGCGGGCCAGGCAGGAGGCGATCGGCGGGCGCAGCGCGGGCGGGATCTCGTCCCGCTCGGGGACGGTGTGGCCGGTGGCGGCGTACGCGAGGACGGCGCCGAGCGCGAAGACGTCGCCCGGCGGGCGGGGTCGGCCGCCCGCGGCCTGCTCGGGGGCGAGCGCCCCCGGGTCGAGGCCGGGCAGGCCGGTGCGCGGCTCGCCGTCGGCCGCGGCGGCCCGTACCGCCCCGAAGCAGGTCAGCCGGGGGCCGTCCGCGGTGAGCAGGACGGCGGCCGGGGACACCCCGGCGTGCGTGAGGCCCTGGCCGTGCGCGGCGGCCAGCGCCTCGGCCAGGGCGACCCCGACGGCGCGGACGGTGGCCTCGGGCAGCGGGCCGCCGTGGACGGCCAGGGCCACGGGGAGGGGGAGCGCCGGGACGTACGGGCTCGCGTACCAGGGGGCCTCGCCGGGTCCCGCCACGCCCGTCACCGGGGCGATCCAGGGCCCGAGGAGGTAGCGGGCGGCCTCGGCCTCGGCGGCGAACCGCGCGGGGTCGGTGCCCGGCAGCGGGGCGTGGAGCAGGACGGTGTGCTCGCCGTCCTCGGTCCGGGCCACGAACCGGCGGCAGGGCGGCGGGGGGTGGGGCGGGTCGAGCCGGGTGATCAGCCGGTACGGGCCGATCCGGCGGGCGGAATCGTGCGGGGGCCGCGTGGGTCCCTGTGGGGGTTGCGCGGGCGGGTGGGCGGGTCCCTGTGGGGGTTGCGCGGTCGGGTGGGCGTGTCCCTGCGGGGGTTGCGCGGGCGGGTGGGCGTGTCCCTGCGCGGGGGGCGCGGTCGGGTGGGCGTGTCCCTGCGGGGGTTGCGCGGTGCGTCCCGTCGCTTCCTGCGGGGGCTGCGCGGTGCGTCCCGTCGCTTCCTGCCGCGCCCGCCCGGTCCGTCCCGTCGCTTCCGGCTCGGGACGCGCGGACTCCTGCTGGCTGCGCGGCTGTTCCGCCGGCCCTGCTCCCCGTCGTTCCACCGGTCCTGCCCCCGTCGTCCGTGCGCGCCCCGTGGTGACGGGGGCGGGTCGAGCCTATCGAGGTGGGGGCGGGGGGCCGTGCCCGGGAGGGGCGCCGAGGCGCGGGGTCGCCGTGCGGGCGGCCGGGAAAGTCCGGTCTTTCCGGGTTGCGAAGGTGAAGTGGGCATGCGGACGCCGTGAAGATCTCGGGGACGGCGGTGATTCCCCGTGCGTGGCGCTCGAACAGGCGCCCGGGGGTCTACGATCGCCGTGTTTCCGTGGGCACGGAACTTGCTGAGGCGAAGCCGGAACGATCACCGTCACGGGGGAGAGCATGTCGTTCGATCAGGAGTGGGCGTCGGTCCGGTCCACGTCCACGTCCGCGTCCACGGACAGCGTGGGCATGAGGCTCAACCAGGTCGCCCCCGACCCCGGCGGCGGGGGCGGCGGGAACGCCGACCTCAGCGTCGACCAGGACAAGCTCGGCGCCATCGGCAGCGCCGCCTACGCGCTGCACGGCCGGCTGGCCAAGGACGGGAACCACGCGCGTACGAACACCACGGAGGCGGCGTCCGGCATGTCCAGCCACGGCTTCCTCACCGGTTCCGCGATGTCGACCGTGCAGGAGACGTGGAGCTCGCAGCTGAACACGCTGCTCGACGCCTGCGCCAACATCTCCAACCACCTCGACTACAGCGCGGCCTCGCACGCCAAGGAAGAGGCGGACATCAAGGCGGCCTTCTCGGCCTCCAAGATCAACGAGTACCTCAAGTAGGCGGGGGACCTGCTGTGCTGACCTTTGACAACGTGTACCAGGCGCCGCTCGACAAGATGAAGGCCTCGGCCGACGACTGGTCGGCGATGAAGGGCAAGCTGGACACGCTCGCGTCCGACGCCCGTACGACGATGGCGGCGAAGGCCAAGGACGACTACTGGCGCGGGGTGAACGCCGAGGTCACGAAGCCGTTCGTGGACAAGACCGCGAAGGAGTTCGACGACGCGGCCAAGGCCGCCGACGGCATCCACAAGGTCCTGGCGGACGGCTACAACGCCTTCAAGAAGGCGAAGGACGACCTCAAGAAGATCGTCGAGACGGAAGCCCCCGCGAAACGCTTCCGGGTGAGGTCCGACGGCACGGTCGAGGCGGTCGAGCCGCTGTCCAGCACCAAGGACCAGGGGATGCGGCACGACCCCGACTTCCAGGACATGGTCCGCAAGGAGCGCGCCGACATCGCCGAGATGCAGCGGCGGATCGACGCGATCGTCGAGGCCTGCGACGACGCGGACGTGGCCTGCTCCAACGCGCTCAGGGCCAACATCACCGGCGACAAGCACAACTTCAGCGCCCCGAAGTACACCAGCCTCGACGCCGAGGAGGCGCAGCGCGCCGTCGACCTGGCGAAGAAGGGCCGGGACATCTCCCACGAGGAGCTGATGCGCCTCAACGAGCTGCTGAAGGACAACAGCGGCTCGAAGGAGTTCTCCCGGACCTTCTACGACGGCATGGGCCCGAAGGGCGCGCTGGAGTTCTTCGGCCAGCTGTCCACGGACACGTACGACTACTCGAAGGTCGACAAGCAGCGCCTCGCCGACGTCCAGGAGCTCCAGCGGAACCTGGGCATGAACCTGGCAACGGCGACGCAGGGCGGCGACGCGTGGACCGACAAGTGGTCCTCGGAGATGCGCAAGCTGGGCACGGAGCGGATCCCGCTCGTCAAGTACGACAACAACCCGGCGTACGGCTACCAGTTGCTCGGCGGCATCATGCGCTACGGCGACTACGACAAGAAGTTCCTGGTCCCCATCGCGGAGCACGTCACCCAGCTCCACGCCAAGGACCCGTACATGTTCGCCGACAGCAAGCCGATGGGCGGCGGCTGGCTGAAGAACCAGTACAACCCGTCGGGCGTCAACGGCTCCGGCTTCGACCCGATGGTCTCGATGCTGGAGGCGCTCGGGCACAGCCCGGAGGCGTCGAAGGAGTTCTTCTCGAAGGATCCGCTGACCTCGTACAACAAGGACGGCAGCGTCGGCGGGCAGCTGGACCTCGGCAAGGACAAGGACGGCAACAAGATCGAGAACTACCTCGACTTCTTCGGCAACGAGAAGTACGAGTTCTTCCCCGACATCGACGGGCACCACCCGGACGACGCGAAGAAGTCGGCCGACTACATGCCGGACGCACTCGGCCACGCGCTGGAGGCCGCGACCCTCGGCCACGCCTGGGACGACCCGACGCCGGAGCTCAAGCGCGACGAGACCACGGGCAAGATCATGCAGGATGTCGTCGCGAAGTACGGCGACGATCCCGAACTGCTCAAGAAGTGGCAGTCCACGATGGCCGACAGCCTCGGCACCATGGGCGCCGGTTACATCGACGACCTCAACTGGGCGTTGGACGAGAACCGCTCGGACCGGCCTTTCACGCCGACCAAGGACCTGGAGGCGCACCCCCAGTTCGGGCGGAGCACGGCGGTCGGCTTCCTGAGCACTCTTGGTCAGCACCCGGACGCCTACGCGACCCTGTCCACGGCCGAACGCCTCTACACCACCAGCGTCCTTGAGGCGCAGGTCGGCCCGAATGGCAAGATCGACGAGGGAAACGCACAGGCTGCCGTGTACACGGGGGCCACGTTCCAGGGCGTCCTTGACGAGTCGCGTGCCAACCAGGTCGAGGCCGAGGGCATGAAGGCGCACGAGGAGTACGAGAAGGAGCAGGCGAAAAAGGCCGGCTGGGTGCAGCTCGGCGCCACGGTCGGCATTGCGGCGGGTGTCGCCTTCCTGCCCGCCACCGCGGCGGTCGGCGCGGCCGCCGTCCTTGTACCGCTCGCGGTTGACACCGGGTCGGGCGTCATGGAGCAGTTGGCCGGGCAGGTCGTCGGCGACTGGTCGGAGAAGTCTGTCGAGGACCACAAGGACAAGACCGAGGATCAGATCCACGAGGACAACAAAGCCATCTACGAGGCCGGCCGGTACAGCGCCACCTCGCCGATGGAGCGGTTCATGTTCGAGCATCGAGACCAGGTGAGCAGCGGCTTCCGGCAGGACATGATCGAGGCCGTGAACAACGGCTACGGACTTGGCAACGATCATGCGAACCAGACCGGCAACGCCCCTGAGACCGGCTGAACCTCCGCCACCGACTCCATGACCCCACGAGGAATCCGATGAGAAGAGCATCCGCGTCCGTATCGACCGTGCTGGCCCTCGGCCTGCTCCTCAGCGCTTGTGGAAGCGGTGAGGAGGAGCCGCCGCAGGCCGCGCAGCAGTGCGACGAGACGCTCTCGCCCACAGCGGTCGGGTCGCTTGAGTCGGTGCTCGGCACGAAGGAGTTCCACTCGAAGGGAACTGGTCTGGAGCGGACCGCGAATGTGCTGGTCGAGGATCAGGCGAGGGTGGGCAGGCCGCCCGGCCATCCCGACATGTGCGAGGTGATCGCCGACACCGGTCCGAGATTCAGGGTCAAGATAGACTTCCGGGTGTACGAGAACGCCGACCGGTTCGACGACGGCACCAAGTGGACAGCTGCCGGCCGGTATCTCTACGGGATGGGCCGGGAGGCGAGCGCGAACAACAGGACGGCAGACCTCTTCGTAGGGTGCTCCAGCTCGCGGCTGAAGGGGTCGGAGGAAGAGCCGGCCCCCATCGCGGGCTCGCTCAGGTTCGACAAGCCGATCAAGGGCACCTACCCCGCCAACACCCCCGCCACCCGCGAGGCCTATCTCACCGTCCTCCACTCCGTCACCCTCGCGGTGGTTAAGGAGCTGGGCTGCGAGAACAATGCCGGGCTGCCGGAGAAGCCCGTCTTCCAGGTGAAGAAGTGGCGCGGCGAGCAGTAACCGCCGCCGTCCCCCTCAGTCCCCGGCCGTCTCGGCGGCCGGGGACAGCTGGGACAGGAGCAGGACCGTTGATCGGGTGATCAGGGCCGCGAGGAGGATCGTCGCGAAGCCCTCGACCCGGAGTTCCGAGATCTTCGGGCCCAGCCAGGACAGCAGCCACCAGATGAGGGCGTCCTGGACGAAGCCGACCAGGCCGAAGACGGCGAGGAGGGGCAGCGGGACGCGGCCGGTCGGCCCGATGTGGACCAGTTGGGTGAGGACCACCATCACCAGAGCGGCCATGAGGACGGAGAGGACGACGCCCGTCTCCGTACCCAGGGTGATGCCGGGCAACAGGGCGCCGGCGGCGCCCACGCCGACGAGGACGCCCAGCTTGCGTATGCCTTGATCGCTCATGTGGCGGACTGTCGCACACGCGGTGGGCGACTGTGAAGATCCCCGAAGGGATCACTCGGAGACCGTGATCGGATTCGAACCGACGTAACCGGCTTTGCAGGCCGGCCCCTCAACCACTCGGGCACACGGTCGTGTGGTGCGACGAGTACGACGGTAGGCGGCGGCCGCGAGGGGGCTCAAGGGTTCCGGGGGCCGTGCCATGCGACTGCCACACCGCCGCAACATTCCGTTCGTGGTCGTCGCGGTCCTACGCCCAAGGGCTGAACGGGATCGGGACTCCTGACAGGGGTCATTCAGGTCTTCACCTCTTACTCTGGGGGAATGAGTGCCCTCGAACCCCGTGACGCCGACGCAGCCGCCGTCGTCTCCGACAGCTCCGGGCCCCGTGCCGCGGACGACGCGGACGGCGCCGGCCCCAAGGGGTCCGTCCTCGACCCGGCCCACCGGGCGCTCAGTATCGGCATCGTCTCCGTCGTCCTGCTCATCGCCTTCGAGGCGACCGCCGTCGGCACCGCCATGCCCGTCGCCGCCCGCGAGCTGAACGGCGTCTCCCTCTACGCCTTCGCCTTCTCCGCGTACTTCACCACCAGCCTCTTCGGCATGGTTCTCGCCGGTCAGTGGTCCGACCGGCGAGGGCCCCTCGCGCCCCTCACTGCCGGCATCAGCGCCTTCGCCGCCGGGCTGCTGCTCTCCGGGACCGCCGGAGCCATGTGGCTGTTCATCCTGGGCCGGGCCGTCCAGGGCCTCGGCGGTGGCCTCGTCATCGTCGCGCTGTACGTGATCGTCGGCCGGGCCTACGCGGAACACCTCAGGCCCGCGATCATGGCCGCCTTCGCCGCGAGCTGGGTCGTCCCCTCCGTCGTCGGCCCGCTCGCCTCCGGAACCGTCACCGAGCACCTCGGCTGGCGCTGGGTCTTCCTCGGCATCCCCGTCCTCGTCGTCTTCCCACTGGCCCTCGCCCTCCCCGCGATACGCCGCACCGCCTCCGGCCCCGCCGACCCGGACGCGCCCGTCGCCCCCTGGGACCGGCGCCGGATCCGGCTCGCGCTCGGCATCTCGGCCGGGGCGGCGCTCCTGCAGTACGGCGGCCAGGAACTGCGCTGGTTCTCCCTGCTCCCCGCCGCCGTGGGCATCGCGCTCCTCGTGCCCACCGTCCGCGGGCTGCTGCCGCACGGCACCTGGCGGGCCGCCCGCGGCCTGCCGTCCGTCGTCCTCCTCCGCGGCATCGCCGCCGGCGCCTTCATCGCGGCCGAGTCGTTCGTCCCGCTGATGCTGGTCACCCAGCGCGGCCTCAGCCCCACCCTGGCCGGGCTCTCCCTGGCCCTGGGCGGCCTCACCTGGGCGCTCGGCTCGTACATCCAGGCCCGGCCGTGGACGGAGCCGTACCGGGAACGGCTCGTCGTCCTCGGCATGGCCCTGGTCGCCCTCGCGATCGCGGTGGCGCCGAGCGTGCTGATCACGGCGGTGCCGGTCTGGGTCCTCGCGGCGGCCTGGGCCGTCGGCTGCCTCGGCATGGGAGCGGTGATCTCCTCGACGAGCGTGCTGCTCATGAAGCTCTCCGCGCCCGAGGAGGTGGGCGCGAACTCGGCCGCCCTCCAGATCTCCGACGGCCTCTCCAACGTCCTCCTCCTCGCCGCGGGCGGCGCGGCCTTCGCGGCCCTCGGCGGCGGCGCGGTCGGCCACGCGGTCACCGCCCACGCGTCGACGGGCTCCCACCCCCTCGCCTTCGCGGCGGTCTTCCTGCCGATGGCGGGGGTGGCGGCGGTGGGGGCGTGGGTGGCTACGCGGTTGGGGCCGGAGCGGGAGCGTTGAGCAAGACCGCACCGGATCGTCCCCACGCGAGTAATGTGCCGGTATGGCCATGGACCTGCATCTCCGTGACGACCAGACCGAAGCGCTGAGGCGGCGTGCCCAGGAGGAGGGCGTCAGCCAGCACGCGCTCGTACTCCGGGCCGTCGACGCCTACCTGGCCGGGACGGCGCACGAAGCGAGGGTGAGGCAGACCTCTCGCGAGCAGGCGGGCAAGTGGAGCGAACTCCTGGAGCGCCTCGGATGACGTACCTCTACCTCTGAGGCGAGGACATCGTCGGGATCGCCGAGGACGCATGCGGGGCCCGCCGCTGGTGCGCGACGGCGGCCTCGTCGCGGAGGCGGCTTTCCGGCGGTCCTCCGCACCCTTCGGCGAGGCCGTCTACCCGGGTGCCGTGGAAAAGGCGGCCGCACTCCTGCAGTCGCTGGCCTTCGGCCGCCCCTTCATCGGCGGCCACCAGAGAGCGGGCCTGGCTGTCCTGCGTCACCTTCCTCGCCATGAACGGCGTTCAGCTCCGGCCAGACATCGACGCCGCGGAACGCCTGGTCATCGCCGTAGCCACCGGTGAGACCGACGAGGTCGGGGCGATCGCGCGGGGACTTGGTGAGCTGATCGTCCCCGACGTGAGCTGAATCGCACCCGGGCCGCCCCCGCCCCGTTTCGTACGTCGTTCCGGTCGGGCCGCCGGTAAGGTGGCCCGGTTGTCATATCTGGACGAGCGTCGAACCCGGAGATCGTGACTACTACCACCACCTCCTCCCATCACCTCTCTCCCGCCTTCCCCGGCCGGGCCCCGTGGGGTACCGCCGGCAAGCTGCGCGCCTGGCAGCAGGGCGCCATGGAGAAGTACATCCAGGAGCAGCCCCGTGACTTCCTCGCCGTCGCCACCCCCGGCGCCGGCAAGACCACCTTCGCGCTGACCCTCGCCTCGTGGCTGCTGCACCACCACGTCGTGCAGCAGATCACCGTCATCGCGCCGACCGAGCACCTCAAGAAGCAGTGGGCCGCCGCCGCCGCGCGGATAGGCATCAAGCTGGACCCGGAGTACAGCGCCGGGCCGCTCAGCAAGGAGTACGACGGCGTCGCCCTCACCTACGCGGGTGTCGGCGTCCGGCCCATGCTCCACCGCAACCGCTGCGAGCAGCGCAAGACCCTCGTCATCCTCGACGAGATCCACCACGCCGGAGACTCCAAGTCCTGGGGCGAGGCCTGCCTCGAAGCCTTCGAGCCCGCCACCCGGCGCCTCGCGCTGACCGGTACGCCCTTCCGGTCGGACACCAACCCGATCCCCTTCGTCACGTACGAGGAGGGGAACGACGGCATCCGGCGCTCCTCGGCCGACTACACGTACGGCTACGGCAACGCCCTCGGCGACGGTGTCGTCCGCCCCGTCATCTTCCTTTCCTACAGCGGCAACATGCGCTGGCGCACCAAGGCCGGCGACGAGATCGCCGCCCGCCTCGGCGAGCCGATGACCAAGGACGCCGTCTCGCAGGCCTGGCGCACCGCGCTCGACGCCAAGGGCGACTGGATGCCGAACGTCCTGCGCGCCGCCGACCAGCGGCTTACCGAGGTCCGCAAGTCCATCCCGGACGCCGGCGGCCTCGTCATCGCCTCCGACCAGGACTCGGCCCGCTCGTACGCCAAGCTGATCCGCGAGATCACCGGCACCAAGGCCACCGTCGTCCTCTCCGACGACACCGGCGCCTCGAACCGGATCGACGAGTTCAGCGAGAGCACCGACCGCTGGATGGTCGCCGTCCGCATGGTGTCCGAGGGCGTCGACGTACCCCGCCTCTCCGTCGGCGTGTACGCGACGACGATCTCGACGCCGCTGTTCTTCGCGCAGGCCGTCGGCCGTTTCGTACGTTCGCGCAGGCGGGGCGAGACCGCGTCCGTGTTCCTTCCGACGATCCCCAGCCTCCTCGGTTTCGCCAACGAGATGGAGGTCGAGCGCGACCACGTCCTCGACAAGCCGAAGAAGGCGGGCGAGGACGAGGACCCGTATGCCGAGTCCGAGAAGGAGATGGCCGAGGCCGAGCGGCAGCAGGACGAGGACACCGGCGAGCAGGACATGCTGCCCTTCGAGGCGCTGGAGTCCGACGCCGTCTTCGACCGCGTGCTCTACAACAGCGCCGAGTTCGGCATGCAGGCCCACCCCGGCAGCGCCGAGGAGCAGGACTACCTCGGCATCCCCGGCCTCCTCGAACCCGACCAGGTCCAACTGCTGCTTCAGAAGCGCCAGGCCCGGCAGATCGCGCACAGCCGCAAGAAGCCGGACGACGAGGCGGACCTGTTGGAGCTTCCTGCCGAGCGGCGTCCCGTCGTTTCCCACAAGGAGCTCCTCGAACTGCGCAAGCAGCTCAACACGATGGTCGGCGCGTACGTCCACCAGACCGGCAAGCCGCACGGCGTGATCCACACCGAGCTGCGGCGGGTGTGCGGCGGGCCGCCGAGCGCGGAGGCGACCGCCGGGCAGATCCGGGAACGGATCAAGAAGGTGCAGGAGTGGGCCACGCGGATGCGGTGATCCGCGGGAGTGGTGTGGCTGAGGCCCGTACGACGGCGTTCGTACGGGCCTCACTCGTCCCGCCGCGGCGGGACCCGCGCCGGAACCGGCACCGGGGACCGGCCCCCACGGTCGGCCTCCGGGCGGCTTCCACGCTACGGGCACGACAAAGCCGATCTTGTCCGCCAAAGTCCCGCGTGTGACCGACGAAGGTCCCGAACCGTCTCTATCCGGTCGCCGGCGCCCGGATTCTGGACGAGGTCTTCCGCTGAGCGGAGCGGGTCGCTACTGTCCCGGCTCAAAGCAATCGCCCCGTGGCAGCGCCGCCGCGGAGCGCAGCCGGTGTACCCCTTCCTGCCGGCGGCCTCTGACGTGCGTCGCCGACGGGACCGGCGTCGTAACCCCGTGGGAGCCCGCCACCACTCACTTTCGAAGGAGAGGTGTGGGCGTCGTGACCGCGGAGACCTCCCAGACGCTCGACCGGGGACTCAGAGTCCTCAAGCTGCTCGCCGACACCGACCACGGCCTGACGGTCACCGAGTTGTCCAACAAACTCGGTGTCAACCGGACCGTGGTCTACCGGCTGCTCGCCACCCTCGAACAGCACGCCCTCGTCCGCCGCGACCTCGGCGGGCGCGCCCGCGTCGGCCTCGGCGTGCTGCGGCTCGGCCGCCAGGTCCACCCCCTGGTGCGCGAGGCCGCGCTGCCCGCGCTGCGCTCGCTCGCCGAGGACATCGGGGCGACGGCCCATCTGACGCTGGTCGACGGGGCGGAGGCGCTCGCGGTCGCGGTCGTCGAACCGACCTGGACCGACTACCACGTCGCCTACCGGGCCGGCTTCCGCCACCCCCTCGACCGGGGAGCGGCCGGCCGCGCGATCCTCGCCGCCCGGCAGGGCGGCCTGATCGAACCCGGCTTCACCCTCACCCACGGCGAACTGGAGGCGGGCGCGAGCGGCGCCGCGGCGCCGCTGGTCGGCGTCACGGGCGTCGAGGGCAGCGTCGGCGTGGTGATGCTGGCGGACGCGGTACCGGAACGGGTGGGGCCGAGGGTGGTGGACGCGGCGAGGGAAGTAGCCGACGCGCTGCGCTAGAGCGCGCGGCAACGGGGCTGCCACGGGCCCGGCAGAGCCTTGTGCCCACCCGTTCCGCCCACAACGGGGGCCCGGGTTCGCTACCGGGTGCCCGTCACGGAGGCGGTCCCCGGCGCCGTAGGGGCTATCAGCAGCGTGCCCAGCGGTGTTCGTTCGTGGTGGACCGCGCGGCCCCTGCGCGTCGTCGTCAAGAGGCCCGCCGTTCGCAGCGCCGCCGCCTGGGCCGAGGCCGTCGCATTGCCGACGCCCAGCCGCCGCGCCAGCTCCGTCGTCGTACGGGGCACCCCCACGGCCACCAGCAGCTCCGCCCTCGTCCGGCCCAGGACCCCCGCCAGCGCGTCCTCCGACGAGGGGGCGGTGGTCGGCGCGAGCGGCAGGCCCCCGCCCGCCGGGTACGCGAGCACCACCGGCCGGTCCGGCAGGTCCTGGACCAGGGGGCCGCCACGCCAGTGGAACGTCGGCAGCAGGACGAGTCCCCGGCCGCCGAGACGGACCTCCCGCCCGCCTCCTCCCGGCCACTCCCAGACCCCGTCCGCCCGCAGCCGCGAGCCCGGCACCAGAGACTCCAGGCCGGCCCCGAGGCCCCCCTCCGCGACGGCTGTCGCGTACCGGGTGAACTCCCCCCGGTGCAGGTCCTGCACCAGCGGCCACACCGGCGCGAGCACCGTCTCGTACGCGGCCCGCTGAGCCCGCTCCACAGTCCGCCACGCCCCGCTGTCCCCGTCGTACAGCCCCCGCACCCACGGCGGAACCCGCCGCCCCGCGTACACCCGTACGATCTCGGACCGTACGAGCGCGGGCGGAGCCGACCGGATCCCGGCGAAGCCGTCCTCCCGCGTCTCGCCGAGCACGTCGAGGAAGGACGGCGCCACCCCGCCGGGCGCCAGGTCCGCGAGCGGCCCGGCCGCCCCCGGCAGGGCTCGCAGGAGTCTGCCGCGCCAGCGCCCGAAGAGCAGTTCCTCGTGCGGGGCGCCGAGCATCAGCAGCGCCGCGTGGAGTTCGGGCACGGGCGAGGGCCGCGCCGCGAACCGCACCCGCGGGTAGTCGCCCTCCGTGAATCGGACCCACGTCACCGCGCACAACCCCCCGCCGACCGCCAGCCTTTCGGGCAGGGCCGCAAGCTTCGCCCGCCCCTCCCGTCCGCCTCCAGGATGCCGTGCATGACATCCCCTTCCCCCGGCCGCCGTGCCGTCACCAAGGCCGCCGCCCTCGCTCTCCTTCTCGGCACCGCCTCCGCCGCCCAGGCCACGCCCGCCGCCGCCCGCTCCGAAGGCCCCGTCCTGCGGCTGCCCGCGCCCACCGGCCCGTACCCCGTCGGCGCCGTCGTCCATCACCTCGTCGACCCCACCCGCAACGACCCCTGGGTGCCCGCGATCGGCGTACGAGAGGTGATGATCACCGTCCTCTCGCCCGCCACTACCGGCCGGGGCCTCCCCCGTATGCCGCAGCTCACCCCGGAGGCCGCCGGTGTCTTCACCGTCCTCGGCCCGCTGGTCCGCCCGTGGCTCCCGGCCGCAGGGGTCGACTGGGCGGCCACCCTCACCCACGCCCGCGTCTGCGCCCCGCCGCTGGCCGGCCGGCGACCCGTGCTGCTGTACAGCCCCGGCGGCGGGGACTCCCGCGCCATGGGCAGCTCACTGGCGATCGACCTCGCCTCGTACGGTTGGACCGTCGTCACCGTCGACCACCCCGGCGACGCGAGCGAGGTGGAGTTCCCCGACATCAGGCCGGGACGCGACCGGGTCCGGGCGACGGCGCTGAGCCCCGACATCGACGCGGCGACCTTCCGCACGATGGTCGACACCCGCGTCGCCGACCTCCGCTTCGTCCTGGACGCCCTCGGCCTCGACCGGGTCGGTCTGTACGGGCACTCCGCCGGCGGCACCGCCGTCGCCCAGGCGCTCCACGAGGACCGGCGGATCGCCGCCGCGGCCGTCCTCGAGGGGTACCTGGACCTGATGGACGGCGAACTCCTGCCCGTGGCCCGGGAGGGAGCGGACCGGCCCGTGCTCCTCGCCGGCACCGACGGCTTCCGCGACGCCCGCCTCGACCGGTCCTGGTCGGCGCTGCTCGCACACGGCGGCCCCGTCGTCCGGCGGCAGCTCGACGACAGCGACCACTGGGTCTTCACCGACTACGCGGCCCTGGCCCCGCAGCTCCAGAAAGCCGGCCTGATGACCGCCGAAGGCCGGGCCGAGATGGTCGGCGCGATCGATCCGAGGGCGTCCGTGCCCGCCGTACGGAGGCTCGTACGGTCCTTCTTCGCCCGCCACCTGCCCGTACCGGCGTACGTGCCCCCGGGCCGGCGGCCTCTCACGTCCCAGTAGATTGGGGGCGTGCTCTCCGGTCTCTCCCGTCCCCGTGCGCTCGCCCTCTGCGCCCTGCCCGTCGCCGCGCTCCTCGCCGTCGCCGGCCTCGCGCCGCTGCCGTACGCGATCGCCCAGCCCGGCTCCACCGCCGATGTGCTCGGCAAGGACAAGGGGCGTGAGGTCATCACCATCACCGGCGCCCCCGTCCGCGCGCCCATCGAGGGCCAGCTGCGGATGACGACGATCCTTGCGACCGGGCCGTCCACGGACGTGGACCTCGCGGACGTGGCCGACGCCTGGTTCCGTACCGACCGGGCCGTCCTGCCCCACGACTCCGTCTACCCCTCCGGGAAGTCCGACGCCGAGATCGAGAAGCACAACCTCGGCCAGATGAAGAAGTCGCAGGACTCGGCCACCCTCGCCGCCCTCGGGTACCTGAAGAAGGACCCCGACGAAGTGAAGGTGACCCTGCACCTCGCCGACATCGGCGGGCCCAGCGCCGGACTGCTCTTCTCCCTCGGCATCGTCGACAAGCTCGCCGGCGACGGTGCCGGCGGAGACCTCACCGGCGGCCGCGTCGTCGCCGGTACGGGCACGATCGACGCGGCCGGCGCCGT
This sequence comes from Streptomyces sp. NPDC002773, assembly GCF_040295605.1. NCBI lineage: Bacteria > Bacillati > Actinomycetota > Actinomycetes > Kitasatosporales > Streptomycetaceae > Streptomyces > Streptomyces sp. NPDC002773. The sequence continues at coordinate 99,332 of NZ_JBEOVO010000025.1, forward strand.
CGGCGCGGTCGGCGGGGTGTCCCTCAAGACCCAGGCCGCCGCCCGGGACGGGGCCACCGTCTTCCTCGTACCGAAGGCCGAGTGCTCGGAGGCCCAGGCCGGGCTGCCGAAGGGCCTGCGGCTCGTCCCCGTCACCGCGCTCAGCGACGCGGTGGCGTCCCTCCGGGCGCTGGAGCAGGGCCAGGAGTCGGAGATTCCGGCCTGCTGACCGGTCCGTCCGCGCGGGTGGCGCCCGGGGGAGCCGGTGGCTCGTCCCTCTCCGGTGGCTTGTCCATCTCCCGCCACGCCGGGAACACCAGCGGCGCGAGCGTGGCGAGGAAGTAGAGCCCGCCGATCCCGAGGAGCGTCGCCGTCAGCCCGACCCGCTCGACCAGGAGGCCCGCCGCGAGGCCCCCGAGCGGCGTCGTGAGCAGCACCCCCGCCGTGCTCGCGCCCATCACCCGACTGCGCAGACCGTCCGGCACCTGCTCGTACATGACCGTGGTCAGGATCGGGTTGAGGACGCCGACGCCGAACCCGGCCGCGGCCACCGTCACGAGCAGCGGCGCGGTGGTGTCCGTGAGCGCGGCCACCACGTACGGCGGGGCGCCGCCGACGAGGAAGCCCGCCGTGAACACGGCCCGGCGCCCGAAGCGCTCCCCGACCGCCCCGTACAGCAGGGCCCCGACGAGGGCGCAACCGCCGAAGACCGAGACGAGCAGGCCCTGCGCGGCCGGACCGCCGAGCTGCTCCTGGGCGTGGACGGGAAGGAGTACGGCGCTCCAGCTCTGGCTCAGACCGTTGGTCACCATCACCATGACCGTGATCCCGAGCAGCAGCCGGGCGCGGAACAGGAAGGCGTACCCCTCGCGCAGATCGGCCCGGTAGCGGGCGGGGGAGAGGCGGGGGCCGTCCCGTACCGGTTCCGCCGAGCGCACCCCGCGCAGACCCGCGCCGACGAGCAGCGCGGAGAGGCCGAAGGTCGCCGCGTCGAGCAGCAGGACCGTTTCGGCGCCCATGAACGCGACCAGCAGCCCGGCCGCCGCCGCGCCCGCCATCCGCGCGCCGCGCGACACGGCGTCGTACAGGCTGGCCGCCCGGGGCAGCGAGGTCCCCGCGCGCTCGGCGAGGTCGGGGACCAGGACGTGCCGGGCCATCTCTCCGGGCGCGTGGCAGAGGCCGTTGAGCGCCATCAGGGCGCACAGCATCCAGAACTCCAGCGCCCCGGCGCGGTGCAGCAGCGGGATCGCGGCGAGGGCGAGCGCGCAGACCAGGTCGGAGGCGATGCTGACCCGGCGCCGGCCGAGCCGGTCGATGACGGGGCCGCCTGCGATCGCGGAGACGAGGACGGGGAGGGCCGCGCAGAAGGCGACGAGCCCGGCCTTGCCGGGGCTGCCCGTGGTGTCGAGCGCGAACCACGGGACGCCGATGAGGGTGAGTGAATTACCGGTGATCGAGACGGCGTTGGCGGCGAGGAGTGTGGCGAGCGGTCGTTTTCGTCCCCCCGGGGCGGTCATGCGGCCAGGGTGACGCGCGCGGGCGGTACGGCCAACCGCAGGCCCAGCTCGACGAGGGCCCAGCCGACGTGGGTCCGGAGGGGGGTGCGGGGGAGGGGGCGGGCCGGAGCGCTCTGGTGCGCGGCGGTGAGTTCGGCGGTGAGTTCGGTGGCGCGCAGGCGGTGGAGTGCGAGGTGGATGTCGGAGTGCATGGCGGTGTAACCCTTCTGCCGGGGTCTGGTCAGTCCTCGTGCTGGGGGAACGCGTGCAGGTGCATCCGTACGCGGGCGGCGCCGGGCGCGTCGGCATCGGCGCTCTTCTGGTAGCCGTCGATCAGCGCGTGGATCTCGTCCCTGAGTTCCCGCAGGCGCTCGGGCGGCAGCCGCAGCGTGAAGTCGCTCATGTCGGTGGAGCCGGCCCAGACCCCGTCCCAGTCGTGGCGCGTACCGAGCCAGGTGTTCAGCTCCTGGGTGTGGATGGTCGCGATCTCGTGCAGATAGACCTCCATCGCGCCACGGACCTCCGGGTCCGCGTTCTGGTGCAGCGACTCGTCGACGGACGTGCCCTGCTGGGCCGCCTTCCACCACCGCTCCCGGCCCTTGCCCCGGCCCGGGTCGTCCTCGACGAAGCCGTGGGCCGCGAGCTGGCGCAGGTGGTAGCTGGTCGCGCCACTGGACTCGCCGAGCCGCTCGGCCAGTTGGGAGGCGGTGGCGGGCCCGTGGTGGCGCAGGGCGCGCAGCAGGCGGATGCGGAGGGGGTGGGCGAGCCCGCGCAGTGAGCGCGGGTCGAGCGAGCGGCTGACGCGTTCGTCGGGTGGGCTCATGGGATGAGCGTAGAGTTGCAAAGAACTCATTGCAAGTACTTCTTTGCAATCACTCCTTTGCGTCGACTTCTCCGTGCTCCTCCGTGCTCCTCCGTGCTCCTCCGCGCTCCTCCGCGCTCCTCCGCGCTCCTCCGTGCTCCTCCAGAACTCAGCCCGCGTCCTCCGCCGCCTGCTCCACCAGCGGAATCACCCGCAACGGCACCGGGTTCTCCATCACGATCGCCGTCGACGCCCGTACGATCCCCTCGAAGGCGACCACCTTGTCGATCACCCGCTGGAGGTCGGCGTTCGAGCGGGCGACGAGCCGGCACAGCATGTCGCCGTGGCCCGTCGTCGTGTGCAGTTCCAGCACCTCCGGCACCGTCGCCAGGTGCTCCCGTACGTCCGCGCCCTGGCCCTGCTTGATCTCCAGGGTCGCGAAGGCCGTCACCGGGTAGCCCAGCGCCGCCGGGTCCACCTGCGGGCCGAACCCCCGGATCACCCCGCTCGCCTGGAGCCGGTCGAGCCGCGCCTGCACCGTGCCCCGTGCCACCCCGAGACGCCGGGACGCCTCAAGCACGCCGATGCGCGGCTCACGCGCCAGGAGCACGATCAGCCGGCCGTCCAAATGATCGATCGCCACAGCGGGCTCCCCATGGTCAGGATGTACAAGTCGCAGAGCCATACTCGTCCTCTGCTGTGCACATTGACCAGTGGATCCGCCAACTCTTGCGCACCTTGCCGAACGGCGGGACATTGCTGCCATGACTGAGACCATCGATCACACCCCTTCCACGGCGCGGCAGGCCGATCCCTTCCCCGTGAAGGGAATGGACGCGGTCGTCTTCGCCGTCGGCAACGCCAAGCAGGCCGCGCACTACTACTCCACCGCCTTCGGCATGAAGCTCGTCGCCTACTCCGGACCGGAGAACGGCAGCCGCGAGACCGCCAGTTACGTGCTCACGAACGGCGCCGCCCGATTCGTGTTCACCTCCGTCATCAAGGTCTCCACCGACCGGGGCCGGTTCCTCGCCGACCACGTCGCCGAGCACGGTGACGGCGTCGTCGACCTGGCGATCGAGGTGCCGGACGCGCGCGCCGCGTACGCCTACGCCGTCGAGCACGGCGCGACCGGGCTCACCGAGCCGTACGAGGTCAAGGACGACCACGGGGTTGTCGTCCTCGCCGCCATCGCGACGTACGGCAAGACCCGCCACACCCTCGTCGAGCGCTCCGGCTACACCGGCCCGTACCTCCCGGGCTTCGTCGCCGCGAACCCGATCGTCGAGCCGCCGGCCAAGCGCACCTTCCAGGCCATCGACCACTGCGTCGGCAACGTCGAGCTCGGCAAGATGAACGACTGGGTCGGCTTCTACAACAAGGTCATGGGCTTCACGAACATGAAGGAGTTCGTGGGCGACGACATCGCGACCGAGTACTCGGCGCTGATGTCGAAGGTCGTCGCGGACGGCACCCTCAAGGTGAAGTTCCCGATCAACGAGCCGGCGATCGCGAAGAAGAAGTCGCAGATCGACGAGTACCTGGAGTTCTACGGCGGCGCGGGCGTCCAGCACATCGCCCTCGCCACCAACGACATCGTCGCCACGGTGCGGGCGATGCGGGCCGCGGGCGTCGCCTTCCTCGACACCCCCGACTCGTACTACGACACGCTCGGCGAGTGGGCGGGCGAGACGCGCGTGCCCGTGGAGACCCTGCGCGAGCTGAAGATCCTCGTCGACCGCGACGAGGACGGGTACCTGCTGCAGATCTTCACCAAGCCGGTCCAGGACCGGCCGACGGTCTTCTTCGAGATGATCGAGCGGCATGGGTCGATGGGCTTCGGGAAGGGCAACTTCAAGGCGCTCTTCGAAGCGATCGAACGCGAACAGGAAAAGCGCGGCAACCTGTAGCCGACGGACGCCGCCCCCGCGGGCAATCGCCCCGGTGGGCGGCGCCCACCTGCCCGGCAGCCGGCGCCGCCCGGGGCTCACGCCCGCGCGGGGCGGGGCCGCCTGGGGCTCCCACCCGCCGCGGGACGGCGCCCACCCGCCGGTGCTCCCGCTGCCGCGGGACGGCGCCCGCCCGCCCCGGTGCTCCCGCCCCTCGCGGGGCGGCGCCGCCCGTTCGGGGCCCACGCCCCGCCGTGTGGGCAATCGTCCCGCAGGGCGGGACGGGTGGGCACACGGGACGGCGCCCCCTTGCCGGGCCTAGGCTTCCGGGCCTGGACGTGCACCACGGGTGCGGCGCCGTCGTG
>NZ_JBEOVO010000026.1:0-101326 GCF_040295605.1 Streptomyces sp. NPDC002773
ACGGTCCGCCTGCTTGTCCTTCAGCGGGCCGATCACCGAGAGCGAGGGCCGCTGGGCCAGTACATCGCGTGCGACCTCCCGGACCTCGTCCGGCGCCTACTGGGGCCGGTCCTCACATGAGGTCCTTCACGCTCCCCCAGTCCGTCGCGGCCGACATCTTCGACGGAGCGGCGAAGGCGCCGGTGCCGTTACCCGCCCACCACCACAGGGAGCCGCTCGCGTCGACGCCGGCGAGGTCGCCCCGCCGGTCGCCGTTGAAGTCGCCGGCGAAGACCTTGCTCACCGGGCCGAAACCGGCGGCGGGCCAGGTCTGTACGGTGCCGTAGTCCCAGTGGCCGTCGCCGTACCCGGGCTGGATCAGAAGCCGCCCGTCAGGTACGTGCTCCGCCACGTCCATACGGCCGTCACCGTTGGAGTCCAGCGTGATCACGCTCCCCCCGAAGGCGTGTGCGGTCATGTACGCCCCGGGGAGGTACTCGCCGTCGCCGTTCCCCCGCCACCACCACAGGACATCGGTCTCGGGGTCGAGCTCCTGGATCCCGCAGGCGGCGAGAATGTCACCCTTGCCGTCGCCGTTGACGTCGGTGGAGGTGAAGTCCCGGCAGCGTGGCGGGTAGCCCTCCGCGAACACGCCCTGGGCGTGGTTGACGTCATCGGTCAGCGGCAGCGCCGGGCCGGTGATTCCGCCGTCACCGTTGCCGGTCCACCACCAGATGCGGTTGTCGGCGTCGACGGCGGCGATGTCGCCCCTGCCGTCGGCGTTGAAGTCGGCGGCGAAGACCTGCTTGTAGCCGTTGCCCCGGCCGTCCGACCAGATGAGCCGCTTGGTCGCCAGGGTGCCGTTGCCGTTGCCCGGATGGAGGGCGAGGTTGCCGTCGCTCTGGAGGGAGACGACATCGGTGACGCCGTCGGAGGTGAAGTCCTGCGGCGCGACGAGGCCCGGCGTGACGTGGTGCACGTTGCAGGCGGGCAGGCCGGGGAAGGGCACGGAACCGGCCCCGGTGATCCTGTCGGCGGGTACGTAACCCCAGCCCTGCCAGTTCGTCCAGCCGCTGGACGTGTCGCCCTTGACGTAGTACCAGATGCGGTTCCCCGCGCTGTTCATGTCACCGCTGCGCCAGCACACGAAGCCGTGCGGTCCCGCCAGGAGGTGGCCGGTGACCGGAGAGTCGGCGAACGGCTCGACGCGGACGTCCGACGCCTGCGCCTCGCAGCTCATCTCGGTGTGGAAGGCGTTGCCGTCGGGGTCCTCGTACGCCACCTGGTCGCGCAGGAAGCACTCCCCGTTGTACGCGATCTCGACCGTGAGGCTGACCGTGGCCACCTCGAACCTTCTGATGGTCTGCTTCGGCGGTGTCTCGGCGGCGGCCGAGCCCCGCAGTCCCAGGTCCACGATGGTGGTGCCGGCGAGGGCGGCCGCCTGCACCGCGCCCAGGGCGTTGAAGGTGAGCGTTCCGGCCGGGCAGGCGGCCGAGGCCAGTTTCGTCTTCCACGCCGCCTGGGTGTTCCACGTGGTCGTTGGTGTGGCGCGTCCGGTGTGCCACAGCTCCACGGTCGAGGCCGCGCAGTCCCCGGTGTACCAGGACATGTCCTTCACGGTCAGGGAGGCCTTCAGGACCTGACGGCCCGGCAGGTACGGCACGTCCATCTGGAAGAAGGCGCGCTGGCGCGGATAGGAGGTGCCGATCTGGTACTGGCCGATCTGAAGCTCGTGCCCGTACATCCAGCCGGACTGGGTGGGCCAGTAGGAGTTCAGCTGGCTCCAGGCCGACGGCTGCTTGCTGAACGAGGGGTCGACGTACACCGGGTAGGTGGTGTCCGCGTCCGTGAGCAGCTTCTGGTCAGGGACCACGGCGAGGCCGCCGGCGGTGACCTCGGTCCCCATGACCGCTTCCTTCTTCGACCCCTTCGCGCTGTCCCACATCCGTGGCGTAGGGCCGGAGAAGACCGTACGCCCCTTGGCGTCCACCGCCTTCAGACCCTGCTGGCCGTCACCGGTGACCTTCAGCCCGTCCGCCTTCAGCCCGAAGGCGACCTTCTTCAGCTTCGGGTTCTTCGCCGCCTTGGCGTTCTTGACCACGAGCACCTGCGAGAAGCCCTCCGCCTCCGCCGTGACCTGGAGATCGACCCCCGGCAGCACCTCCGCGTACGTCGCCACCGGGCCCGCGAGCTTAGGCTCCGGCAACTCACCGGGCCAGCTCATCTCCAGTACGTGCCGGTCGTCGTTGAGCCGCACCATCGGCCCGGCCCCGCCACCGGAGAGCTCCAGCCCGGCGGCCGCGGCCTTCGGCACCACGCGCCCGTCACGGGACACCAGAGCGGTGTCCACGGGGACCCACGTACCACCCTGCTTCACCCGCACCGGCGTCATGTGCTGCGTGAGCGTCAGCGTGCCGGAGGGGTTCACATACGTCTCGGATGTCTCCGTGCGGTTCTCCACCAGCTCCACGGGCTTACCGGAGGCGCGCGCCTCCGCCAGCGGGGAGACGTTGACGCCTTCGGGCCGGGCCGTTTCGGGCTCGGCGGCCGACGCGGCGTAACCGAGGGTCGTCACGGCCACAGCGAGGGCGGCGCAGGAAGCCACCATCCTGCTTCGCCTCGTCGTTCGTGATGTTCTGGGCAACACCGATCACATCCGTTTCAAAGCTGAACTCACTGGGGGAAGCGGAGCCGGGCGCCGGCGATGCCGGCAGGTACCGACCCGGACTCATGGAAGCGACCGGACCCGTCCATACCGCGGGCACCGGGGAAGCCCCGGGTACGGCGCCTGGGCGGGGGCGGGGGCTGGGGCCAGAGCGCCCCCGCCGGCATGTGACCCCAGGCCTGTCGGCCCGGGTTGTCCGCCACGTCGCCCTGGGTGTAGTGCCGGACGCTGTTCATGCCCGCGTGAGGGGCACCGATCTTCCAGCAGACGTACCAGCTGGACGCACATCCAGGATCGGCCGAGGCCGAGGCCGAGGCCGAGGACGCGGGAGTGCTTGCGGTCGCGCTCGTCGCGACAGCGCGTACCCGCGGGCAGCAGGACCCGGAGCCTGGAGGTCTTCTTCACGATGCAGCCCTCTCGATGAGGCATGGCTGAGCCAGCGTGCCCCACCGCTCTGACGCAGACCTGACGTACCGCTGCCGGTCCCATGACGCTGCGGTCCGGACGCCCGCCCCCGACAAGCCGACCGCTCCGTTGGTTGTACTCTCGCTGCGTTCTGCACCGGTGGCTCGACAGCACTTCCCCGGCACCGGCGTGCGCCACCCACCCGGAGTACGTGAACTGAAATGAACTTCACCGTAACCCCTCAGAACGTGACCGACGTCTACGGGCTGAACGGCGTCACTTACTTCCCGCACAGCGGCATCGCGGACCTCGACGCGCGTACTGCCGGCTTTCTGAGCGCCGTCGGGCTTCCCACGTCCGGCGTGTTCACCTCCCGCATGGACATCGAAGATCCTTACGGCCCTGACGTCGATGCCATCACGCTTGGCAGCCGGTTCGACCACTACGGTCTGCAGTGCCCTCTCGAGAGCCGAGCCTGGTGGAGTCTGGGATATCTGTTCACCTCGCTGCTCGCGCTCGACCCGAAGTCCGGCAAGATCTATGCCTTCTCCGAGGGAGCGGTCGACTACGTCGAGCTCCACCGCGACATCGAGTCACTCGTCTTCGCCCTCATCGAATTCAGGAAGGTCGAGAACGATCACGAGAACGACGCCGACCCCGAGGAACTCGCCGCCCGATTCCGCGAAGTTGTCGAGGCCTTCGACCCCACGCCGTTCGAGGACGAGGAGTCCCAGTGGAGCCTGTCCCTTGAGGAGCTCGAGCAAGGCATCTGGTAGCGCTCAGATGCCAGGGCCGTGCTGATCAATACGGGGGCCGACCAGGTACTGGGCACGTTCGGGCTTACCGGCGTCACCTATTTCCCCCACTCCACCGGCAGCCGCATGCACCCGGGCACAGCCAGGTTCCTGGCCACCGTGGGACTGCCGTCGAGCAGGCTGCTCTCCACCAAGCACGCGCAGAAGCCGTAGAGAGCCTTCGTGAACGCATCACCCAGGTCGACGAAACACCGTTCGCCAGCGAGGACGGCGCATGGAGCAGGTTCTTCGAAGAGGTCGCCCTCGGGATGTGGGGCTGACGCTCGCCGGTGAGAGGGATCGCCGGCTTCCACGTCCGTCCCTGGTTCTGTGTTTCAGTCGGTACTGCTCAGCGTTTCAGGGCGCGGCCCCTCAGATCGGGCGCACGCCTTCCTCCCGGTGGCCGGTACGCGGATGTGTGGAGGTCAGGTTGGGGGCAAGGTGGGAGGAATGACGATGTCACTTGGTGCCTTTGTCCTCGGCACGCCGGATCCGCCCGCGCTGGCCGACTTCTATCGCGCCCTGCTGGGCTGGCAGGAAGCTGAGCGAGAGCCGGAGTGGGTCCGGCTCAGGGATCCAGAGCAGGAACGCCCGAGTCTCAGCTTTCAGCTGGAAACCGATCACACTCCGCCCACCTGGCCGCAGCGCCCGGGCACTCAGCAGATGCAAGCGCACCTGGACCTGCAGGTCGACGACCTGGAGGCGGAGATCGAGCGGGCCTGCGCGCTGGGTGCGACGCTGGAGGAGTACCAGCCTCAGAAGGGTGTGCGGGTCCTCCGCGACCCTCACGGCCACCCGTTCTGCCTCTTCCTTCCGGGCGCCTGACGAGGGCGGCGTCACCTTCGGCCAGCCCTCAGCGGACGCGTCTCCTGTTCCTGGGTGACGGAGGTCTACGAGAGTGCCGGAGGGGCGGGCGGCGCGGACAGTGCCTGGCTCCGCCCGCCCCGCGCAGTTCGTTCAGCGTTCCTCGTCCGGGTAACCCCACTCGATCACGCCCTTCGCCGCCGGGGCGGCCTCGGCCACGGCGAACGCGAACGAGCTCTCGAACTCCGGCTGCCAGTGGCCGAAGCGGGTGATGCTGAGCGGGAACTGCGTCTCGCCCGACACGTAGTGGACACCGTCGTCGCAGGCCGTGCCGTAGCTGATCTGGTCTTCGATGCCCTCGTCGCGCAGCAGCTCGCCGACCGATTCGGCGACCGCCTCGGCCTGTGCCGCGTCCGTGAGCTGCGAGACGGTGAAGTGGATATTGATGTTGACCGACATGGCCCGCAGGCTACCGCCCGCCGCCGACAGGACAAGCCCCGCCAACGGCCGACGGCAATGAGGCGTGCCGCCCTTGGCGAGGCATCCGATCAGCACGGAAAGCGCCCCCGCCCGGGTGGGCAGGGGCGCATTCCGGGTCAGGTTCAGCCCAGCGGGCGGGCGTTCCAGACGTCGGCGGATATCTTCTGGCCGCCGGCGACACCCGCGACGGTGTCGAAGCGGAAGTGCACGCCGTTGTAGAGGCGGCTGATGGCGTTCTCGGCGGCGGCGGCGCTGAAGGAGCTCACGTGCCGGGTGACCCCACGGGCGTTCGGGTCGTCGGTCGTGCCCTCGTAGGGCATGGTGTCGGTCCCGAACCAGTTCTTCATGATGCCGGCCCACGTGGCGCCGAAGGTGGAGTGGCCGGACTGGTAGGCCGGGAAGGGGGGCGAGAAGTGGACGCCGTTGGCATCCTTGGAGGTGGGCTGCCAGCCCGGGTCACCGATGGTGTTGTCGTTGTAGTCGTTGGCGGCCTCGCGGACGGCCGACTGGGGACGCCACAGGTCGAAGCCGGTGTTCCACTTGGTGTCCCACGCCGAGATGGCGGCGTCGGCCAGGGCCACGGACAGGATGCCGAAGAGCTTGGCGGTGTAGAACGAGCTCGCGTTCGGCTTGTACTTCTGCAGGACCACCAGGGTGTGGTCGTACTGCTGGCCGGTCGGCTTGTAGGAGCCGTTCACGTCGTTGGCCCAGAACCGCGCGATCTGGGTCTGGTCGGCCGTGCGGACGGTGGAGTCCGCGGCGCCGAGGCTCTTCACCTCGTTGAGCTGGTCGGCGTACAGGTCGCTCGAGAGCAGCGCCTCCGGGGTCTCGAAGCCGCCGGGCTTGGCCGGGCGGTACTTGTCACCGGCGGAGATCACCCAGGGCTTGACCTTGCCCCAGTTGGGGCCGCCCGCCGCTACGCCGGGGGTGGTCGGCCGCCAGTGGCCGGGGGACATGACCGGCGTGTAGGGCGTGGTGTCCGCCGAGCCGTCGTCCGCCCGGTGCGCGATCAGCGCGTTGGCGATCTTCGTGCCCTGCGCCTTGCCGAGCTCCTTGTCCCTGTTCGTGGCGGAGGTGGGGAGCGCGAGGGCGGCGGCGAGGTCGTCCTCCAGGTTGACGGTCGGGAACGCCTCCTTCAGGGCCGTGTAGGCGGCGTAGTCGATGGCCGGGTCCAGCGCGCCGTAACGGCCGTACAGCTCGCGGGACCGGCTGAGGTACGGGCTCCCCACCGGGTGGATGGAGTTGACGGTGTCGTACACCGCGATGTTCAGGAGCGCACCGCCGCGGGTGATCGGACCGGCGATGCCGCCCGCCTCGCGGGTGGCCTGGAGCATGGCCCGCTCCCAGAACAGGACGTGGTCCGGGCCCTTCTTGCCGGCGGTGGCGGCCGGGACGGCGTCGACGGAGTTGATCTTGTTGTAGCCGTCCGGCACCGCCTCCACGGCGGTGGCGGCCTGTCCGGGTACGAGGGCAGCGAGGCTGCCGATGGCGATCGCCGCGACCAGGGCGAGCTTGCCGTGTCGGCGGGAGCCGTTGGACTTCGACATACCGGTTCCTTTCCGAGATCTGAACAGGGGTGGCCCGCGGTCGCATGGCGTTCGACACGGGCGGGGGGCCGTGGCCGGACCGGGATGAAGGTCGGCCGGCCGCCCCGGGAATGAAGCTAATTGCCCGCCAGGGGGGACGGCGGGGGCCTCCTCGATGCGAGGAATCGGCACTCCCGATAGGTGCCTCTCGGGGCGGCCACCCCGGGTGGACCGGCCCGGCGGCGACGGTGCCGTGGATACGGCGAAGGGCCCCGCACCATCGGTGCGGGGCCCTTCGGGTCGTGGCGGGTGTCACCGCGACGCGGCGGCGCGCAGTGCGGCGTTCTCCTTCTCCAGCCGTTCGAGGCGTTCGTGGAGACCGGCGTAGGCGTCCTCTATCTCGCGGGCGGTGTAGCGCGGCGTGATGTGCTGGGGGCAGTTCCAGTCGTAGGCCTCCAGCTTGATGAGGACCACCCGTTCCACGACGGCCCGGTAGTCGGCCCGTGTCAGGGAGCGGAGCAGGTCGGCGCCGGGGTCTTCGTCGAGGGTGGCGGTGCCGAGGATTTTCAGCCGGACCTGGTGCGCGTAGTCCATGAGCAGCAGGGCGACCCGGTCGTTGCCCTGGATGTTGCCGGTGGTGATGTACTGCCGGTTGCCGCGGAAGTCGGCGAAGGCGAGCGTGGTCTCGTCCAGGGCGTGCAGGAAACCGGGTGGGCCACCGCGGTGCTGGACGTAGGGCCAGCCGCTCTCTCCGGTGCTGGCGAGGTAGAAGCTGTCCCTCGTGGTGATGAAGTCGACTTCGTCGGGGGTGAGCCGGTCCGCGTTCGCCGGGCCTCGCTCGATCCTGGCGTACGCGGTGCGGCTGCCGTGGGCCAGTTGCCGGCCGCGGACGGCGGGGGTGAAGGCGAGCTGGGCGTATCGGCTGGTCACTGCGGCCTCCTCGGTTGGGGCGCGGCGGTGGTGACGGTCACCACCAGTAGGTGGGATAGCGCTGGGTCACTCCGCTGCGTCCGGTCAGTACGCCGACGGCGACGAGGACGAGGGTCGCCGCCGCGAGGATCGGCAGGAAGGGCAGCAGGGGCGCCTGTGTCGTGACGACGATGACCGCCGTGGCCGCGGCGGGCGAGTGCGGTGTCCGGCACAGGGCCATCACGCCGAGGGCGAGACCGCCGGCCAGGGCCGCGGCCCAGGCGGAGTGTCCGGCCACGGGCGCCACGGCGAACCCGGTGAGCGCGGAGAGGAGTTGGCCTCCGACGACGCTGCGGGGCTGGGCCAGGGGGAGGGCGGGGGCGCCGAAGACGAGCGCCGCGCTGGCCGCGAGCGGCGGGATCAGCCACATCTGGTCCAGCAGGGTTCCCACCGCGACGAGGGCGATCAGCGCGAGCGTGGAACCTGTCGTGGCGACGGCGATGACGGCGGATTGCGGGCGCTTGGGCGCTCGGCCCGCGAGGCGGCGGCCGAGGGTGGTCGCCTCGGTGGCTGTGGCTGTGGCTGTGGCTGTGGCTGTGGCGGTGTCAGTGGCGGTGTCAGTGGCTGCGGCTGCGGCGGTCTGATCGGACATGACTCTTCTCCGGCGAGCGGGACGGACGACGAGGGCAGTGCGGGCGACACGAGCAGGTACAAGGGAGACCAGGAGGACAGTGCGGGCGGCGCGGGTGACGCGGGAGGTACGGGCGGCGCGGAAGGGGCAGGCGACGCGGGAAGTGCGGGCCGGGGCCGGAAGGGCGGGCTACGAGGGAGGGGCGGACGGCCTCGGGGGAAGGCCGTCCGCCCCGGAAGGGCACGAAGCCGGGCGGGTGCCGGTCCGTACCGGTGGCCCGTTCAGCCGAGGTGGCTGACGACCGGCCAGTCGATGTCGACGTCGGCCGCCTTGTTGAGGTAGTTCGTGAAGACGTTGAGGGCGACGTTGCCGATCACCTCGGTGATCTCCGCGTCGGTCAGGCCCGCCTCGCGGGCGATCTTGATCTCGCCCTCCTCCACGCTGCCGTGGCTGCGGACGAGGGAGGCGGCGAGCTTGAGCACGGCGGCGGTCTTGGGGTCCGCCGAGTCGGCGCGGCGCGCACCGCCGGCCTCCGCCTCGCTGAGGCCGGCGAGGTTGGTGGCGATGTACGTGTGCGCCGAGAGGCAGTAGTCGCAGGAGTTCTCCTGCGCCACGACCAGGGCGATGGCCTCGCGGATTCCGACCGGCAGCGCGCCGGTGCCGAGGGCGCCGGAGAACTCCAGGTAGCCCTTGAGCACGGCCGGGCTGTTGGCCATCACCTTGGTCATGTTCGGCGTGACTCCGAGGGCCTTCTGCACGGCGGCGAGCAGGTCGGCGGCGGCGCCCTGGGCGGTGTCGGGCTCGATGATCGGCAGACGGGACATGCGGTCCTCCGTAGGTGCGGCAACCCAAGTTCTATTGGTTGCGTAACGTTCCTGGCGTTAGAACCATGGCATAGACTTCTCACGGTTGCAAGGTCGGCTTACCATCAAGAGATGAGACTGGAAGACCTCCAGGGCGGTGGCGCCCCCTTGCTGGGCGAGCCCCTCCCGATCGAACTCGGGAACGCGACGTACGCGGTCCGCGGGCGCCTGGTGGACGGCCTGCAGACGGTCGAGCACGTGACCGCGTGGTTCCGCGACAACAGGCACCGGTTCGCCGTGCCGCTGACCGACGAGGATCTGGCACTCGGCAGCGAGCGGGATCTGACCGCCACCAGGGCCCTCAGGGACGCCGTCCGCACCCTGATCGGCGTGGCGGTCAGGGGCGGAGACGCTCCCCGGGAGGCCGTGGAGACGATCAACGAACAGGTGCGGACGGCTCCGCGCTGGCGCGAACTGTCCTGGGACGAAGGACCGCGAGCGCTGGCCCGCGCTTCGGTCGACCACCTGGCCACGGCCCGGGCGGAGATCGCGCAGCACGCGGTCGACCTGTTCGGGGGCGGCGAGATCGAGCAGCTGAGGGCCTGCCACGCGCCTGGGTGCGTCCTCTACTTCCTCAAGGACCACCCCCGGCGGGAGTGGTGCTCGGCCGGCTGCGGAAACCGGGCCCGAGCGGCACGCCACTACGAACGGAACCGCAAGACGTCGTGAGCCCGCGCGGCCCCGTCCGCCGGATCACGCGGAGCGGACTCGGTGGGAACGGCCGCGGACTCGCGGGCCGCGGCGTTCCGGGGCGGGGGCCCGGACGGAAGCCGGGTGGCGACCGTGAGGCAGGCGGCCACCAGCACGATGTTCTTGATGATGTACTGACCCTCCATCGTCGGCAGCAGCGGTGAACCGTTGGTCCACACCAGCTCGGGCACGATGACCAGGGCGGTGAAGACGCCGGCCATGTGGACGAAGAACACCGTGAGGGCCGTACGCAGCAACAGGCCGGTGATCAGTCCGAGACCGATCGCCAGCTCCATGCAGGCCAGCAGGATCCGGGTGGCGTCGGCCGGGACCATCCCGAACGTGAGCACCTCCATGCACCGCGTCGCGATGTCCTCGGCCGGGCTCGCGCCGGGGAGGAACTTCAGTACGCCGAACCAGGCGAAGACGATCCCCACGCTGATCCGCAGGGCCGAGTCACCGTAGGGGCGATAGCGTGCGCCCAGATCGCGGGCCCCCACCCCCACGCGCCGGCGGAGACGTTCCAGGGCAGCATTCATAGGTCCCGTCCTTCGGTCGTTCGGAATGTGAACCGGGGTCGGGAGGGCGCGGCGCCGGCCGGACCGCTCGGCCGCAGGAATGCGGGCGGGTTCCGCCGGGACAGGTCGCGCCCCTCCACCCCCCGGGACGCTAGCCAGCCGTCACGAGGGCCACCGTGCGGATCTCGAATGACTGGCATCGGCCCCATCGATCCGTGGCGCCGGGACGGCAGGCGGCTCCGGCCACATCGATCCGCGGCACCGGGACGACGGGCTCCGGCCACATCGATCCGCGGCGCCGGGACGACGGGCCGCAGATGTCGGGTATGCGACGCACTCATGAACTCTTTTCGGCCAGGCAAGCCCCCGGCCCTCCGGGGGCTCTGACACTCCGTGAAGCGTTCCGGCCGACTGGCGGGTATGCGCCTTCCGCGCGACGGATGCCTTGACAGGCGCGAAGCCTCCGGCTTCGTCCGCGTCGCATTCCGGGCGGCGCGGCCGGCGACCCGGCGCCGCTCACGGAAGGTAGTTGTTCCGGACCCGGTGGGCCCCGTTCCGCCCGCCGCGCGCGGCGCGGCGCGTGTTGCCAAGGAACGTCCCACCGTGCCAGCATCCCTAACGGCAAGAAGTTGTTCCAATCATTAGATTGTGAGCATGGGGCCTCTGCCATGGGGGATTGATGGATTTCACGATGTACCAGCTCCGAACTTTCTGGGAAGTCGCGCGAACGGGGAGTCTCACCAAGAGCGCCAGGAATCTGGGATATGCCCAGTCGAGCATTACCACGCATATACGCGTCATTGAGAGCCGGGTCGGCGTCTCGTTATTCCAGCGCCTGCCGCACGGAGTTCGCCTCACGGCGGCAGGCGAGGTATTCCGCGATTACGTGGGCCGCATCCTCTCGGTCATGGACGAGATGTCCGCCGCGCTCAAGGCCAACGGGGAGGCCACGGGCCGGGTCGTCGTGGGTTCCACGGCGCTTCTCATGGAATACGAGATGGGTGAACTGGTCCGCGAGTGCAGGTACCGCTACCCCGGTGTGCAGGTCTCCCCGAAGGTCATGACCGCCACCCGGGTGGAGAGCGCCGTGGCGGCCGGTGAGGTCGACATCGGCCTGACCCTCACCGTCGATCCCGACGACGAGGTACCGCGTGCCCCCGGCGTCAGCCGCCAGACGCTCTTCAAGGTCCCGCTCGTGCCGATCGGCGGCACCTCCCCGGTGTCCGGCGCGGCGGAGGAGATCGACCGCGTGCTGGTCGTCGACCCCGACTGCGTCTCCCAGGAGGTCCTGCTCCGCCACCTCACGGCCGAGCACGGGATCAGCCCGTCGGTCCTCGAGGCCGGGTCGACCCGTAGTGCCATCAGCCTCGCCAGGGCGGGCCTCGGCGTCGCGATGGTCCCCCGGGTGGCCGTCGAGCACGACCTGGGCCGGGACTGCCTGGCCGTCGCCGAGGACCTGCCGTGCACGAACGCGTACGTCCAGGCGCTGTGGGCGGGCGCCACCTGGCTGCCGCCGGCCGTGTCCGCCTTCCTCGAACTGGTCCGCAAGGCGCCGGGCGTGGCCGCCAGGCAGGCCGTTCACGTCTGACGCCGCCCCCTTCCGACTCCGGCCGGCGCGTCAGCCCCCACAGGGGCTGCCGTGCCGGCCTCCGCCATTTCCGTTCCCGTGAATTGCGCCGACCCGGATCCTGGTTCTCGGATGTTTCGATTCCTGATATCGACTCCCCGCAGAAACCGGTGCGGCCGGCCGTCCTAGGCTTAGGAACGCAATAGCGCGACCGGCGCGTTCCGCGAACGGGAGATCCACATGACCGACATTCACTACATCAAGAATGTGTTGCGCAGCGGATTCGAAATCGACGACGTGGACTGGGTGGCGTGGCGGGAGCCGGGGCGCGTGGGTGTGGAGCACCACGTCCTCTGGGCTCCCGACAGCACGAAGGGTGAGGAATCCGCCGGCCTGCTGCTGCGCTTCCCGCCCGGTGCCCACGGCGACTACCACGAGCACCTGGGGTTCGAGCTGATGCTGGTGCTCGACGGCACCCTCGACCACAGCGACGGAGCCAGCTACGTCAAGGGGGACCTCGTCGTCGAGGCACCCGGCACCCGGCACCAGATGTCGAGCCGTACCGGCTGCACCGTACTCGCCATCCGCACCCGCCCCGCGGCGGCCCGCACCCCCCAGCAGCCGCTGCGCCCCGTCGGCCTGCCCGCCGCCCCCTAACCGGACGGGACGGGGCGGTTCCCTGCCCTGGCCAGCCGCCCCGTCCCGTCCCCCGGTGCCTCCTCCGTCCGACCGTCATGCCGTCACCCGCGCCCAGGCGCCGACCGAAAGAGCCCCGCCTTGTCCACGTACCACGCCCCCGCCCTCCCCAGCCGACGGCAGGACGCTCCTGAACCGGCCGCCGAGGATGCCGTCCGGCGACGCGGCGACCATGTGCTCGTGTCGAGCGTGTCCTCCGACTCCCACACCTGGAACCTGGTGTTCCTTCAGCTTCTGCTGGAGGAGAGGGGACACGAAGTGACCAACATCGGCGCTTGCGTGCCCGACCAACTGCTCATCGACGAATGCCTGCGGGTCAGGCCGGACCTGGTCGTCATCAGCAGCGTCAACGGACACGGGGCGCTCGACGGCGCCCGGGCCGTCCGCCGCCTGCGCGACCACCCGGACCTGCGGGACATACGCGTCGTCATCGGCGGCAAGCTCGGGGTGCGCGGCGCCGAAGCGGGGACCTACGGGCCCGAGCTGCTGGCCGCCGGCTACGACGCGGTCTTCGAGGACGCCGCGGGCGTCGCGCGGTTCCGCCGGTACCTCGACCGGGCCGCCACGCCGGCGGTCGCCGCCTCGGGCGCCCCCCGATGACCACGACGGTCCCGCAGGGCGTGTTCGCCTCGGCGGTCACCGCCGCCGGCCGGGCCGGGGAACTCGTCGTACAGCCCCGCATGGGCTTCGCCGACATCCCGAGGATGCGGGACGGCCTGCACGCCGTCGCACGAGCCCACGCCCGCACGGTCGGCACGATCACGATCGACAGCTACACCCGGGTCGGGGACCACGACTCCGCCCGCCTCGCCCTGGCAAAGGGAACCGACCTCAACGGCTACCCCCTGGTCGCGCACGGCGCCGCCACCACCCGCGACCTGGTGGCCCGCCTCATGGCCGACGGCTTCGCGATCCAGGTGCGACACGGCTCGGCCGACCCGCACGCCATCATCCGCACGCTGCTCGACGCCGGACTCGACGCCACCGAAGGCGGTCCCGTCTCGTACTGCCTCCCGTACAGCAGAACGCCCGTCAGGACCTCCGTCGACGCCTGGGCCCGCAGCTGCGAACTGCTGGCCTCGCGCCCCGGCACCCACCTGGAGAGCTTCGGCGGCTGCATGCTCGGCCAGCTCTGCCCGCCCGGCCTGCTCGTCGCCCTGTCCGTCCTCGAAGGCCTCTTCTTCAAGCAGCACGGGCTGCGCAGCGTCTCGCTCAGCTACGCCCAGCAGACCCACCACCAGCAGGACGTGGAAGCCCTCCTGGCGCTGCGCACCCTCGCGGCGGAGCACCTGGCCGGACTCGACTGGCACGTGGTGCTCTACACGTACATGGGAGTCTTCCCCCGCACCACGGCCGGCGCGCTCCGGCTGCTCAGGGACAGCGCGCGACTGGCCGCGCTCACCAGGACCGAGCGTCTGATCGTCAAGACGCCGGCCGAGGCGCACCGGATCCCCACCGTCCAGGACAACGTCCACGCCCTGGAGGAGGCCGCACGGGCCGCCGCCGCGCACCGGGACCTGACCGCGGTCGCCTCCGAGGAGTTCGGGGTACTGGCGGAGGCACGCACGCTCATCGAGGCGGTACTCGAACTCCACCCGGACGTCGGACACGCCCTGACCGAGGCGTTCCGCCGCGGGATCCTCGACGTCCCGTACTGCCTCCACACCGACAACGCCCAACGCTCCCGCGGGTACATCGACGCGCGCGGCAGCCTGCAGTGGCACTCCACGGGCGCCATGCCGATCCGCGCCCTGCCCGTGCCGGCACGTGACCGGCTCAGGGCCGACGACCTGCTCGGCATGCTGTCCCACACCCAGGAGACCTTCGACCGGGCCGCCCTGAGCGAGAACGCGGAGCGCGGCGGGAGCGGCGTCCTCCCCGGCTGACGTACGCCGAACCCGACGCACGGTCGACCGGCGTAAGCCCTACCTGGCGTACGCACGGCCGACCGACGCACGTCCTCCACCGTCCCGTTCCCTCCACCGTCCCGTTCCCTCCTCCACCGGTGTTCCCTTCACACCCCTTAGGAAGCTCCCGTGCCCGGACACGTACCCCACACACGCCCACTCGTCATCGCCGTCATCGGCAGCGGACCGCGCGGCATCTCCGTCCTGGAGCGCCTCGCCGTCCGTACGGCCGCCGAAGCCGAGGCAGCGGCAGGCGGCACGCCCCGGTCGGTGAGGGTCCATCTCATCGACGCGACGGAAGTCGGCGCCGGCCGGGTGTGGCGCACCGACCAGGACCCCTGGTTCACCATGAACACGGTCATCAGCCAGGTGACGATGTACTCCGGCGACCCCGACGACGGGCCCGCCCGCCCCGGCGCGGGTCCCTCCCTCGGCCAGTGGATCGCCGAGCGGGCCCGATCGGGCGAGGAACCCCTGGGTCCCGACGACTACGCGCCGCGGGTCCGGTACGGCCGGTACCTCGCCGACGTCTACCGGACCATCGCCGACAGCCTGCCGGACCACGTCGAACTCGTGCCCGTGACGGGCCGCGTAACGGCGCTTCGCACCGGCGCCGACAGCGGATACCTCCTCAGTCTCGACACCGCCCCCCACCTCCTGGAGGCCGACCGGGTCGTCCTGGCCACCGGCCATCCGTTCAACGCGCCGGACGACTTCGAGCGCGCCATGCTCGACTTCGCCGCCCGCACGCCGGGCACCCGCTACGTGTGCGGGGACTCCGCGGCGGACATGCCCCTGGGCGAGGACTCCGTGCTCCCGGGGAGCGCGGTGGCGATCCGGGGCATCGGACTCTCCTTCTACGACGTGATGCTCTCGCTGACCGTGGGCCGGGGCGGCACGTTCGGGACGCGCGACGACGGCGCCCTGGTCTACCGGCCCAGTGGGCGGGAACCGAGGATCGTCGCCGGGTCACGCAGCGGCCTCCCCATCCCGGCCCGGGGCCGCAACCAGAAGGAGCCCTCCTTCAGCCACAAGGCCCTGTTCCTCACCCGTGACGCCCTCCTGGCCGCACGGGCCGCCCGCCGGGCCCGGGGCGGGACCGGCCAACTGGACTTCGCCGAGGACGTACAGCCGCTGCTGCTGCGGGAGATCGAGCACGTCCACTACGTGACCCACGTCAGGACCACCCGGGGACCGCGGGCCGCGGAGGCCTTCGCGGAGGCACACGCCGACGCGCTCCGCACCGGCGCGGACCGGCGCCGACTGCTCGCCGACGCGGGTCTCGGGGACGTACCGCCCCTCGATCTCCACGCCCTGGCCCGCCCGTTCGGCGACGAACGTTTCGGCTCACCGCGGGAGTTCCGCGACCGGCTGCTCACGGTGATGGACGAGGATCTCGCGGCCGCCTCGCTCGGCACCCTGGACGGCCCCCTCAAATCCGCTCTGGACGTGCTCCGTGACATCCGCAACGTGGTCCGCGAGGCAGTCGACTTCGGCGGGCTGCTGCCCGATTCCCACACCGGCTTCTTCCACAGCCGTTTCCTGCCCGTCAACGCGCTGCTTTCGGCCGGCCCTCCGATGTACCGGGTCGAGCAGCTCAGGGCTCTGATCCAGCAGGGGGTGGTGGAGGTCGCGGGCCCCGGGAGCGTCTTCGGCACCGATGCGCGGGCGGGCGGATTCCAGGTGAGCTCGCCGCGCGTGGAAGGCTCCGCCCGCCTGGTGCACACCCTGATCGACGCCCGCATCCCGACCCCCGATCTCCGGCGCGACACCTCGCCGTTGACCCGTCAGCTGGTCGAGGAGGGAATGGTCCGCGCGTACGTGATCGAGGGGCCGGGAGGCAGCCGGTACGTGACCGGCGGCCTGGACGTCACGGAGAGCCCCTTCCACGTGGTGGACGCGCGGGGCGTCCCCCAGCCGGACCTGTACGCCCTGGGCATCCCGACCGAACACACCCGCTGGTTCACCCAGGTCGGCAGCAGCCGCCCCGGAGTCGCCACCCTCTTCTACCGGGACGCCGACGCCATAGCGGCGGACGCCCTCCGCCCGACGAACACCCCACCCCCGGCGGACGACCGCCCCGCCGACATCTCCGCGAACACCGGGCACGCGGAGAACGAACTGGCGTCCTTCTCGACCCACCGAGGTGACACGGCATGACCCCCTCGGACGCGACGCGCGAGTTCCTGGCCGCAAGGAACGTCCTGCTGTTCCACCGGACCGATCTCCCCAAGGCGGTCGCGGAGTTCCGCTGGCCACGCCCGGCGCTTTTCAACTGGGCCCTCGACTGGTTCGACACCCTGGCCGACGGGCAGGACGCGACCGCGCTGCGGATCGTCGGCGACGGCGGCCCTTCCACCGACCGGCAGTTCACCTTCCGGGAACTGACCCTCCGTTCGGCACGGGTCGCCAACTGGCTCCGCTCGGCCGGCGTGTGCCGCGGCGACACGCTGCTGCTGATGCTTGGAAACCGGGCGGAGGTGTGGGAGACCATGCTCGCCGCCATCAAGCTCGGTGTGATCGTCATCCCCACCTACACGACGGCCACCCCCGCGGAACTGGCGGACCGGCTGCGCCGTGGCGACGTGCGGTACGTCGTCACCGAGGCGGAGCTCACCGGACGCTTCGACGAGGCGACGGGAGTCACCTCCCGCACCTGGACCGGCGTCAGCGCGGGCGGTGGGGCCGAGGGCTGGCTGCCGTACGAGCTGTCCGAGGATGCCGACCCCGTCTTCGTACCCGACGGCCCCACCCGCGCGGAGGACCCGCTGTTCCGCTACTTCACCTCGGGCACCACGTCCAAGCCCAAGCTGGTGGAGCACACCCACGTCAGCTATCCGATCGGGCACCTCTCCGGCATGTACTGGAACGGTGTCCGACCCGGCGACGTCCACCTCAACATCTCCGCTCCCGGCTGGGCGAAGCACGCCTGGAGCTCGTTCTTCGTCCCGTGGAACGCCGAGGCCACCGTGGTCGCCCTCAGCACCTCGCGTACGACCGCCGGGGACATCCTGGACGTACTGCGCAGCCGGGACGTCTCCACCTTCTGCGCGCCCCCGACGGTGTGGCGGGCCATGGTGGCGCACGGCCTCGGCCGGCGGCCGGCGGCCCTCAGGGAGGCCACCGCGGCGGGGGAACCGCTGGAACCACGGCTGATCGAACAGGTCGAGCGCGCGTGGGGGATCCGCCCGCGCGACGGATACGGGCAGACCGAGACGACGGCGCAGATCGGCAACCCGCCGGGCAGCACGCCCGTCCCCGGCAGCATGGGTTTCCCGCTTCCGGGCCACCGGGTCGTCCTGCGGGACCCCGAGACCGGCGTGGAGGTCCCGGACGGCAGCCCCGGCGAGATCTGCCTCGACCTGACCGATCCACCGGCCGGGATCATGCGCCGCTACGTCGGTGACGAGCAGCGCACAGCGCGGGTCATGGCCGATGGCCACTACCACACCGGTGACCTCGCGGTCCGCGACCGGGACGGCTCCCTGGCGTATCTGGCCCGTGCGGACGACATGTTCAAGTCGTTCGACCACCGCATCTCGCCCCGCGAGCTCGAGGAGGTGCTGCTGGGCGATGCGGCGGTAGCCGACGCCGCGGTCGTCCCCGTCCCCGACCCGATCGGCCTGTGGACCCCGAAGGCGTACGTGGTCACCGCCCCGGACCACCCCGAGACCCTTGCGACGGCCCGCCGAGTCCTCTCACACGCCCGCGCCGAACTCCCGCCCGAGAAGTGGGTCAGGCTTCTGGAGTTCATCCCCGCCCTGCCCCGTACGTCCTCCGGCAAGATCCGCCGTGCTGAGCTGAGAGCCCGTGGCGCGGGAGACACCGAGTACTCCGTCGACGCCCCGGAACAGCCCTGAGCACCGGGGGGCCATCGGAGTCCGTAGGCTCTCCGCCACAGCCGAGCGGAAGGATGTCGGACGTGACTGGCGATGACGTGTTGGAGATCCTGGACGTGCTCCGGAGGGCCGGTACGGACGTCTGGATCGGTGGTGGGTGGGGCATCGACGCCCTCCTGGGGAGGCAGACCCGTCCTCACCGGGACCTGGACCTGATGCACCGCCAGGAGCAGGAGCCGAAGGTCGTCGCGGCCCTCGCCGAAGCCGGTTTCGCCGAATCGCTCGACTGGCGCCCGGTGCGATTCGTCGTCGCGGACGCGAAGGGGCGCGAGATCGACCTGCACCCCCTGGTCTTCGCGCCCGAGGGGAACGCCGCCCAGGCTTCGTTGGAGCCGGGACGCCCGTTCCTCTACCCGGCGGCCTGCTTCGTCACCGGCACAATCCAGCACAGCACGGTTCCCTGCCTGTCCGCCGAACAACAGGTCTACTTCCACCAGGGGTACGAGCCCAGTGACCGGGACCGCCACGACATGGCCCGACTCCGCGAGGCGTTCGGGATCACTACCCACTTCTGATCCGCCGCACCCACCGGGCCGGTCCCGCGCAGACCGGCCTCCTCAGCCGGCCCCCGGACCGCGGTCGCTTCGAACGCGTCCCCGGCCCTCCGCCTCCGGCCCGGGCAGCGGTACGCCGGAAGCCGCGGCGTGGACGAGGTGGAGCCTGTCTGCCGTCGGGTCGTACGCGATCGGATCGCCGGGCTCCTGGAAGTGGACCGCCATGCGGGCCCCGGCCCGATACGCGTCGAGCCCGGCCCGGCAGTACGCGACCATCGGCTCCGGCAGCGCGTCGAACGGGAACCATCCCATCGCGTCGCACACCTCGGGCTCCATGATCTGCGGAGTGCCCTTCCACCGCCGCACCTCGAAGAAGAACCCGACGCGCGTGCCGCCGCCGGGGGAGCGGTGGTGCACGGTGACCGCCGCGCGTACGTCGTCCGGGTCCACGAGGACGCCGGTCTCCTCCCGGGTCTCCCGGACGAGGGCGACGACGACGTTCTCGCCCGGGTCCAGGTGCCCGGACGGGGCATGCCACAGGCCGGCCGCGTAGACCGCACCTGCTCTGCGGGAGAGCAGCACCTCAGGTCCGTTCCTCCCTTCGCGGACGGCGATGAGGTGCACGTCCACCGGCTCGGTGTGCCGCGCGGCGCCGCTCACGCGCCGCCTCCCGAGAGGCGCGTAAGGACGGTGCCGCGGCGTTCGTACCAGGCCCAGGCCGGCGAGTCGGCCCTGCCTTCGTCCAGGCGCCGCGAGGCGATGGTGGATCCGACGCACCCGGCACCGCCGGTGATCAAGGCCTCCATGGGAATCTCCTGAGTTCGGGCGGGCCGACTACGACGGCTGTGGGGGAACGGCGGCGAGTGGAGGCAGGGGCCAGGCGAGGGCCTTCGGTCCGGTGCCGGAGGAGACGTGCTGCGGGCCGCCGCCGTCGGGGATGTCGACCAGGTACGTGTCCGGGCGACCCGCTTGCTCCCAGCGGGCGTACAGGGCTTCGAGTTCGGCCCAGACATCGCGCGGCCCGTGGACGCGTACGGTGCCGTCGCCGGGCCCGGCTACCGCCCACGAGTCGTCCTCAGGGGCGACGATGATCATCGTCTCGGCCTGGAAGTCGCGCACGAGACCCGGCGTCAGATAGGCGGCGGCGATCCAGAAGCCGTACGTGTCGTCCGCCGGTGGGGACAGCGGCGTCAGCCGCACCGTGCCGGGGAAGGCCTTGATCCGGGCGCGGTGGTCCAGGGCGTTGAGCCACCGGTAGCCGAGCAGCGGCCTGTACCCGCGCGGCTTGCCCTTCAGGACCGCCTCGATCCGGCCCGCTGGAGTGCGGGTGACGAGGAGCTGCCCGGGCCAGCTCGGCGTGCGGGTCGCGAGCGTCGTCAGCAGCATCCCTCCCGGGGCGAGCTGTTCCGGCCAGGCGGGCGGGACGCTGGGCACGCCGATGCCGGAGTGGATCCGGTCGTACGGCGCGCCGGCCGGGTGTCCGTCGAGGGCGTCGCTTTCGACGACCACCGCGCCCAGGTCGAGCGTGTCCAGGTTCCGTCGGGCGAACGCGGCCATGTACAAATCGCGCTCCACACCTGCGGCGAGCCCGGGGCCGGTGATGGCGGCGGCGAGCGCAAGGGAGACACCTGGACCGGTCCCGAGGTCGAGAAACCGCAGTCCCGGGCCGAGTCGCAAGGTCTGCAGGGCTTCGAGAGTGGCCGGGGTGAAAGTGGACATGGAGGTCATGTGTCCGCCCGTCACCGGTCCCCGGCCGAGGGCGTCGAGGGGCTCGCCGTCGCGCTGGAGCAGGATCGACTCGTCGCTGTGGATCAGGTCGAGCCACTCCGCCTGATCATCAGGGTGGGAGCCGTCGAGCAGGCGCCAGTCGATCGGGTCCGCATCCGGACCGCTGACCCGGATGTAGGCGTGCGGGAGGAGCACCTCGCGGCGTACCTGAAGAAGGGCGTCGCGCAGCTGGAGATCGGCAAGGACACCGTCGGACTCGAGACGCTCGACCATGGCGGCACGGCGTCCGCTCGTAGCGGCGTTGAGTTCAGTGGACACGAGGTTCCTCCTTCGTGGGCGACGGACCGGTCGGGGTGGGTGTGGGCATGGCGGCCCCGCGGCGGACGGGGGAGGACCACAGCAGGCCGGTCGGAACGAGGTGGAACAGGGGGCCAGTGCGGGTTATCCCGTACGGTGCGCGGGTCGGGTGCGAGTCGGCCCAGCTCCCCCACCGGGCCGCGGCGACCCGGGCGGGCCGGGGGAGGGGGCGCCGTCACCTACCGGGTCCTTCCTCAGTGGTGGTGCGGGTCTGGTAGCCGCCCGCTTGGAGGGTGAACATCCGGGTGTAGAGGCCGTTGAGGGCGATGAGGTCGTCATGCGACCCCGACTCCACGATTCGGCCCGAGTCGAACACGTAGATGCGGTCGCAGTCGACGACGCTGGCGAGCCGGTGGGAGATGAGGACGGTGATCTGGTCCTCGCGCAGCCGGCCGCGCAGGACGGCCTCGTAGACGGCGTGTTCGGACGGCGGGTCCATGCTCGCGGTGGGTTCGTCCAGGAGGAGCAGGGGGGCGTTCTTGTACAGGCCGCGTGTCACGGCGACCTTGGCCCACTGCCCGCCGGAGAGTTCCTGGCCGCCGCGGAACCGCTTGGACAGCAGGGCCTCCCACTGTCCGGGGAGGGCGGCGAGGACCTGATCGGCGCCGGAGGCCCGTGCGGCGGCCAGGGCCCGTTCGGGGTCGGCCTCCGTCAGGCTGCCGGTGGACACCGTCACGTTGGACAGGGCGCTGAAGGGGAACCGGACGGGGTCCTGGAGCACGCAGGCGACCTGCCGTTGCAGGGACTGGGCGTCCATGGTCCGTACGTCGACGCCGTCCCAGCACATCCGACCGCGCTGCACGTCGTGCAGGCCGGCCAGGATCTTGGCGCAGGTGCTCTTGCCTCCGCCGTTGAGACCGACGAACGCCACGGTCTCGCCCGCGGTGAGCGTCATGGACACCCCGTCGAGCGCGGGGGCGTCCTTCCCCGCGTAGGTGAAGGACACGTCCTCCAGGGTGATGGTCTTCACCTGCGCCGGGGCCGGCAGTTCCGTGGCTCGCTGCTGGAGGCCGCGGCAGCGCTGTTGGACGGCGAGGAGGTCGTCGACCCACATCGCGTGTTCGTACACGAGGTGCGCGACCTCGACGAGCCGGGTCAGGGACGACTGCCCGGCCTGGATGGCGAGGACGGCGCCCGCACCGGCGGCCAGGGGCAGCCAGCCTGCGATCAGCATCGCGCCGAGCGCGCAGTACGTGACGCCGGTGCCGATCCCGCCGACCCCGCGGCCCGCCAGGTTCAGCACGGCGGCCTGTACGCCGAGGCGCGTGTCCTCCGCGGCGATCCGCGTGATCAGACGGCGGTGCTCGTCCAGGAGCGCGCCCTGCGCCGTGTCGGAACGGAGCTCGGCGGCGGCGTCCTGGTCGAGGAGCAGCCAGGAGAAGACCCTGACCCGGCGCTGGAGCGCGTTCCACCGCTTGAAGCTGTGGAAGCGGGCCCGGGCGCTGCGTACGGCCGCCATCCCGACGGGCAGGACGGACAAGAGGAGCAGGGGCAGCAGGGCGGGATGGAGGATGCCGAGAACCCCGATCGTCCCGGCGAGTCCGAGGCCGGCGGAGGCGAGGGACACCACCTGGCCGACGATCTGCCGGGCGTAGAACAGCCCCCGGTCGTTGGCACGGTAGACCTCGTCGTGCCAGTCCGGGTCCTCCACCGCCTCCAGGCGTACGTGCGCGGTCAGTTGGAAGAACTCGCTTTCGAGGGCGGTACGGATCTTGGGTGTCACCCGGGCCTGCGCCACGGCGACCGCCGCCTCCAGCAGGGCCCGCGCGGCGATGAATCCGACGACGAGCAGGATCTGCGGGACGGCGGCGCGCACCCGGTCGGGGGTGGGGCCCTGGGCGAAGAGCTCGTGCAGCACCGCGACCGAGGCGATCAGCCCGAGCGCGCTCATGGCCGCGGAGCCCAACTGGCACACGACGACGGCGACCGTCGCCGGGCGGTCGGCCCGCCACGCGAGCTGCCCGATCCGTCCCGTGATCCGCGGCAGTCGTACCAGGACCTGCCGTACGGTCGCACGCGCGGCGGCACCGTCGTGGACGGACCAGTACGCCTCCTCCATCTCCTCGGTCATGTCCCCGTCCTCGGAACCGACGGGAAGGGTCCGGGGCGGCGCGGTGAGCGGGGCGGCCCGGGGGCCGGGGACCGTGCTTCCGAGGGCCTCCTCGTTGTCGTACCCGCTCACGCCGCCCACCTCGCGCCGGAGGCCGCCGCGGAGGTTGCCGGACGCGGGGAGGGCCCGCATGTGGGCGTACAGGACCGCCGTCGTTCGAATCCGGAGGCGTACTCGGTGGTCAGCGGCACGGGATGCATGGAGGCCTCCGGATGGGCTCGATGGGTACGTGTGTGCTCGTAAAACGGCCGTCTCCTTCACCCGTTACGGGGCATGAGGGGGCAGATCCGGGACAAATGTTCGGGTACGTGTGAGAGGGCAGGCGTGCCTTGACGAGCAGGGCCATCGGGTTGCTCGAACAGGCCGATCACCCTTCAGGGGACTTGCGGCGGCCCGCGTCGGCGAACCAGCGCCTCCTGCGGGACCGCCGGGCTGTCCGCCGTACCGGCTCAGCCGATGGTGACGACACGCGCCCAGGCGGGAGGCGTGTCGGGGACGTAGTCGGGGTCCTCCTCGTCCAAGGCACGGGCGGGGCGGGGGAAGAGACCCACGACGGTGCGGCAGGGCGGCTGCGCCGACGGCCACGGCGTCTGGCCGTCCGTCAGGGCGACGATGACGTCCGGGCGCGGCCGGGCGCGGAGTGCCTGGGCGAAACCTGAGCACAGGTCCGTTCCGCCCCCACCGATCAGTTCGATGTTCTCCGCCCGGCAGAGCGGCACGGCGACACCGGCCGCCGCGTCGCAGGAGATCACCGAGACCAGGTCGCGCCGCCCACCTACCGCCCGTGAGATCGCCGCCACCTCAAGGAGCGCGCTGCCCAGCTCGGCGTCGCTCACGGATCCGGAGGTGTCGATGACCACGCACACCCTGGGCGGCGTACGGCGTAGGCTCGGCAGCACCACCCCCGGCACACTGGCCGAGCGCCGGGACGGGCGCCGGTAGCTGTGGTTCTCACCCGTCCCCGGCGCTCCCGCGGCCGAACGGATCGCGGCCCCCAGCAGACTCCGCCACGGCTGCGGCGGATGGAACGCCTCCTCCGCCCACCGCCGCCACCCCTCCGGCGAGTCACCGGGCCGGCCCTTGATCCCCTCCGCGACCCGGAAGCGGACGGCGTCCTGCTGCTGCCTGCTCAGCCCGTGTGCTCCGTCGGGCCCCAGCTCCCACGGCCGGGCGTGGCCGTCGGCGCCACTGCCGCAGTCCAGCCAGGCCAGGTCGGCGGCGAGCCCGGACATCGACGCCGTCCGCAGGTACTCCTCCATCAACTGCCCTTCGGGCAGCCGCAGCAGCGACGGCAGCACCGCCCCCGCCGGCCGGGGCAGACCGTCGCCGTAGATGTCGTCGTTGATCTCGAAGTCGGCGGCGATGTTACGCCGCAGCCGCTCGCCCGGCCCGTGTTCGCCGTACTCCTTCGCGTACCGCTCCCCCCGCCCGTGGTGGTCCCGCAGCAGGTGGGAGACCTCGTGCACCCAGACGCCCGCCAGCTCCTCCACCGGAGTCGACGCCACGAAAGCCGGGGAGACGTAGCAGCGCCAGTACGCGTCCACCGCCATCGTCGGCACCGACCGGTCCTCCACCACGTGCAGTGCGAAGAGCGCGCCCGCCAGATAGGGGCGGACCTTCACCGCGTGCAGCCGGGCGGCCAGCAACTTCTCCATGTCCAGGGGGAGTCCGGGCGGTCCGCTCCGCCTGCCGGAGCCGGTGGGCGGCGCCGGTACGGCGGCCCGCACCGGGCGGGGCGGCGGGGGAGGGGCCATCGGGCGCGGTAGCGGTGACGGGGACTTCCGGTACGGCGCCGAGGACCGCGCGGCCCCCGTCATCGGCGCGCCCCCGCCCCACGCCCGGCGTCGGCCGCCGCCGCGGCACGTTCCACCGACCGGTCGGCACGCCGGGCGAGACCGACCACCCTGGCGAGCCGTTCCACCGCCTCCGGGATCTCCCAGTCGTCGCGCCGCAGCGCGGCCAGTGCTGTCGCCGGGGCGACGAGGAGGTCCGGGGCGCCCGTCTCCAGCGCCCGGACGAGTACGGCCCAGCCCGCCTCCCACCGCTCCCGCTCCGGCCGCGCCCCCACGGCGGCCACCACCGCCTCCAGCGCCGCTTGGCGCAGATCCCCGCGCTCCGGCAGTTCGGCGGAGCCCGGATCGGCCAGCAGCGATTCGGGGTCCGGCAGGTCCATCCGGTCGAGGTGGGCGAGGAGTTCGAGCCCCGCGCCGTCCCCCACCGCGCCCCGCACCAGGAGCGCCAGCACCTCCCGCGAGACGGAGGCGGCCGTTCCGAAGGCCAGCAGGGTCAGGGCTGCCTCCCAGCTCCGGGGCGAGGGCCAGGCGCCCCCGCGCCGTGTCTCCGTGGTCGGGAGCCGATGGATCAGCGTCGGCCGGGCGTGCAGGAAGCCACAGACCGCGCGGCGCGCCGAGGCCACCGCCTCCGGCAGCCGCTCCGGGGCCAGCCGGGGCAGCTCGGCCCGTGGCCAGACCCCGCCGAGGCCGCGTACCACCACCTCCCGGTCGTGCACCCAGTACAGATGCACGAACCGGTTGGCCAGGGGCGGGCTCAGTTCCCACCCGTCCGCCGCCGACGCCCGCGGATTGGCAGCGGCCACGATCCTTACCCCCGGGGGCAGTTGCAGCTCGCCGACCCTCCGCTCCAGGACGACCCGGAGCAGTGCGGCCTGCACGGCGGGGGTGGCGGTGGAGAGTTCGTCCAGGAACAGGAGGCCCCGCCCGGCACGTACGAGTTCCACGGCCCACTGCGGTGGCGCCATGGGAACTCCCCGTACCGCCGGGTCGTCGCCCACGATCGGCAGCCCGGAGAAGTCCGACGGCTCGTGGACGCTGGCGATGACGGTCGTCAGCGGCAGGTCGAGGGAGGCGGCGAGCTGGGTCAGGGCCGCCGTCTTGCCGATGCCGGGCTCGCCCCAGAGCAGTACGGGCAGGTCGGCGGCGACGGCCAGAGTGAGCGCTTCGAGCTGCTCGTCGGGGCGCGGCTCGGTGGTCGTCGTGCGCAGGAGTGCGAGGAGGTCGTCGGCAAGGGCGAGGCGGGTACCCGCACCGACATCGGGAGCGTCGGCGGAGAGGGGGAAGGGCATGAGGGTGCTGGACGTCATGGGCATCACCTGAGGGGAATGAGGGGACGGGGGGCCCGTCCCGGATGTCGTGGGATACGGAGGTGCTCTATGCGCGCCCGATGCGCGCCCGATGCGCGCTCGGGCAGGGGAGTCGAGGAGGTGGAGCCGGTCAGCGGGGTGGGCCGGTCAGCGCGACAGGCCGTTCCGGGGCCGGGCCAGGCTGGTTCGCTTGCGGCGCGTGAGGAGAGGGGTACTGCGGTCGAGCCGGGGGCGGCGGTTCGCGTACGGGGTCCCGGAGCCCGAACCGGCCGTGCCGTCCGCCGCGTCGGGACGCCGGCCGGCGGCGGGGTGGCCGGCGTCCAGCCCCGCGCGGAAGAGGCCGTGGTCGATGCGGCGGGCCGCGGCGGACATCAGCTCCTCCCGGAGCGGACCGTCACGCAGGACCGCGTCAGGGCCGAGGAGCGCCGTGACGACGGCCAGTGCCCCTGAGACGTCACCGTGCGCCAGCCGCTCTCGCACCGCGGGCAGGGTCTCAGGGGTGCGGTGCACCGCATCGATCGCCCGCAGGCAGGGCAGTGACGGCCCGCCGAGGGCGACAAGGAGCTCCTCCCGGCGCAGAGTGGCCCGGTCGTGGTCGATCGCCGACAACACCCCGTCCCTCAGCGCGACCCGGTGGATCTCGCCCCTGCACTCCACCCGGTGCGGATCACCGTGCGCGGGTCCGGGGCCGGGTCCGGACGCCGAGTCGAGACCGGGCGCCACTTCGGGGACGTACGCCGCCAGAGACCCCGCGACGAGAGAATGCAGCCGCTCCGCCGTGATCAGCCCCGCGCGCAGCAGCTCCAGGTCGGGAAGGGTCCGGGCTGCTGCTTCCGGAAGCACCGGCAGCGCCGCCACCTCCTGCGCCGGCAACGGCTTCCGCAGCGGTTCGACGGTCGGGGCGTGGCTGTCGTCGGGAGCGACGAGTTCGAGCACGGCACGTCGTCCCGCACCGAGCCGTACGGTGAAGGCCCCGCGAGGGGGGAGCCCCTCGGCCCGCAACAGCGACTCCGCCTCGGCGGCCCACCTCGCGACCGCCCACGGGGTGCCCTGAACGGCTGGTGAGCTCCGGTCCGGCGGAGACGGTGGCCTGTCCGCACCACACCGCCGCGCCAGGTCGCCGCTCCCTCCGGCGTCCCAGAGATGCCGGTGGAGGTCGAACCGGAAACGCCGGTCGGGGTGCGGATGCGGATGCGGATGCGGATGCGGGCGGGTGTGGGGAGGGCTTCCGGGGGCCTTGCCTCCGTGCCCCTCCCACACGGCGAGCGACATCCGCTGCCCGGCATCCGCCCAGGCCGGAGGTGTCCGCACCACCAGACTCAGCGGCGCGGCGCCGAAAGCCCCGTAACGAGCCAGGGTCAGGGTGAGGCCGGGGCGGAGCCGTCCGTCCGGGGCGATCCGGGGCATGTGCCAGCGGAGCAGATCCGGTGCCAGACGACGCAGGTCGGCACGGAGCCGGGCGGCGAGCGATGTGCCGTGGCGGTCGGCCACGGCGCGCAGATCGAAATCGACGTCGATCCGGGCAGCGGAGCAAGCCCCCGCCCAGTCACCGGCCGCACGCCGTGCGGTCGCGGTCTCGATCATGGACGGTGGCACGGCGTACTCGCGCACGCGCTGCCACATCAACAGGTGGGTCGGGATCCCGTTCGCGAAGTGATGTGCCATCAGCACTCACCTTGAGCGAACGAGTCCCCCAATCGGTACGAGGAGAAGTTCATCATCTCCGGGATCGTAACCCACCGTCGTACGACCCGCAGAGGACTTTTTCGCGGGTCTTTTTCGCGGGCCGGTCGAACGGCGCCCGGCGGGACGGAACTCCTACGGCGCGGCGGTTACGGTGTGCGGCTCGTCGGCGTCCGGTTCCTGCTGGTGGGTGGCGAGCTGCTCGCGCAGGTAGTTCCAGATCACCGAGATCAGCGCGGCCGCGGGTACCGCGAGGAGGCTGCCCACGATGCCGGCCAGGCTGCCGCCCAGCGTCACGGCGAGCAGGACGACCGCCGCGTGCAGGCCGAGGCCGCGGCTCTGGATCATGGGCTGGAACACGTTGCCCTCCAGCTGCTGCACCACGACGATGATCGCCAGTACCAGCAGCGCGTCGGTCAGACCGTTCGACACCAGCGCGATGAGGACCGCGACCAGGCCGGCGAAGAGTGCTCCCACGATGGGGACGAAGGCGGAGACGAAGGTCAGCACGGCCAGGGGAAGCACCAGGGGGACGTCGAGGAACCACAGGCCCAGGCCGATGAAGACGGCGTCGAGCAGGCCGACGAACGCCTGCGAGCGCACGAACGCCCCCAGGGTCTCCCAGCCGCGCTCGGCGACGACGGGGACGTCGACGGCCAGGCGACCGGGGAGCTGGCGGGTGAGCCACGGCAGGAAACGCGGCCCGTCCTTGAGGAAGAAGAACATCAGGAAGAGCGCCAGGACGGCCGTGACGAGACCGTTGAACACGGTGCCCACGCCCGAGACGACGGTGGTGACCATGCTGCCGACACTGTCCTGGATGCGGGCGATCGCGGCGTCGAAGGCGCCGGAGATCTGGTCGTCCCCGATGTTCAGGGGCGGCCCGGCGGCCCACTCCCGTACCTTCTGCATGCCTTCGACCACGCCGTCGGCGAGCTCTCCGGACTGGGCCGCGACCGGCACCGCGATCAGCGCGACGATGCCGGCGAGCACGCCGAGGAAGAGGACCGTGACCACGGCCGCGGCCAGGGCGGGTGCCCACCCGAGCCGGCGCAGAAAGCGGGTGAGCGGCCAGGTCATGGTGGTGAGGAACAGGGCCACTATGAGCGGCCACACGACCGACCACATACGGCCCAGGATCCACAGGGCCACCGCCGCCATCACCAGGACCAGTAGCGACTCGGCGGAGACGCGTGCCGCTCTGCGCAGGGCGGCGGCAGTCTTCGTTGAACTCAACATGTCAGGCATGGGTGCAGCCTATTGATGCCCGCCGCCCGGCCGGATATCGCCTCTCGGACGCCTCCGCGCCGGCCGTCGTCGCCGCCCAAGCTCCCGCCCGCCCCACGGCGGCCCCGGCGGCCCGTCTGAAGGGCCGGGGGAGATGTGGAGAAATTTTGATCACCCCGTGAGTTTTCGGTCGGTGCGTCGGCCCCAAGGCGGAGGAATCGGCTCCGCGCATCGGCCTGACTCGTTGGTAACCGAGGTCTGACCAGCGCATCCATGGCCGCGTCGGACGCCGAGGCAGGCGTCACCTGCGAGCAAGACAGGCGAGGTATGGTCGGGCCCGTCCACTCGTCCAGGTGAACGTCCTCCGCCGTCGGTGACGAGTGCCGACAGTTTTGCGGGGCCAGGGTGAATAGGCGGGAAATCCGCGGAGAGAGGGAAGCCGGGCACACGCGGACCCGCGTGCGGAGACCGATCGAAGACGTTCGAGGCGAGGCAGACCGATGGCAGTTCCGACGAACCCCTCGGCCGGTGGCGAGAGATCCGGCGACAGATCCGGAGCCGGAGCCGGGGGCTGGTTCGGGCGCAGTCCGGGGGAGCCGGCGGCCGCGGTCCGGCAGCCGACGCGCCCGGAGGCCCCCGCGTTCGACCCCGGGGCCGTACGCCAGGAGAGCGGCCCCCGGCCGAAGCCCGAGGACACGTCCGACGCCGCGCTCCTGCGCCGCACCATGGCCGAGATCGAGCCCATCGCCGACAAGGTGACCTCGTACTTCTACGCGCTCCTCTTCCTGCGCCACCCCGAGCTTCGGGCGCTCTTCCCCGCCGCGATGGACACCCAGCGCGACCGGCTGTTCAAGGCGCTGCTCACGGCCGCGACCCACGCCGACGACACCGCGACCCTGACCACGTACCTGACCCACCTCGGCCGCGGTCACAGGAAGTACGGCACGCTCCCCGAGCACTATCCGGCCGTCGGCGAGGCGCTGATCGGCGCCCTCACCCGCTACGCCCCGTCCAGCTGGGGGCCGAGGGCCGAAGCCGCGTGGGTCGGCGCGTACACCACGATCTCCCAGATCATGATCGACGCGGCGACCGAGGACGAACTGCGTGCGCCGGCCTGGTGGCAGGCGGAGGTGGTCGGCCATGAGATGCGTACGCGGGACATCGCGATCGTCACGGTCCGGCCCGACCAGCCGTACCCCTTCCTCGCCGGGCAGTTCGCCACCCTGGAGACTCCCTGGTGGCCGCGGGTCTGGCGGCACTACTCGTTCGCCTCCGCCCCGCGCTCCGACGGACTGCTCTCCTTCCACGTCAAGGCCGTACCGGCGGGTTGGGTCTCCAACGCGCTTGTGCACCAGGCCCGCCCGGGGGACGTCATCCGTCTCGGTCCCCCGGCCGGTTCCATGACGGTGGACCACACCGCCGACAGCGGACTGCTCTGCCTCGGCGGCGGCACCGGCATAGCGCCCATCAAGGCCCTGGTGGAGGACGTGGCCCGGCACGGCCGGCGCCGCACCGTCGACGTGTTCTACGGCGCCCGCCGCAACGACGACCTGTACGACATCGACACCATGCTGAGGCTCCAGCAGTCGCACCCCTGGCTCTCGGTCCGCCCCGTCGTGGACGACGGTCCCGTCGGCCTGCTGTCGGGCGGCATCCCGGAGGCCGTACGGGAGTTCGGCCCCTGGCACACCTACGACGCCTACCTGTCGGGCCCGCCGGGCATGATCCGCCGCAGCGTCGATTCCCTCGTGGGCATGGGCATCCCCGCCCACCGCATACGACACGACTCCATCGAGGAACTGGTCGGGGCGACGACGTGAGTACGTTCGAACAGGAAGCCGGGCAGCGGCGGGAGAACTCGCTGCGCATCCACCGGCCGGGCAGCGACGGCGAGCACCAGGTCCAGCAGCGTCTGGGCACCGCGGAGCGCGCCGACCGCTTCTACGCCGACCAGGTCCTCGACCGGCTGAATCCACGGATGCGGGAGTTCGTCGCCCGGCAGGAGATGTTCTTCCTGGCCACCGCCGACCGGCACGGCGAGTGCGACAACACCTTCCGGGCCGGCCCGCCCGGCTTTCTCCACGTCCTGGACGACGAGACGCTCGCCTACCCCGAGTACCGGGGCAACGGCGTCCACGCCAGCCTCGGCAACATCGAGGAGAACCCGCACGTCGGCATCCTCATGGTCGACTTCCTCCGCGACCGCATCGGCCTGCACGTCAACGGCCGTGCCGTGGTCGTGGCCGACGACGAGATGCGCCGCGTCCACTCCGGGCTCCCGGTCGACCCGGTGCCCGGCCGCCGGGCCCTGGTGTGGGTGGTGGTCGCCGTCGAGGAGGCGTACATCCACTGCGCCAAGCACATTCCCCACCTCCAGAAGGCCCCTCGGCACGGCTCCGGCCGTTCGTGGGGCACGGACGACTTCAAGCGCAAGGGCGGCGACTTCTTCGGCGCCGCCGCCGAGGCGCCGGAGCGGGGCCCGTACCTGCCGCCGCCCCGTGCGGACGCGGCGGCCTGGCGGGCGGAGGCGGAGAAGCTCCTGGCGAGGGCCGAGCGGCCCGCTG
The DNA here is from genome assembly GCF_040295605.1 of Streptomyces sp. NPDC002773. NCBI lineage: Bacteria > Bacillati > Actinomycetota > Actinomycetes > Kitasatosporales > Streptomycetaceae > Streptomyces > Streptomyces sp. NPDC002773. The sequence goes on from NZ_JBEOVO010000026.1 coordinate 31,597, forward strand.
CCGCAGCCGGTACCGGCAGGCATGCCGGGGCCGTGGCAGAGGCGCCGATGTTCAGGGGCTGGTTCAGCAGGAGCGCCTCCGCCGGATGACGTTCGGCCGGGAGCGGTTCTAGTCGGTCTGCTCCTGGGGTGCCGGAGTACCCGGGCCGGCGGCGGGGCGGCCCTTGCCATGTTCTTCTGCGTCCTCCCGCTGCTCGCCGTCCTTGTCGCCTTCTTCATCGGTGGGGGGCCGGTTGCCTCCTGCGCCCTGGAGGTCCGGGGCGTCCGGGCCCGGCGCGGGCAAGTCCGGCGTGACGGCGTCGCGAGTCGCCGGGACGGGGTCGGGAAGCTCCGGCTCGGGCGTGCTCTGCATCAGGCTCTCCTTGTTCGATTCCACAGGGGTCTCACACCCCGGCTGCCCCTGTCCGCGGCCGTCATTCCTCCGACGGAGACGGACGCCGGAGACGGAGGCGCCTAGACCGCCTGACCGCGGGCACGAGGCGCGCCTGTCCGGCCGCCTCACGACATGCTGAGCACCCCGTGGCGGCCCATCCTGAAGGCATGAACGCGGAGACGACGGCAGCGCCACTGACGGGGTCCTCCAGGTTCGCGAGCTGGAACAGAGGAGCACCTCCCATGCGTACGCTCACCCTCCGCGGACTGCTCGGCCCGCTCGCCGTTCTCGCCGCGCTCTCGCTGACCGCCACGGCCTGCGGCTCCGACACCGAGGACACCGGCGCTGTCAGCGCCTCGCCGATGGACATCAACGCCGCGCTGGAGAGGGGCGGAAAGGTGACGGTGTGGGCGTGGGAGCCCACGCTGAAGAAGGTGGCGGAGGACTTCGAGAAGAAGTACCCGAAGGTCGACATCGAGCTGGTCAACGCGGGCACGGGCGACAAGCAGTACATGCCTCTGCAGAACGCGATCGCGGCCGGCAACGGTGCCCCCGACGTGGCGCAGATCGAGTACTACGCGCTTGGCCAGTTCACGATCGACAAGTCCGTGGAGGACCTCTCCCCCTACGGCGCCCAGCGGTGGGGTACGAGCTTCACCTCCGGCACGTGGGACGCCGTCACCGGCGACAAGGCGGTCTACGCCCTGCCGATGGACTCGGGTCCGATGGCGTTCTTCTACAACAAGAAGGTCTTCGACAAGCACGGCGTCAAGGTGCCGACGACCTGGGACGAGTACGTGGAGGCGGCCCGTACCCTCCACAAGGCCGACCCGAAGATCTTCATCACGAACGACACCGGTGACGCCGGTGCCACGACCAGTTTGATCTGGCAGGCCGGCGGCCGTCCGTACCGTACCGACGGCACCGACGTCACCGTGGACTTCGATGACGAGGGCACCAGGAAGTACACCGCCACCTGGCAGAAGCTCCTCGACGAGAAGCTCGTCGCGCCGATCAGTACGTGGAGCGACGCCTGGTACAAGGGTCTGGCGGACGGCTCCATCGCCACCCTCTCCATCGGTGCCTGGATGCCCGCCAACCTCACCTCGGGTGTCGCCTCCGCCTCGGGCGACTGGCGGGTCGCCCCGCTGCCGCAGTGGACGAAGGGCGAGAAGACCACCGCCGAGAACGGCGGCAGTTCGCTCGCCGTCCCGAAGGCCGCCATGAACAAGGAACTGGCCTACGCCTTCACCGAGTTCGCCACCACCGGCGCCGGCGCGAGCACCCGGGTCGCCCAGGGCGCCTTCCCCGCCACCCGCACGGACCTGGAGTCGAAGGCGTTCCTCGACACCAAGTTCCCCTACTTCGGCGGCCAGCAGGCCAACCGGATCTTCGCCGAGTCCGCCCGCAATGTCGGCGCCGACTGGTCCTACCTGCCCTTCCAGGTGTACGCGAACTCGATCTTCAACGACACCGCCGGCAAGGCGTACGTCACCCCGACCACACTCGCCGACGGCCTCAAGGCCTGGCAGGACGCCAGCGTCACGTACGGCAAGGACCACGGCTTCACCGTCAACGAGTAGCCTTCCGGCGGGCTCACCAGGTGACCGTACGGCCGCCGAAGGCCGTGACGAGGCGGCCGTCCGAGGCGTAGGACCAGCTCAGGGATCCGGTGTACGAGGAGCAGCGGGCGCCGTTCGTGCCGGACCAGAACTGGTTCGAGGTGTCGACGTCACCGATGGTCCGGTCGTTCGTCCCGCTGCCGGCGCGGCAGGAGGTGTTGCTCCGGAACACCGAAGTTCCCGCGTCGAACGAGAAGTTGCGCTGGGCGTTGTCGACGCTGATGTTGCCGGTGACCGTCATCCTGCCCGGGTTGCTGTTGTACGTGAAGCCGTGCTTGCCGTTGCGGTAGGCGATCGTACGCCGGACCACGTGGTCGACCGCGATGTCCTCACCGCCGAGCTTGAAGCCGTTGCGGTCGCCGGCGCCGGCCTGGGAGCCGTCGCTGAGGGTGCCGTTGTCGTACGCGAGGGAGTCCTCGATCGTCACCGTCCCGATGGGGCCGGTGTCGGTCTTGGTGTACAGGTCCCAGCCGTCGTCGATGTTGTGGTGGGCCACGGCGTAGCGGAAGACGTTCCCGCCGCCGACGGTGAGCTTCGCGGCGAAGCCGTCCGCGTCCTCGCCGTCGGAGTCGGCGTTGTCGTGCGACTCCGCGCTCAGGACGAGGTTGTTCGACGGCCACTGCTCGCGGGGCGTGGTGGAGGCGATGCGGGAGAGCTGGAGTCCGGTGTCGCGGTTGAAGCGCGTCACCGTGCGTTCGATGACGTTGTCGCTGCCGCCGACGAAGATCCCGTTGTCGCCGGCCCGCTCGACGACGACGCCGTTGACGTGCCAGTACGAGCCGTTGAGGGCCAGGCCGCGGTTGGCCGGGTCCTCGGTCATGGCCGAGAAGTTCAGCACCGGGGTCTCGCCGGGGTAGGCGGACAGCTTCTTGCGTGCGCTCGCGGTGCCGTTGTTGCCGGGCGGGACGGTGATCGTCGTGGAGTGGCGGTACGTGCCGCCCCGGAGGTAGATCGTCCCGCCGGGGGCGATGCGGCTGATCGCGGAGGTCAGCGTGGTGGGGTTCGACTGCGTTCCGGACGCGCTGTCCGTGCCGTTCGGAGCGACGTACAGTGCGCCGGCCGCCGGCGGCGGGGCGTCGCCCGTCGTGACGTTCAGCGAGTCGATGTTGGGCAGCCCCGCGGCGGTGGTGGGGTTGAGGCGGATGGTGTTGCTGCCCGCGTTGAGCGTCACGGTCAGGGTCTTGGTGGTCCAGGCGGACCAGGTGCCGGTGCCCTCGAACGTCGGCGTCTGCACGGTGGATCCGTTGACGACCAGGCCGGTCGGACGCGGGGTGGTCGTCCCGTTGGCGAACCGGACGGCGAGCGTGGCCGTTCCGGCGGCGGGGGCGTTCACCGTGAACTGCGCGTAGGCGCCGGTGGCGTTGGTGCCGTTGCAGAAGCCGCCGCCGGTGTAGCCGGACCAGTCGGAGTCGATGGTGCCGCTGCAGACGGCGGGGGAGGCCTCGGCCTCGTACAGGGCGGTGGCGGCGTGGGCCGGGCTCACGGACAGGGCGGCGAGCGTGCCCGCCAGCAGGCTGACGCAGGCTGTGACGGATCGCAGGTGCATCTGAGGTCTCCAGGAGGGGGAGGGAGGGCGTTCCGGGGGCTGGACGAGAAAGCGCTTTCCCGAGACGCTAGGGCTGTCCTCCTGGACACGTCAATGGCTACGTCCGTGACTCTTGTTCAGATACGTGATCGGGGCGCCCTCGTCGCGCGGATACGGCTCCGACGGCGGCGGGGACGCCCCTCCTCGGCTACGGCTGGCCGTCGAGCCAGCTCAGCTTGTGTCCGTAGAGCACGCGCTGGCAGTAGTCCGTGCCCACCGGATCAGCGGTGTCCCGGTTCGCCGTGCAGTCCGCCGCCACTCCCGGGCGGTGCTCGGAGAGGGACCACAGCCGGCCCGTACCCCGCTCGACGTAGAGGTCCTCGGCGCCGCGGGCGGTCTTGACGGCCTGGCCGTCCTGGACCAGCTGGCCGTTGCTCCACGTGTAGCGCCAGAGGTTGCCCGGCTCGTCCGTGCCCTTCGACTCGTTCACGTACAGCGTGCCCCCGTGCGCCGCCGCGCCCTGCGCGCCACCGTTGGCCAGGGGCAGGTAGTTGGCCCATCCTTCGGCGGTCACGTCCGCCGAGCGACCCTCGAGGGCCGCGACCGGGAACGAGGCGATGCGGCCGGTCGACGGGTAGCCGCTCTCCGGTCGGCAGTACTCACCCATGAGCAGGCGGTCGGGGGTCGTGCTGCGGTCCAGCGAGATGTGGGAGGCCTTCGGGGCGCCGGTGGAGACGCAGGCGTACGAACCCTTGGGGTTGCTCTGCGTCGCCTTGAACTTCCACGCGGCGACCTGCGGCATCACATAGCGGTAGCCGAAGCTGTACCAGACGTTGTTGTGGCGGCCGACCTTCGTCTTGACCTCGACGTTGGAGGTGGTCTTCACGCCGTCGGTGTCGGTCCCCATCGCGTCGTGCGTGGTGGGGTCGCCGTCCGGGTCCAGGTCCATGATGTAGCGCATGTCGAAGACGCGCAGGCCGTTGCGGGTGTCCGCGACGTAGAGGTAGTTGCCGTACCAGACGATCCCGCCGGCGTGGACGCCCTTCTGGATCGGGTACTCGGCCGCGTGCAGTCCGTCGAAGGACACGTGGTCGGCCGAGTTCACGTACGTCCAGCCCAGCAGCACGTGCCGGTACTTGACCTCGGGGCTGCCGGTGGCCGGGTTGGTCCGGCTCTGCATGAAGGTGATGCGGACGCCCTTCTGGTTGCAGGCGTCGTTCGCCTCCAGCTCGGCGGTGGTGCAGTCGCCGGTCGCCGGGTTCGGGTCGGTCTCGCGGCCCGGGTCCCAGCCGTCGTACGAGGCGAACAGCTGGATGTTGCCCGCGTCGCCCCACAGCTCGTTGTCCTTGGCGTCGGAGACGCCGGTGATGCCCTGGGGGACCCACTCGCGCGAGACGGAGTCGTCGCTCTGCAGGCAGTACTTGATGTCGGGGTTCGGGGCGGTGCCGAACGAATCGCGGGAACACCAGGGCTCGGCGGTGCGGTTGGCGCCGGCCAGCAGGTTCTGCACGCCCGACTTGGGCAGCACCGAGTCCAGGCGGGCGACCCGCGTGGTGGTCTCGGCGTTCAGCGCGCCGGGCGCCATCGTGAAGTCGCCGGGAGAGGCCGGGCCACCGGGGGAGGTCCAGGCGTTGGCCGTGAACGGCGGGGTGGTGCCCTCGGTCGTACGGGGCTCCTGGACCCAGGTCTCCGGGGCGCCCGGCGGAACGTCCTCCGCCTGGGCCGGGGCCGCGAGGCCGGTGACCGCGAGCGAGGCCGCGGCAGCCGCCGTCAGCCAAGCGCGTCGGATACGCCTAGTGGGCATATGAGGTTGCCTCCGTTGTCCATGTGCTCAGGTGTTTTCAGACAGGTCGAACGGAGGGTTCCAGAACGCTTGAGCGAAACGCAAACTCGATCGCCTTGTCGGCAACGACACGCGTCGAGGGAGCAATTGATGCCAAATCAGGCATATCTCAGCCGTTCGGCCGAGCCCGGGTGCCGATCGGCGAGGGGAGGTGGAGGTTGCGGCGAGCCTGCGGTGCCCACCGCGCGGAATCTTTTTCCGGATTGCTGTCACATCGCCGTCGGCCGGTCCGTCAGTGCTGTGAAGACGCCGACCACGGCGATACGGAACCGCTCACGGCGACACGGAGCCGACGCGGCGACACACAAGGAGAGCAGCCATGACGAACCCCTCGATCTCCCGGATGCCCAACCCCGGCGAGTTCGTCCCCGAGCTGAGCGACGTCAGCGCCGCCCTCTTCCGGGCCACCGGCAACCGCTCGGTGCCGCGCACCACGATGAACCTCGTCCATCTCCGCGCCGGTCAGATCGTCCACAACACCTACCTGACCATCCTGAACACCGCGTTCCTCCGCAAGGCCGGCGAGACCGAGGAGCGCATCACCGCCGTCTCCTCCTGGCAGGACGCCCCGTACTTCACCGACGCCGAGCGCGCCGCCCTCGCCCTGGTGGAGGCCACCCTCCAGCCGGCCCCGCACGGCAGGGAGCGCGTCTCCGACGAGCTGTACGCAGAGGTGGCCAAGCACTACGACGACAAGGCGCTGGCCACCCTCACCATCGCGATCGGCCAGATCAACTTCTTCATCGCCCTCGCGGTCATCGGAAAGCCGCAGCCGGTGACCTCCCTCAGCGACGAGCAGTGGGACTGAGCCGCTCCGTTCGACAGTGGGGGACCCTCTGCGGCAGGCAGGTCTCCGCGGGCCTGCCTGCCGCCAAGGGCGACGGGCCCTACAGCCCGGGGCCGGTGTACGCGCCGCGGTGGGGCTTCGCCGTCGCGGACACCGGGTTGGCCCAGTAGTCGCGGCCTCCGTTGCCGCTGATGACGGAGCCGTTGTTCAGAGCGGGGGACGTCGACCGCAACTTGTAGCCGTCGACGGAGTGGATCGTGTCGCCACCCGCGCCGGGGTTCACGAAGTGCGGATCGCCGACGATGCCGTTCGCGGTCGGCCTGGGCACGCCCTGGAAGACGTTCCACAGCCAGGAGACCCCGGGCCCCGTGGGCAGTCGGGAGTCGCTCGTACCCACCCAGATGTTGTTCTCGACGACGCTCTCGTCGGGCAGGGTGATGGCGAACTTCCTGTCCGTGCAGTAGAAGACGTTGTTGTACATGTGCAGCGCGGAACGGCCGGCGCTGACGCTGCTCATACGGCAGTCGTTCTCGGAGATGTTGTAGCGGATGATCTGCTTGGCGCCCCCGATGGTGCCGCACCCGTCGCAGTCGAGGAAGAAGCCGCCGATGTTGTCGCGGCTGAAGTTGTACTGGATCGTGCAGGTGCCGGTGTTCCCCCAGTCGCAGTCGAACGCCTGGCTGTCGGCCACGGACATCCGGGTGATCCCGTACACGGCGTTCTTCTGGATGGTCGGGTTGTGGTCGCCGAGCACCCAGATACCGGCGAAGTTGCCGCCGGAGAAGGGGTACACGCCGTTGCCGACGCCGGAGGCGTTGTTGTACTGGATCATCGGCGCGTCGGCGTAGCTGGCGATGATGCCGTCGCCGCCGACGTCCTTGATGGCGTTGTGCTCGATCAGCACCCCGGAACCCTTGACGGCCATGGCGCCGACACGGATCTTGAGGCCGCCGCCTCCCGTGTTGCTGATCTGGTTGTGGTGGACGTGGACGTCGTTGAGGGTGGAGTTCGCGCCGCTCGCACCCGTGACGATGCCGGCGGACTGGACGAAGTCCTCGGTGGTGGGGCTGTTCTTGTTCGTCTGACCGGCGACGCGGTCGATGACGAGGTACGCGATGTCGAAACCGCGGTGCGCCACCCCGTCGGTGGCCGAGATCCGCAGGCCCGTGCGTCGGGCGAGGGAGGCGGCGGGGTTGGTCAGCTTGAGGTCGCTGATCCGCCAGTGGTCCTGGTTGGTGAGGGAGACGGCGCTCGGGGCTCCGCCGCCGTCGATCACGGGCAGGGCGCCGACGCCGTAACGGGTGAGGGTGATGGGGGCGGAGGCGGTGCCGCTGCCCTTGGGGGCGAGTGAACCGGTGCAGGTGGTGCCCGACGCGAAGGCGAGCGTGTCGCCGGGGGAGTACGTCCGCGCGTTGGCCTGGCCGATGCTGTTGAACGGCGCGGTCTGACTGCCGTCACCTGCCGTCGGCCGCGAGCAGTCGACGTGGACGGTGGTCCCCGCGGCCGAAGCGGGTACGGACGTGAGGGCGAGGGTGCCGGTCAGCGCGAGGGCGGCGGCGATGAGCCCGCGGCCCACCGCCTGCCGCCCGGGAAAGACTCCGATGGTCATGCGCGACACCTTTCTGGGGGTCTGGTGCCGCCAGAAGCTATGTGCGCTCGATCATCGAGTCAATGAAGTTCCGTCGATTGATCGAGTTTCGATCAGAGATCGAAGATCCGTCGTGTGTCGGCGGACAGAACCACCCCTGGAGTTGCCCGGCGGGCAGGCGCGTGACGGTTACGTCGGGGTGTCGGAGGTCTTCCACGGGCGGCGGGATATCGACCCGGCCAGCGCCAGGACGCTCAGGGTGCACATCAGGACGCCCAGGGGGACATGGAGCGACGGCATGTGGGCGATGCCCAGTACCACCTGGAGCGAGGCGAGTACGAGGAAGCCCGACGCGTACAGGAGGGGTCGGGGCGACCCGCCGCCCGGTCGCCACGCCAGGACCGCGGCGAGTACGTACAGCATCGACGCGCCGTACATCACGCGCGATCCGACGTCGTGCAGCACCGCACCGAGGGCCGAGGACAGCAGCATGCCGGAGGTGGCGGCCTGGAAGGCGAGCGCCAAGGTCTGCAGGGCGATCGTGACCTGCACGAACGTGAGTCTGCCTGCCGTTGCCGTCGTTGCCGTCGTCTCTGTGGCCATGACGCGGTCCCCTGTTCTGCCTCGCGGCGGTGGATCGGTACTGTCTCGGTGGTTCGACGATGTGGGCCCGCGAAATGTGAGGTGGCCGTGAGTACGGCATTCGAGTCGGGGCATGAACGGTCCGAGCCGGGCCTCGCCGAGGTCGTCGGTGAGCGGCGTCATCTGATCAACCTCGCCTACCGGCTGCTCGGTTCGCTGGCCGAGGCCGAGGACGCCGTACAGGAGACCTACGCCCGCTGGTACGCGATGTCGCGCGCACGACAGGAGGCCATCGAGTCGCCCGGTGCCTGGCTGACGACGGTGGCCACCCGCGTCTGCCTGGATCTGCTGGGGTCCGCGCGGGTCCGGCGCGAGCGTTACGTCGGCGCGTGGATACCCGAGCCGCTGCCCGACCGGACGGAGTGGACCGGCGGGGCGTCGGGCGGGGGCGGGGCCGAGTCGACAGACCCCGTCGACCGGGTCACCTTGGACGAGTCGGTGAGCATGGCCTTCCTCGTCGTACTGGAGTCGATGACGCCGGCCGAACGCGTGGCGTTCATCCTGCACGACGTCTTCCGGTACCCCTTCGCGGAGGTCGCCGAGATCGTCGGCCGGACGCCGGCGGCCTGCCGGCAGCTGGCGACCTCGGCCCGTCGGCGTATGCGCGCCGCTCATGGTCCCGCGGAGCCGGTGGTCCCCGAGGCTCCGGAGGTTCCGGCGGGGCCTGCGGTTCCTGCGTCGGGAAAGGCCGGGCAGGCCGGCCACGCCGGGCTGGTGCGGCGCTTCAAAGAGGCGTGGGAGGCCAAGGACATCGCGGCCCTCGTCGAGCTGCTCGACCCGGACGCCACCATGACCGCTGACGGCGGCGGCCTGGTCGGCACCGTCCTCCGCCCGGTCGACGGCAGCGAGCACATCGCCCAGTACCTGATCCACATCGCCGACAAGGCCCCTGGGCTGACGCTCCTGGAGCGGACGGTCAACGGCCGACCCGGCCTCGTCGCCCAGCTCGCGGGCGTCACCGTGACCGTGGCGGCGTTCAGCCTCGCCGGCGGTCGCATCGCCCGTATCTGGGCGGTCCGCAACCCGGAGAAACTCCGTCCGTGGACCGAGGACGGCCAGAGCTGACGAACCCGCCCGTCAGCGTCAGCGTCAGACGTTCACGGCGGCGCGGTCGGAGTCGCTGCGCAGCACGCAGAACTCGTTGCCTTCGGGATCAGCGAGGACGGCCCAGCCGGAACCGTCGGGATTCCGGTGGTCACCGACGAACGTGGCACCGAGGCCAAGGAGACGGTCCACCTCCTGGTCGCGCGAGGTCTCGGGCCGCAGACACAGATGGATCCGGTTCTTGACCGTCTTGGCCTCGGGCACCTGGTTGAAGTACAGCACCGGGCCCTCCGCGAGGAGTACCTGGGTCTCCCGGTCACCCGGCCTGACATCCGGATGCAACGGACGGCCCGTCACACCGCTCCAGAACCGGGCCAGCTCGTAGGCGTCCGCGCAGTCGACCGCCACGTTCCGCACTACCGAAACCGGGCGCCCCGGCCTCCCCTGCTCTCCCTGGACAGCCTTGGTGGCGTTGCCGAGGATCTTGGTCGGGGTGATGCGGACGACCACGCGGATCTCCTCCGGCGGGGCCTCCAGGTACTCCTGGCCGGCGCCCGGGCCCTCGTACTCCTCGGCGATGCGTACGGCCACCGCGCGGCCCGCGTCCACGGTGACGGTGGCCGTGCCGCGGATCTCGACGTACAGGTTCGGGTCGGCGGGGTCGAAGACGGTCAGACCGACGCGTGGGTCGCGGAGTATGTTCCGCTCCTTGCGCCGGCCCTGTTCGGTGGAGATCAGCAGCTCGCCACCGTCACGGCTCACCCAGACCACCGAACTCTGCGGGCCCCCGTCGGGGTTGAGGGTGACCAGGACGGCCGGGTGCGGGGCGTCCAGCAGGCCGCGTACGGTGTCGTTCATCGCAATGGGCATGCCGGAGAGCTAATCAAAGACTCCGGCGTGGTGCACCGGATAAAGGGGGACGTCAGCAACGCATGAACGTGTCACCATCGCGACCCGGAGCCGAGCGCTCTGGCGCATGCGCATCCTCTGACGTGTCAACCGTCCGAATCGGTGCTCTCGTTCCGCTGAGCCGGCCCGGCTGGGTCGCGGCGGGTCAGCACCTGCTCGCCGGACTCGAGCTGGCCGTCGCCGAAGTCAACGACAGCGGCGGGATCGACGGCAGGCCCCTCGAGCTGGTGGTCCGGGACACCGCCGCTGATCCGCGGCGGGCCGAGGCGGCCGTGGAGGAGTTGGCGCGCCTGGGTGTCGCCGCGGTCGTCGGGGAGTATCACAGCGTCGTCGCCCGCGCAGCCGCCGCGAAGGCCGACGAGCTCGGCGTGCCGTTCCTCTGCTCGTCAGCGGTCCTCGACGCACTCACCGAGGAGCCGACGCGATGGGTCGCGCGCCTCGCGCCGCCGCAGTCGCACGGCTGGCGGCTCTACGCCGACTTCCTCCTCGGGGCGGGCCACACCCGGATCGCGGTGGCGACCGAACCGAGTGTGTACTGGGCGTCAGGGGTCCGCATCCTTCGCGACCACCTCGCTCCACGCGGCGGCACCGTCATCGAACTCGACGCGCGGGCGCTCACCCCCACGGCCCTGTGCGACGCACTCGTCGACCACCGCGCGACAGCCCTGCTCCTGTTGGTCGGCTTCCCGGAGCCGGCCTTCTCGATCGTCACGGCCGTCCGCGCCGACGAGCGCCTCGCCGAGGTCATGATGGGGGCTCCGGCCGGGCAGCCGGAGTTCGCCGCATGGTCGGCGTCGCTGGGCGACGACGGCGCCGCGATCCCGTTCCTCCGCTATCTGCCCGAGCGCCTCGGCCCCCTTGGCGTACGAGCTGGGACAACTCTCCGCGAGCGGCTGGCCGAACCGCCCTCCTTCGTCGCGTTCGAGGGCTACGACACGGTCGTGGTCCTGGCCGCCGTGCTCCGCCGCCACGGCTCGGATCGGGCGGGCATCGCCGCGGCCTGGCCGCACGTCGCGGTCGAGGGAACCCGCGGGCCGATCCAGTTCACCCGGACGCACGGCATCAGCGCCTGGCAATGGGATGGGGCGCCGATCCAGGTCGTGGACCGGGACCCGGCGGAACCCGACCGCTTCCGGGTCCTCCACTCCACCTGCCGTATCGAGAGCTGACGCATTCGGGGTACGCCCGCGCGCCGGGCCGCCCTCCCCGGGCCGCGCTGTCGCCTGCCCCTCGCATGTGTCGTGCCCGAGACGGCAGTTGCCGAGAACCGCAAGGTGTTTCCTCGATCCGGACTCCCGGCGATACAGTCCGGGCAGTCGGGACAGCAGTCAGGCCGGAGCCGGATCGGCGACCAGGGGGAAGGGGCCTACGTGTTGGAGGTCGTGGCGCTCAGCGCACTCACCACGTTCCTGATCGGGGTGGGGAACGGGGCCGCCGGGGAGGTCGGCAAGAACCTGACCCTGTCGGCCGGCGCGTTGGTGAGAAGAACCCTCGGGCGGGAGACCCCGCTTCCGGCCGACGCGGAGGAACGGCAGGCGCTCGCCGGACGGTTGTACGCGCGGCTTGGCCGTGACCCCCGGCAGGCGGACGCGTGGGCGCTGCTGGTGGAGAGCGGTCAGGAGCAGGTGACCGCGGCCTCCGGTGGTGACATGCCGCCCGCCCCCTGGGCGTTCACCAACCGGCAGAAGGTCCTGAAGCAGCTCATGCGGGAGGCGACCCGGTCCTGGGAGGGGCGGCCTCGGGTCGCGCTGCTGTCCGGGCCTCCGGGGAGCGGCACGACCTCGGTGGCGCTCCGCCTCGCTGCCGAGAGCCGTGACCGGTTCCCCGACGGGCAGTACTACCTCGACCTGCGTGATGCCTCCGGCGACAGCGGGCCGGAACCGGCGGCGGTCCTGCTGCGGCTGCTCCGCGAGATGGACGTGGCTCCGGACCAGACGCCGACCACCGAAGCCGGCCGCGAGCGGCTCTACCGCCGGCTCACGTCCGGACGCAGGGCGCTGGTGGTGATCGACCACGCCACCTCGCTCGCCCAGGTCCGCGGCCTGGTGCCGGCGACCCCGGATGTCCTCCTGCTCGTGGTCGTGTCCGGCCCGCCCCTGCTGCTGGAGGCGGAGCGCGTCACCGTGGCGCCGCTGAGCGACCGTTACGCGAAGAAGATGGTGCGGAAGGTGGCCGGGCCGGAGATCGTCGCCCGTGCCCACGCGCGGCTGCCCGGGCTGCTCGAACGCTGCCAGGGCAACGCGTACGCCCTGCACGCGGAGGCCCGCCTGCTGGCCGAGGCCGTGGCGGGGGCTGGGGCTGGGGTCGATGGTGCTCCGGGGCCCGGGCTGGGGCCGGAGGCGGAGGCATGGCGGCGGCACCACCCGATGCGTGGCGCGGCGGAGCAGGCCTCGCTTCGTCTCGCCCCCGAAGCGCTACGGCTCTGCCGCCTCACCGCCCTGGGCGCCTGGCCGTCCCTCAGCCCCGAGCTCGCGGCCGCCGCCGCGGGCCTCGACGACGAGGAGCGGGCGGCCCGGATGCTCGCCGAGGCCGCCGACCTCCACCTCCTTGAAGCGCTGCCCGGTACGCGCTACCGCTTCCGCCCCGAGGTCCGGCGCCAGTTGGCCGACGCCGCCGCCTCGGAGTACGGCGCCCAGGAGTGCACGGACGCCGTGGTCCGGGTGCTCGACGCCCTCCTGAACCGGGTCCTCCACGCGGCGCACGCCGCCCTGCCGCAGAGCTGGCGGACCGAGCCGGCCCCCGACCTTCCGTACGCCTCACGGGACGAGACGGACGGCGTCGCCGTACTGGCCGCCGAGGTGGCCAACGTGGTCCGGGCCGTGACCGTGGCCGAGGAGCACCGCCGGTACACCACCGCTCTGCGCCTGGCCCGAGCCCTGTGGCCGCTGCAACTGAAGGCCGGGTACTGGGACGAGGTCCTCCCGGCGCTCCGCGTCGCGGCACGGTGCGCCGAGGAGAACCACGCGGACCGGCGGACGCCGGGCGCGCTCCACTTCCAACTGGCCCACTGCCTGGGCGAACTGGGCCGCTGGGAACAGGCGAGTCGTGCGGCGCGGGCCGCCGTCACCTGCGAGCGCGCGGCGGGACACCCGCGGGGCGAGGCATCGTCCGTGGAACTGCTCGGCCTGCTGAACCTCAACCGATGGCTGTACGAGGAGGCACACGAGAGGTTCGTCGAGGCCGAGCACATCTACCGGAGGATCACCCCGGACCAGGAGGGCGCGGCGGACCTCCCGCGGGCCCTCGCCCTGGCCGAGCGCCACCAGGGCAGGGCCCTGCGAGGGCTCGGGCGGCTGGACGAGTCCCGTCGCCGCCTGGAGAGCGCCGTGGACTTCTTCGCGGGCAGGGGAGGGCACGCGGCGGAGGCGTACAACCAGGCACGCGCGCTCACCGACCTCGCGGAGACGCTGCACGACCTCGGCGACGACACGGCGGCGCTGACCAGGATCACGGAGGCGGAAGCGCTGCTCACCCCGGCTGCGGCTCCGCACCTGAGGTACCTGGCGGGTCTTCGGCGGCGGTGCGAGGCCGCCGCTGGGCAGTAGGCCGGACCACGAAGTCCCCGAAGCCGACGGAGTCCCCGCCGTCCACGGAGTCCACGACGACCGGGTGCGTGCCTGCGGCGGTGCGCACCCGGAGCGTGACGCTCCCCGCCGGGACCGTCCCGCCGTTCGCCAGCCAGGCGTACAGCGAGGACGCGTAGGCCGCCGGATCCGCGTCCGCTCCGGAGCCGGCGGACAGCCGGTACAGGCCGCGATCCCGGACGCGTACGGTGCAGGCGTCCGGCCCGGTCGCATACGCCGCCGCCGCGCAGTGCGGATGCCGCCGCAGCACCTCCGCGGTCCACAGGTCGGGGCCGCCGAGGCGCGGATCGTCCGCCCGGCCCGCCCGGGTGATCAGGTCCGCCAGCTCCAGGTCCCCGGGGTGACGGGTGTCCTCGTGCACCGAGAGGTGCGTGTCACCGGCCGCGTCGTAGGGCTGCTCCGTGGAGCGTTCGAGCGTGATGTCCGTGCCCCGGACCCGTGTCCGTACGTGCAACGGAGCCGTCGGCCTCGGCGGGTTGTACGGAGGGAGCGGCAGCGGCTCCAGGGACGCCGGAGCGGCGGGCTCGGGGAGGCCCATCAGCGCGTAGAAGTGCCGCCGCAGCAGCGCGGCCGACCGGCCCGGAGACGAGGTGACGAACGCGGCGGCGCCAGCGTCCGGACGGCGTCCGCCCAGCGCCTCCTCCACCTGCGGGCGCAGGGGGGCGTGGGGGAGGAGGCGCGGCGAGCTCCGGACGAACTCCGCGAGGGGGGCCTCGGGGTCGAGCCTGCCCTGCCCGTCCGCCGCGAGCAGTACGGGGGTGCCCAGAGCGGCGGCGTAGTAGGTCACCGCCCCGAAGTCCCCGAGGACGAGGTCCGCCGCCAGGAGCGCCTGCCTCCACGCGTGCACGGGGTCGATCAGGGTCAGCCCCGCGCGGAGCGCCTGGTCGAGCCAGGCCCGGATCTGACCGGGCCCGTGCCCGTGCCAGATGTTCGGGTGGAGCACGGCGGCCAGCCGGTAGTCATCGGCCGGGAGTTCGGCGGCGAGCCGGGGAAGCAGGCTGGGCAGCGTGTCCTGTCCTCCGCCGCTTCCGAAGAGGCCCTCGGGGTTCCAGGTGGAGTTCAGTACGACGAGGCGCTGGCCGTCTCGGACGCCCAGGGCGCGTCTGAACCTGTCCCGGTACGGACGGCCCGCGAGCATGCGGTCGAAGCACGGGTCGCCGGCGAGGACAGCGGAAGGCACCGCTTCGGGGCAGGCCCGGCCCAGGCGCTCCAGCTGTTCGGGGTGGGACAGGACGAAGCCGTCCACGAACGGCTTGCCGTCGTCCGCGAGGAGCCACTCCGGCGAAAGCCCGAACGTCGGCTCCCGGCTCCCGGCTCCCGGCTCCCGGCTCCCGGCTCCCGGCGTGTCTAGTTTCTTAGTGTATCCGACACCGTGGGAGAGTACGGACAACTTCCCCTGGATATGGGCGAGTTCGCCGCCGAAGCTGGCGGAGATCGCGAGATCGACCGGAGTCGCGAGCGCCTGTTCCCAGGGCAGTACCGGCAGCTCCAGATCGGCGAAGAGCTCGCGGACACCGCCTTGGAACGCGGAGGACCCCGTCGAGGTGACCAGGAGTTGGACGCGGAAGTCGTCGTGGAACAGCGGCAGCAGGTCCAACAGGCGCCCGGCGGAGGTGACGTTGTGGACCACCAGCAGGACCCGGCGCTGGACGGTACGGCTCGCCCACCGAGGGGATTCCTCCCCGACCGGCACGCGTATCGGCAGGGGTTCGGCTGGCCCCACTCATGACCTCCTGAGCGAGCTCGGTGTCGTCGCGCGCCCACCTTAGCCGCCCTGGTCGCGCGAGCGGTCAGGGCGCCGGCGACGCGGCCGGCCTTCCGTGGCGCGCGAGCTTGACCGCGGAAGCCAGCAGGACGGCGGCGAGTACGGGGATGAGCACCAGGTCCGGGAACACGCCGAGCAGCAGCCCGCCCAGTACCGCCCCGGCGATCGAGCCCGCGATCATGACCACGGTGAAGCGACGGTTGGCGCGCAGGACCGCGAAGCTGCCGTCACGGCTGTAGCGGGCGAAGGCCACCAGCATCGTCGGCAGGGACACCAGCAGCGAGAGGCTGCCCGCCGTCTTGATGTCCACCGCGAACAGCAACACGATCGTAGGGATCAGGAGTTCGCCCCCGGCGACACCCATGATCGCCGCGACCACCCCGATCCCGAAGCCGGCCGCCACCCCGCACGGCACCTGGGCCCACAGGGGCAGCGGCAGGGTGTCCTGGGTGGACAGGTGCGAGACGAGGAGAGCCCCGGCCATGAGCACCATCAGGCCGGCCAGCACCTTGTGCAGGGTGGAGCTGCGCATCCGTACCGCCCATGTCGCTCCGGCCCAGGCCCCGAGGAGACTCCCGGCGAGGAGGTTGACCGCGACGGGCCAGTGCGACGCCACCTCGGAGGCGGGCACCGAGGCCAGGCGGGCGGGCAGCGCGACCAGGACCACCACCAGGCTCATCGCCTTGTTCAGGATGACCGCGGAGAGCGCGGCGAAGCCGAACAGGCCGATCAGCAGCGGCAGACGGAACTCCGCGCCGCCCAGACCGATCATCCCGCCCAGCACCCCGATGACGGCTCCCGCCCCGAACACCAGAGGCGCTGAACGCACTGAGCGCGTCGAACGCGTCGGGGTGAGGTCCTGTTCTGTGGCCATGCCGGGCATCCTCGCCCGACGCGGTCGCCCACTGCTACGGCACGGCCCCACCTTCGGGTGAAGGAACCGGGCTCCCGCCCCCGATTCGTCCGGACCTCCGACCGCCGCGGCGGAAGGACGAACCCAGGGCATCACGGTGCGTGACTGATCGACGTGCGGTTCGTAGTCGCAGGTGCCACGGTGGTGATGTCCAACCCCCCGACTCACGAGGAGTGAGCAGCTGTGGCAAAGAAGACTTCGCCGAAGGACCGGGCCGGCCGACAGGCCAAGACGGCGCCGAAGGGCAACAAGCGCGTCGGCGCCGACGAAGCGCGCCCCGCCCGCGCCCCCGAGCACCGGGCGGAAGAGCGCGAGACGCGGACGACCTACAGCGAAGGCTGATCACGTCCACAGCTCGCTTGAGGAGGCGCACCCGACGACTGCTGGCGGGTGCGCCTCCTGCTGCTCGAACCGTTCAGCCGGCCCGCAAGCGGCTGAGGGCGGTGCGTACGGTGGCCGCCGTACCGTCCGGGATGCGGTCGGACACGGCGACGCGGGCGAACGGAGCAGCCGCCGGTCGCAGGTCGACGCTGACCACTCCTCCCCGCCGGGGGCGGAGCGCGACGAAGTCCTTCGCCCCGGATGCGCCGGCCCCGGACGCCTCAGCCCGGGTCCCGTCGGCCTCGATCCCCTCCGCCTCGGTCACGTCAGTTTCGGGGACGTCCCGGACGCCGAGGCAGAGCACATCCGGAATCCAGACGCCCCGCCCCGGCGACCCGCGCAGCACACGCCACCAGGAGGGGTCGGCCTCCACCTTCGCCACGGCCCGGAGCGGCAGGTGTACGTTGCCCCGGCGCGCGGCCAGCTTCTCCCACCACGAGAGCCGGACGATCAGCTCCTCCGCCTTGACCGTCAGACGCGCCATGGCCGCTGCACCTCCTCGCACGGCGTGGTCGTCCCCTGTCCGTCACGCTACTGCTGGTCGCCGCGGGCTTCCACCGCGTCCCGCGCGGGCGGGGGTGTGC
Organism: Streptomyces sp. NPDC002773; assembly: GCF_040295605.1. NCBI lineage: Bacteria > Bacillati > Actinomycetota > Actinomycetes > Kitasatosporales > Streptomycetaceae > Streptomyces > Streptomyces sp. NPDC002773. The sequence goes on from NZ_JBEOVO010000026.1 coordinate 49,156, forward strand.
GGGTGGTCGGAGCGGGGCAGTGGCGCCCTGACACGGCCCCTGCGTGCCGCCTACCCGGCGCCAGTAGGGTGGGAATACCTTCCCTACGCAACCATTGCCGCCCCGGCGGCCTTGGAATGAAGGGACCTCGCATGGCGATGCCCGCGAACCTGCCCCAGGACCCCCCGATGGTCGTCGAGTCCGTCGGCCGGCCGCCGCTCGCGCCGACCCCGGCCGCGCGCGCGGTGGGATCGCTGATGGCGGCCACCCCGTGCACGGCGCGCGACGCGAAGCGGATCCTGGCGGCTGCGGCGGACCTGGCCCAGATGAGCGTCCACGATCTGGTGGTCGTCGTGGCCGCGGGGGCCGAGGGCACGCCCCCGCCCGTACACATCGAGCGGGCCCTGCGCCGCGCGGTCGAGGCGGCCCGTACGTCCGCGGTCCCGGCCGCGCTGTCGGTCGGGCTCGCACCGAACCGGGAGCGGACCGAGGAGGTCCTGACCCGTCTGCGCGGCTGCCAGGCCCGCCTGGCGGCGGCCCCGGGGGACCCGGCGGCCGTCCGGGCCATGGACGACGCCGCATACACGCTGTGCGTACTGATGGGCCGGCCGACCACCCACGACGCCGTCCTCGCGGCGGAGCGCCACCTCGGCCCCCGGGCCTTGTAGCGCGACGGACGGACGGCATCGCAGCGGAGAAGAGAGCGGAGGAATCCGGTGGTTCTGGTGGCAGCGGATGTGATCGGGGCTCCTTGCTGGCTGAGTCTCGCGGCGCGTGACCGTGAGGCGGCGGAGCGCTTCTACGGGACGGTCCTCGGCTGGTCGTTCCGGCAGGGCCGGTTCGGCAGGGCCTTCTCGGTGGCGGAGATCGGCGGAGTGCCGGTGGCGGGGATCGGGGCGGTCGCCGGGGAGTTCGCCGTGCCGGTGGCCTGGACGCCGTACTTCGCCGTCGACGACGCCGACGGGGCGGTCGGCCGGGCACGCGAGCGGGGCGGCACGGTGGGGGTGGGCCCCGTCTCGTTCCCGGCCGGCGGGGCGGCGCTCGTGGCCGACAGGGAGGGCGCCGTCTTCGGCGTCTGGGACGGGGAGGTACTGGCCGAGTGGGGCGTCGGTGCGGAGAGGTCACCCGCCTGGCTGGAGCTCCACACGGCCGACGCGTTCGAAGCCGCGCTCTTCTACGGCGAGGTGCTGGGATGGGGCCGGGGCGAAAACGACAGGGGCTGCGACACCTCGTACGAGGAGGATCAGGTCGTACTCCGGCACCGGGGCCGCCCCGTCGCCCGGCTGAACAGCGGCCCGATCGAGCAGGCCGCGCCGAAGCCGCAGCTCCGGCCGCGCTGGCTCGTCCACTTCAGGGTGCCCGACCTGGACGCGGCGGTCGCCCTGGCCCTGGAGAACGGCGGCAGCACCGTCACAGGTCAGGACTGGGGCGGCGGGACCACCGACCCGGCCCGGGGAGGCGGGCGCCAGATGACGCTCCGCGACCCCGACGGCGGGCTGTTCACCCTCGACCACGCACCCGGCCCCGCCCACGAGCCCGGCGCTGACTGAGGTGTACCTCCCCGGCCACGGAAGCGGGTCACGAAGCGGGTCACGAAGCGGGTCAGGACGCGGGTCAGGACGCCAGGCTCTCGCCGGGTGCTCCGGACAAGGGCCGCGTCGGGCCGGGGGCCATCGTCGCCGCCCACCGCTTGTGCGCGGCCGGCTGGCAGACGACACGGATACGGTGGTGGGCCACGGTCAGCTCGCGGCCGTCGCCGTCGGTGAAGCGGCCCGTCAGCTCGTAGACCCCGCGGTGGGCCCGCCCCACCGGGAGCCGTTCCGGCGGCAGCCTGACCTCGTACGGACCTCCCGCCCGGAAGCCGCCGAGTACCGTCCGCACGGTCGCGAGCACCTTCCCCTCACGGACCCGGCTGTCCTCGAAGGCCACCCCCTCGATCTCGCGGCCGAGCCGGAAGGTGAGGCCGACGCTGAGCACCGCTCCCTCCGGGATCTCCGGCGTCTCCGGCGCGTCCAGGCCCCGCAGGGTCACCACGCGGCGATCCGGCTCCTCCGTGTACAAGGAGATGTCCAACAATGTGAAGTCCGTGTCGGTCACGACCGGTCACCGCCTTTCGGTACGGGGCCGGTATGCCCGGGCCCGACCGGGTCGCACGCGTACCCCCGCACCTCTCCGCCCGTGCCACTGCCCCGGCGGTCGCGGAACATGCCCGGCGTCCCCGGAGGGGTGGAACGCGCCGACCGGGGTAGTCGCGAGCCGCGGGCCCCCTGGACGAGAGGAGGAGACCCATGAAACTCCTGACCATGGGAGTCGAAGAGGAGTTCGTCCTCGTCGACCGGGACGGACGCGCCCCCGTCGGCCGCGCCCCGGACGTGATCGCCTCGGCCGCCCGTGCCGTCGGCGACCAGGTGCAGCCCGAGTTCTTCAACGCCCAGATCGAGACCATCTCCCGCCCCACGGCCTCGTCCCCGGACCTCCGCGACGAGCTGGTGCGGCTGCGCGCGGCGATCGGTACCGCCGCCGACGCGGAGCATTGCATGCCGGTTGCCACCGGCACCCCCGTGGTGCCGCCCGAGCAACCTCTGACCGTCACCGACACCGAGCGCTACCGGCGGATGGCGTTCCGCTTCGCCTCCCACTTCAGCACGGTCGACGGTCTCGTCTGCGGTTGCCACGTCCACGTGGGGACCCTCGACCGCGAACTCGCCCTTGCCCTCTCCCGCCGGATGGCGCCCTGGCTGCCCGTCCTCCAGGCCGTCACCGCGAATTCCCCCTTCGCGCGGCGGTGCGACACGGGCTTCGACAGCTGGCGCTCGGTCGAGTACGCGCGGTGGCCCACCGTCGGCCCGGCCCCCGACCTGGACGAGGCCCGGTACCTCGCCCATGTGGCCGAGCTGGTGCGGACCGGGACCCTGCTCGACCGGCGCATGGTGTACTGGCACGCCCGGCCGTCCGAGCACGTGCCCACCCTGGAGATCCGCGTCGCCGATGCCAACGCCGACGTGGACACGGTCGTCATGATGGCGGCGCTCGTCCGCGGTCTCGCCACGACCTTCCTTGCCGACGAGCACGAGGGCCGGCCCGCACCGCGCGTCCCCGTCCGGAGGCTCCTGCTCGCGCACGACCTGGCCGCCCGGCACGGTCTCTCCGGATACGGCATCGACCCGTGCACCGCCCGGGAACGGCCCGCCGTCGAGCTCGTCGACCGACTCGTCGAACGGGCCCGCCCGGCCCTGGACCTCGCCGGCGACACGGAGCAGGTCCTCCGCCAGTGGCGCCGTATCCGCGCCCACGGTGCCGGGGCGACCTGGCAGCGGGCCGTCTACCGCCGGCACGGCCGGTGCACCGAGGTCGTGGACGCCCTCGCCGCGCTGACCGCGGCGGCCTGAGGGGCCGGCGGGGCGAGCGCCGGCCCCCTCAGGCAGCCAGCCGCCAGCCGCCAGCCGCCAGCCGCCGGCCGCCGGCTCAGCGCTCTACGCCACCGCCCCCGCCCGCTCCCCGGGCGCCCGACCCAGTGCGCGGATGGCCGGAACGCAGAGCATCACGCCCATGCACACAACGCCCACCACCGACGAGAACAGCAGCACCCGGTCCGCTCCGAAGGAGTCGGCCGCCGGACCGGCCAGGGCCCGGCCCAGCGGGATGACCATGATGGAACCGGCCACGTCGTACGCCGAGACGCGGCTCAGTACGGCCAGCGGGATGTGGGACTGCACACTCGTCGCCCACATGACGCCCCAGAAGGCGAACCCGCAGCCCGCCACCACCCCGGTGAGCACCGTGGCGGTGAAGGACCAACCCAGGGCGGGGGCAAGAGGGTTGAGCGTGAAGAAGAACATCGCGCAGGCCCCGGCGACGAGCGGTCGGCGCGGTCGGACCCGCATGCCGAGCAGGCCTCCGACGACCGTGCCGGCGCCGTCGGCCGAGGCGATCCAGCCGTACCCGCTGGCCCCGTGCTGTTCGGTGAGCAGCGCCGCGCCCAGCGGCAGGGCCGGGCCGAAGACGAAGAGGCCGTACACCGCCCAGACGGCGATGACCCCCCAGAGCCAGCCACGGGACCGGAACTCGTGCCACCCCGTGGCGAGCCGGTGCCACATCGGGTCGTCGCTCTCGTCTCTCGCCGTGCCGAGCTTGCGCAGCGGCGCGAGGCCGAGCGCGCTGAGCGCGTACGCCGCCGCGATGACCACGAAGGATCCCGCCACGTCCCAGTACGCCACGAGGAGGCCGGCGAGGCCGGGACCGAGCAGGGTGCAGATCGCCTCGGAGACGCGCAGGAGCGCGTTGGCCCGCTGGATGTCCTCGGCGACCTGGGGGACCAGGCTCGCCAGACCCGGCTGGAACATGGCGGTCGCCGCGCCGCTGAGCGCGAGGAGCGCCATGATCTGCCACAGCCGGACGTCCGTGGCGATCAGGAGCACCGCGAGCGCGAGCATGGCCACCATGCGCACCACATCGGCGCCGACCATCATCACCTGGGGCGTGAACCGGTCGGCGAGGACTCCGCCGAACAGGACGAGCAGCACGATCGGCGCCATCCACGCGGCCAGCGCGTACCCCACCCCGGCCGCGCCGTAGCCCGCCCCGAGGACGGCGGTCGTGAGCGACACCATCAGCATGCCGTCGGCGAGGAGCGACGTGCTGCGGGCGGTGAAGAACAGCCGGAAGCGGTGCGACCGCCAGGGGCTGGGGGGAGTGCCCTTCTCCCGTTGAGCGGTTGTCTCGTCCATCGTCATGTCACATCCGCCGGTCCCGGCCGGTCCCTTCCATGAGAATCCGCTGCCGGAGCCATGCGCTGCTCCGGTCCGCCTCCGCCGGCGGGTCCTGCACGATCACGTACCGGCGCGGGGCCAGTACCCCCGGGCGGCCGGGGAGGGCGTCCATCAGTGCGGCGTGGGCCTCCGCCGGAGTCAGCGGGGTGCCGCCGGCGGCGATGAACGCGGTCAGGGACGGCTCGGGGTCCGGGTTCGGCTCCTCCGTGCACGTGCTGCCCGTGCCCGGGTCGCCTTCCACCGTGACGTGTACGGGGAGCCCGCCCAGAGCCTTGCCGAGCGTCTCCGCCACGAGGGGCGGCGACGTCCAGGAGCCGTCCACCAGGCACCACCCCGGCCCGCGTTCGACCGGCCGGACCCCCGTCACGCCGGTGAGCGAGGCCAGCGGGACGTCCTCGGTGGCGGCCGCCTCCAGGAGCCGTACGAGGCCGGTGAGGAAGCCCTCCGCCTCGTCCCGCCCGAACAGGGCGGGATCGGCCCACATCCCCAGGTGGACCACCGGCTCGATCTGGTGGACGAAGGCCAGGACCCGGGTCGGCAGTACCTGCTCCGGGCCCCAACTGAGCTCAAGGTCGGGCCCCGTCGCGCCCTCGGGGTCCGCCGCGTCCCCGGCGGTCGCGGCGGTCGCGGACGTGACCGTGGCGACCGTGGCGGGGAGCGTGCTCACGTCGTTGAAGACGACATCGCGTGCGAACCCGCTGCCGCGCTCGAAGGTGACCCGCCCGATCATCTCCCACAGGGCGACCGCGTCGAACTGGCTGTGCCGGTAGGCGTTGAGCGCCGCACCCCAGGCTTTACGGAGCAGCGCGTCGAAGGTCGGGACCCGGACGTCGAGCGAGAGCAGCGCGTCCTGGGACACGGTGTTCACCGACCGGGCGAGCCGGGGGTGGAACCGGTTGGACGTGGGGACGGCGGCGACGCACGTGGCCTGCCCCGCACGGTGGGCGATGAGCGCGCACCACGCGGTCAGCAGCACCGTGGACGGCAGACCGCCGGTGCGTGCCGCGACGAGCGCCAGGGCTCGCGCGGCCCGCCGTGACCTGAGGGTGAGCTGCGGCGTGTCCACCTCTGTGCCCTCGGCGCCAGGCTCCGCGAACATGGCCTGGGGCCCGGTGCGGATGATCCACTCCCAGTGCCTCAGCGACGCCTCGGACTTCCGGAGCCCGGCCGGCGACGCCTCCTCGGCGGCCAGGTCGAGCGGGGTGAGGGCGGAGAGGGGAGGGAGCGCGTCCCCGGCGAGCAGCGTCAGCCACTCCTCCTTCAGCACGGCGAGCGCGCTGACGTCGGTCACGGCGTGGCTCGCCGCGAGGGCCACGAAGACGGGCGCGCCGGACTCGGCGACGAGGGTGATACGGAGGGGGAAGTCCCGGTCGAGCCGGAACCGTTCGACGCGGGCGGCGAGGGCCAGCGACTCGGCGTATCCGGCGACCTCGCGGGGAAGCTCCTCGTGATCGAGGACGGTGACGGTGAACTCGCCTTCCATTTGCACCACTTGTTCGCGGGGTGCGCTGCCCTCCGCGTGCGGGAACGTCGTCCGCAGGGCCTCGTGCCGTACCACAAGCGCGCGCAGGGCGTCGATCGCCGACTCCGTCCGCGTCCCTTCGGGGACCGGCCACACATCGTGGATGTTGATGTGCGCGGGCTCGTCCCGGAGCACGCAGCGGATCATGTTCGCCTGGCCCATCGTGACGGGGCCCCGGCGCTCCGCACCGCCCGTGTACGGGACGGTGAGGGTGTGGCGGTGGTTGGCCCTCCCATACGAGGACGCTCGGCTCGCGCGGGTCAGCGCCTCCCAGGCGTCGGTCAGGAAGGCGAAGTCCTCCATGTCCTGCCGGGCCTCGTCGAGGAGTTGGTCGCGGCGGGCGGCGAGGAGGTCCGCCGCCGTGGCGTAACGGCCGCCCAGGGCGCGGTACGAACGGTCGAGGACGTCGAGCCGTTCGGCGTTCTCCGCCCGGTCCGCACGGGTGCTGTCCCTCGTGAACCCGGCGACGGCGGAGGGGCGGACGTGGCCCTCCGCGTCGAGCAGGGCGTCACCGGCCTCCTTCATCCGGGTGCGGACGGCGTCGAGGTACGGCGTGGAGAGGAGGAACTTGGCGAACCGGACCTGGTAGGCGAGGAAACCTGCGTCCGAACGACGTTCCTCTGTATGGAAATTGACGATGTGCCTGTTGTGGAGGACGCCGGGCAGACCCGCGTCGTGGACCAGGTGGACGAGGAAGTAGTCGCTACCGATGGTGTCGGTGGCGGGCGGCAGCGGCACACGGCCGTAGACCTCGCGGTCGAACGCGATGTTGCACATGTCCACCCGTGTCGGGCTGACGCGCGTGAGCGTGGTGCGGTCGCCGGTGAAGGCGGCGTTCCCGGCGCCCCGGAAGGACTCGTCGATCAGGTTCCTGCGCCAGATCTCCGGATAGCCGGCGGGGATCGACAGGCCCACGACGTCCTCGTAGACGGCCGGGTCGAGCCGCCGGATCTCCGCGACGTCCACGGACATCTCGCCGACGAAGGAGCCGCCGACCATGGCCACCGGCCGGTCCGCGTACGCCGGATCGAGCCTGCTGCGGGACATCAGTCCGGCCACGTCGGCGGCGCGCCGCCCCAGGGCCGTGAGCTCGTGGTGGAGGGGGAAGACCGGTTCGCCGTCCAGGTACTGGTAGCGGCTGTCCGAGTCCCGGCGGTGCACCGACGTGCAGCCGAGGGCCTCCGCGATCAGGAAGGCGCGGTTGGTGCAGGCCCCGTAGGAGACGCCCGCCGGCAGGATCAGGTCGAGCAACCGGTCCTGCGCGGCGACGCCGGAGCGGGCGATCACCTCCCGCAGGAAGGCCCGCTGCTCGTCCTCGTCGAGGTGGTGCACGACCACACCCGGCGTCGGGGGGAGGGAGGCCACCACCTTCCGGTGCTCGGCGAGGACCGGGGCGTCCGACGAGTCGAGCACGAGAAACCGCACCTCGGCGCCGAAACCGCGGGCGCCGTAGGCCGCCTCCTCGGCCACGGCCCGAATCGTCGCGGCGCAGGCCCGGTCGGTGGGCAGGGTCAGACAGACACGGCGCACGCCGGCTCCCCGCTCTGGCCGGGGGCGGTCGGTGCGTCGTTCCACGAGGTGAGTCCGAGCAGCCGGCTGCCGAGTTCGTTCAGCGTCGCGGTGGGGTACCGCTCGGACTCGTGCAGTACGGGGTCGCCGACCAGGGTCCGGTTCCAGCGCGGGGTCCGTAGGTGCCGCCACGCGTCGACGCGGGACCGCTTCAGCCGCTCGTGCTCTTCGAGGGCGGGCATCATCGACAGGTACTGGACGGCCCGCACCTGGTCCCGGGAGGTGTTGCGCGCCACGCCGTGCGCGAGCAGACCGTTCCAGATCAGCAGGTCGCCGGGGTGCAGGTCGGGCCGTACGACGGGGTACTCCGTCCGGTCCACGGCCGGCCGGAGGGGGTCCCGATCGGCCGGCTGGTCGACCTTCCACTCCTCGAAGCGCCGGAACAGCTCGGGGCAGCACTGGAATCCGCCCGACTCGGGCCGGGTGTCGTTGAGCGCGATGATGCCCTGCACCCGCTGCGGCGGGACGCCGAGCGTCGTGTCGATGTCCCAGTGCAGCTCGATGTCGAAGCCCCGGTCCGTGGGCTCGATCAGGGCGCGGTCACGGTTCCGGATGTTGGGCGGGTTGAGGTTGAGCCGGTCCTGGGTGACCCACAGCTCCTCGCAGTCCCACACGTCCACGAAGGCGTCGTAGACCCGCTGGGCCTGCCGGTTGTCCCAGAGCAGCTGATGGTGGTACGCCTCCACGAAGCCGTACACGTGCAACTGCTGGTCCAGCTCCGAACGGAACGGTCGGTCCGCGTACCAGCTTTCCGGCCGGTCGGGGTCGAGGCCCTGGAACTCCCAGGTGAAGTCGAGCAGACGTCGCGCGGCCTCCGCCGGGACCGCCTCGCGGACGATGACGTAGCCGTACGTCTGCCAGTGGGCGAAGTCCTCCTCGGACAGCACCCGCAGCGGCCGTGTCTTCTTCAGCTCCCGCAGCGTGGTCTGGGCGAGGTAGGACTCGCCGTCCGCGCTGAAGTACGGCCGGTCCGAGGCCGCTCGGTGGAGACGGGGGCGGGGGCGGTGGGGAGCGGGTGTCGTCATGGGGTCCCTCCAGAGCGAGAGTCCATGGGTGCCTCCAGGGCGGGCGCCGGGGAGGCTCCTCGACCGATGGACAGCACGGGGCGACCCTCGGCGTGGGGCCGGTGGCAGACGGCATGGACGGACGGCGACGCCGTGGCGCGGGGTGCGGTGGCCACGTCGTACAGCAGGATTGGTTTAGACCATAGTCCCTGTCAAGTGCCATCTCGCTATGCGGAGTTGAATGGCTCGATCACTCCGGGTGCCACTCCGGCGGGGTCGTCGGGGTGGTCAACTTTGGTCTAGACAATAGCTGCGGAACTGGCTTAGTGTCCCCCTGCGCGGTCCGGTTTCTGATGGCGCATCAGTCGGCATGCACGCCGCCCCCATCCGACCGACACCCTCGACTGTTCGCCCACGCCCACAGGGAGCGGTTTTCCATGAGCACATCCAGCACCACAGCCCTGCCGGACGGCGTCCTGCGGAGTCCCGGTGCGGGCCTCATCACCCTCGACCCGGTCCGCACCGCGCTCCTGCGCGGCCTGGACGAGCTGCTCACCGGCCTTGCCGCACGGCTCTCCGCGCCCGAGGTCGTCGGCCCGCCGCTGCTGTCCGTGGAAGGCCTGGCACGCCTCGACTTCTTCCGCAACTTCCCCCATCTCGGCGTCTCCGCAGGCCGGTTCGATCCGGACGCACTCGACGGGCTCGCGGCCGGCGAGGCACCGGGAGGGCTGCCGCTCCGGCCGACCGGCTACCTCCTGCCGTCCGCCACCTGCTACGGACTGCTGCTCTCCCTGGAGGGCCGGGACGTCGGCGAGAACGGCCTCCGCCTCTCCGCCGCCGGCCGCTGCTTCCGCAACGAGACCCACTACGACGGGCTGCGCCGGCTGTGGGGCTTCCACATGCGCGAGGTCCTGTACCTCGGCACCAAGCAGGGCGCGGTGGAACACCTGGAACAGGGTGCCGAGTTCGTCCTGGAAGCCGCCGCACGTCTAGGCCTCGAACTCAACAGGGCCGTGGCCGACGACCCGTTCTACGACAAGGGCGGCTCCCGGGCCCGGCTGATGGCCCTCGACCCCGTCAAGCACGAGTTCTGCGCCCTCGACGGAACGGCCATCGCCTCCGTGAACCGGCACCGCAACTTCTTCGGCGAGCGGCTGGACATCCGCGCCGGCTCGGAAGGACCGGCGTACAGCGCCTGCGTCGCCTTCGGCCTGGAGCGCTGGGTCCACGCGATGATCCTCACCCACGGCACCCCCGAGCAGGCCCTGGACCGCCTCCGCGAGGCCCGCGCCTGAGACGGGGCCCGGCCCCCTCCCAGCCCCTCGCCCGCCCGGCCCCCGTGCCCCTCACGTATCCCGTACCACCAGTAAGGAGCGACCCCACCCCATGGAACGCATCGCCGCGTGGCTGCACGAGAAGAACCCCGGCCTCGACGGCCCGATCGACAGCGACGAGGACCTCATCGAGGCCCGTCTCATCGACTCGATGGACTTCCTCGAGTTCATCGACCTCCTGGAGGACCTCTCCGGCGCCACCATCGACCTCCAGGACGTCACCATCGACGACTTCCGTACGCTCTCCCGCGTCCGGCAACGCTTCCTGAGCGACGCCGTCGGCTGAGCGGCCCGCCCGGCGGCGGTGGCCCTCCGCTGCTCCGGCTGAGCGCCGGCGGCCCCGGTCGGGCGAATAACGCGCGCGTGTCGGGCGAACACAGGGCCCCGGGCGTGGTGCGGCGGCTCCCCGGTGGTAGGTCGTTCGCCATGCAGCCAGGCACAGCACCGACGGTGACCCCCTTCCTTCGCACGGCCGCCGCCTACGCGTGGCGGCTGCTGGTCGTCGGCGTGCTCGTCTACAGCCTGTTCGCGGTCCTCGGCCGCTTCCACGAGGTCGGCGTGGCCGTGTTCCTCGGCCTGGTGATCACCGCACTGCTGCGCCCCGTCGCCGACATGGCGGCCCGGGGGCTGCCCCGGCCGCCGGCGGTCGCCCTCACCCTGCTCGGCAGCATCGCGCTCGTCCTCGGCGTGCTCGCCCTCGTCGGCGAGGCGGTCGCGGGCGAGCGGACGACCCTGGTCCGTGAGTTCCGGGACGGCGTCGGCCGCATCGAGGACTGGCTGGAGCGGCCGCCGTTCCGGCTGGACCCGGGTGCGCTGTCCGACCTCCAGACCAAGATCGGTGACTTCCTGTCCAGCCACCGGTCGGCGCTGGTCAGCGAGGCGCTGAGCGGGGCGGGCCATGTGGTGGCCGTTCTGACGACGCTGGCCCTCGCGCTGTTCTGCGCGGTGTTCTTCATCCACTCGGGGGACCGGCAGTGGGCCTGGTTCCAGGAGCAGCTGCCGCGTTCGGTCCGCGACCGGGTGGCGATCGGCGGGCGCGCCGCCTGGCGTACCTTCACCGGCTACACCCACGGGATCGTGCTGGTCGCGGCGGTGAACGCGGTACTCGTGGGCATCGCGCTGTGGCTCCTCGGCGTTCCGCTCGCGGTGCCGCTGGCCCTGCTCGAATTCGTGGCCGCGTTCGTGCCCCTGATCGGCTCGCCCGTGGCCCTCGCTGTCGCCGCCGTCGTGGCCCTGGCGTCACAGGGCCCGCTGGTGGCGGCGATCGTGATCGCCCTCATCGTGGTGATCGGCCAGATCGAGGGGCACCTCCTGCACCCGCTCGTGATGAGCTGGGCGGTACGGCTCCACCCGCTGGTCGTGGCGATCTCCGTCGTCGCGGGCTCGATCGCCGCCGGCATCGTGGGCGCGGTGGTCGCGGTGCCGCTGGTCTCGGTGGTCTGGTCGGTGCACACGGCGCTACGGAGCGCCCGCGAGGCGACGGCGGAAGCCGGACCGCTCAAGGAGTGAGACGGTCGGGCCGCGTCACGGGGACACACAGGGGTTACGCCATGGGGACGGACGTCGGGCACCTCAAGCGGACAGCGCCCTGAGGTAGCCGGACAGGGCCGCCGTGGTGCCGCCGAGCGGGAAGCGGGCGGCGAGCTGCCCGTCAGGGCGTACGACGAAACCGGTCGCACCGTCGGGTCGGTAGAGCTGGGCGAACTCCCCGGCGGCGTCCCGGTACGCCGGCACACCGAGGGAGGCGGGCGGCGGCTGCGCGGGCCCCGCGGCTTCCCGAGGCAGGACGGCGAGGACGGCGGGGGCGGTGAGGGCCTCGCCGCCGGCCTGCCTCGCGTCGGCCGCCGCCCCGGCCAGGGCGGCGGCATCGGCCCCGTACAGGAGGACGACGTGCCCGGGACGCCCCCGCAGGATGTCGAGCAGACGCAGCGGGAAGGCCGCGATCGGTGTGGTCAGCCCGGCGCAGTCCGGGGCCCGGTCACCGGGCTGCGGCGCGTCGACCGGGCCGTACGGGGCGCCGGAGAGCGGACCGTCCCGGTAGCCGACGAGGAGTTGCGCCTCCCGGAGCAGCACGGTCCGCCGGTCGTCGGGGTCGTTCTCGAAGCCCTGGGTGGAGTGCCGGACGGTGCGGCCGACGACCTCCTCGCCCACCGGGCGGCGCTCGGCGTCGTAACTGGCGAGCAGCGCGGGGCCGGCCTCCCCGCGCACCACGAGGGCGAGCTTCCAGCCCAGGTTGACGGCGTCCTGGACCCCCGTGTTCATGCCCTGCGCGCCGGTGGGCGGATGGATGTGGGCCGCGTCGCCCGCGACGAAGACCCGCCCCACGCCGTAACGGTCGACGATGCGGTGGCTGATGCGGAAGACCGAGGACCAGCGAAGGCCGGAGAGACGGGCGGGGCGCGGAGCCAGCCGGTCGACGACGGCCTGGAGGTGGGGCAGGCCGGGCCCTGCCCCGCCCGCGAGACCGTGGTCGACGCGGTCGGGCGCCTCCTGTCCCCGGGTCTGTTCGGCCAGGTCGGGCGGGACCCTCATCGACATCCGGTAGCGTCCCGCGCCCGGCAGCGGGATGCAGACCAGCACGTCGTCGGTCGTACCGTCGGCGGCGCGGTGTTCGGAGCGGAGCGCGTACCCCGCGGGCAGATCCCAGCCGCCGTCGGCCACGACATCGCCCAGCATGTACGCCTCCGGGAACGCGCCGCCCTCGTACGAGAGGCCCAGCGTCTTGCGGACCACGCTGTGCGCGCCGTCGCAGCCGATCAGATAGCCGACCCGCAGCTCCTCGTCCGCTCCCGACGCGGTGCGCAGGCGTGCGGTGACACCGTCCGGGTCCTGGTCGAACGAGACCAGTTCGGTGCCGCGTTCGATGGCCGTCCCCAGGCCGACCGCGTACTCCTCGAGGAGGCGCTCGGTCTCGTACTGCGGCAGCGCGGCGAACCCGTAGGGCACCTCGGCGGGCAGTTCGAGATCGATCCGCGCGGCCTCCCTGCCGTTGACGTAGGTCAGTTGGCCCCGCATCGGGACCGCGGCCTCCAGCACGGCACGGACCAGGCCCATCCGGTCCCACAGCTCCAGGGTGCGCGGCTGGATCCCGACCGCCTTGGCGTAGGGCAGCCGGGCCGGCAGCCGGTCGACGAGCCGGCAGCGCACCCCATGGCGACGGAGCTCGCCGGCGGCGCTCAGGCCGACCGGACCCGCGCCCGCGATCAGTACGTCGGTGGTGGTGCCGGTGCGCGCCACGGGTGCCTCCCAGTCCTGGCCGGCCTCCGGTCGGGTCCCGTCCTCCATGGTCACCCGCGACCGCCCGTTCGGCCATCCGTGGCCCGGAGGCTTGCAGCGGCTGGCGCTCGGCCTCGGCCTGCTGGGGCGGCGGGTGGAGGCACGCGAGACGGCGCGGGAGGCGGTCGGTCTCTGGCGTCTGCTCGTGGGGCGGGGCATCGACGGCAGCCGGGGGGAACTCGCGGGCGCGTTGGTCAACCTCGGCAACCAGCTCGCCGAGACGGGCCGCCCGAAAACCGCCGGTGACCGGACGGTCCGGGACCTCGCCGAGCACGCGACGGGCGCCTTCGCGGCGGCCCGTACCCTCACGGGCCTCGGACGCACGGACGAGGCCCGCCCGTACTTCGCCGAAGCGGCCGTGCTCCGTGCCGAGGGCGGCGAACGCGACCCGGCCATCCTCGCGTTCGGGCGCCGGGGTCGGCGGGGCCGAGCGGCAGGACGAAGATCCGATCATTTAGCTCGATCGGGGCTGATAGGTCGGATTCGGTCGAGCAGCAGACCGGCGGCCTGGATGATCTTGGGCGAGACGCCTTCCCCTTGGGGGCATATCGCGGCTCCGAGGCGTCCTTTGTCGATTCTGGAGGATTGATGCGACACCCTGTCTCCCGTATCAGGACGCGAGTGCTGGCGATCGGACTCGCCCTGGCGGCGGCCGCGCTCGTGCCCTCGGGCTCCGCCGGTGCGGCTGATCAGTACGAGTGGGCCGCCCTGGGCGACTCGTACACGGCCGGCGGCTTCGTCGGTGATCCGGAGCCCGCGCTCGGTGATGCGTCGCGGGACGGCTGCGACCGCACCTACGGCGCCTACCCCGGCATCGTCGAGCGGGAGCTCGCCAACTTCCCGCCCGGTAAGCCCGTCCACCTGACCAATGTCAGCTGCGGCAACGCCACCATCGCCGACATCGCCACGGCCGAGCAGACGCCGATCAGCCCGGTCCAGCCTCCCACCGGAGGCTGGACCGCGGTCGACCCGCAGATCCAGCGGGCCAAGCTGAGCGACCGGACCGACGTCGTCACCATCGGCGTCGGCGGCAACAGCCTGCCCTTCGGCGGCATGCTCCTCAAGTGCCTCGAACTGGGTGCGACGCCCGGTGGCTCCTGCCGCGAGTACTACACCAACCCGCCCGAGAGGGAGGAGAGCATCAAGGACAAGCTCGCCAGGGTGCAGGACGAGTACATCGAGATGCTGGCCAAGGTGCACGAGGCCGCACCCAACGCCAGGGTGATCACCGTCGGCTACCCGGCCGTCCTGCCGGAGGACGGCAGTTCCTGCAACCGCGCGTCCCTCACCGAGCTGGGCCCGATCAAGCACGCCGACATCGACTGGCTCCGTGACGACGTACTCAAGCCGCTGAACAGCACGATCCAGCGGGTTTCGTCGTTCTTCGGCGACCGCTACGTCGACGTCTACTCCTCCAGCGTGGGCCACGACGCCTGCCAGCCCGCAGACACGAAGTGGGTCGAGGGAATCTGCGGCGACGCCGAGGACTACTGGCCCACCAAGCTCGCCGGCACCGTGCTGAACTGCGGTCTCATCCAGAAGCGCGTCACCCTGGTGCACCCCAATGGTGCGGGGTACGCCAACACCGCCACGCACGTCGAACGAGCCGTCCGCATCGCTCTCCTCGAACGCTGACCGGCGTTCGGAACCGGGCGGGCGTGCCCGGCGTCCCTCCCGGGCATGAGCGAGAACCAGCCACACCCCACGGGTACGGGCCCTGACGGCGTCGACGACGACGGCCGGGCGGAGAGCGCCGTCGGTTGTCTGCTCGCCGTCGTCGGCGTCGTCGGCGCCGGGGTCTACGCGCTGCCCCGGGCCGCGTTCAGCATCGACGGCGGATTCGAGGCGCACGCCCGGGACTGGAGCGTCATCCTCGTCGACGTACCGCTGATCCTCCTCGTGGGGCTCCTCGTTCCGCCGATGACCTGGGCGGCGGCGACGCGGTGGCTGCGCCCGTGGGCGGCGCTGCTCGTCTGCGCCGCCGTCGCCGGGCTCGGCCTCTGGGGCATCGAGTCCGTGTGGCATCCGCGACAGGACCCCGATCCGGGGTACGGTCCCGGGATCTGACAGCGGCGCGCGGCCGACCGCGCGGTCGCAAGTGGTCTAGACAACATGGAATCGGTGTGCGAGCTTGAAGCGCCCGGGAGCCCCCATCTCCCGTGGCGCGCACAGCAGTTGTCCGGTGGGCCGTCGGAGCGTCGGCCCACTCCTCTCCCCCGTAGGAGGCAGCAGCCGTGAACAAAGCCCGCTCTCTGCTCAGCACCTCCCTTCTCGTCCTCGGACTGACCGCAGGACAGATCGCCCTCGGCCCCGTGGGCCACGGACAGCCCGCCCACGCCGACCCGGCGCCGACCGGCGCCGCCCAACCGGCCTCCGCGCCCCTTCCGCCGGTCTCCCCCACACCCCGGTCGATCGGCAGGTCCGGACAGGACGCCGTGGTCACCGGCCGGGTCGTCGTCGTCGCCGACGGCCGCACCGACCCGGCCGCCCGCGACCGCCTCGTCCGCGAGCTGCGGGCCCACGGCGCCGACCGCGTGGACGTCGTCGCCCCCGGGCGCGCCACCCCGCGCGGCCTGCTCACCGTCCGGCTCGGGCCCGCGTCGAGGCCCGACATCGCCGCGGCCCTCTCCGGCACGAGCGCCCCCGCCCAGGCCGAGGGCTACGCGCTGCGGGTGACCGCGGACGCCCCGAATCGGGAGGTCGCGCTGGGAGGCACGGACGCCACCGGCCAGTACTACGCCGTCCAGACGCTGCGCCAGCTCTTCGTCCGCACCGCCGAGGACGGCTGGAGCATCGCGGGAGCCCAGGTCGCCGACCATCCCTCGATGCCGCTGCGCGGCACGATCGAGGGTTTCTACGGCCTCCCCTGGACCCCGGCCGAGCGCCTGGACCAGATGGACTTCCACGGCGACGTCAAGGCCAACACCTACGTGTACGCGCCGAAGGACGACCCGTACCACCGTGACAAGTGGCGTGAGCCGTACCCGTCCGACAAGCTCACCGAGCTGGGCGAACTGATCGAGCGGGCGAACGCCAACCACGTCCGCTTCACCTTCGCCGTCTCCCCGGGTGCCTCCATCTGCTACTCCGACCCGGCGGACCGCGCCGCCCTGAAGGCGAAGCTGGGCGCCCTCCACGACCTGGGCGCCCGCGCGTTCTCGGTCCCGCTGGACGACATCCACTACACGGCGTGGAACTGCGAGGGCGACCGGCGCGCCTACGGGACGCCCGGGAGCGCCGCGGCGGCCAGGGCGCAGGTGGACCTGCTCAACGACGTCCAGCGCAATTTCGTCGCCGCCCGGCCGGGGACCCGGCCCCTCCAGATGGTGCCCACCGAGTACGGGGACCTCGGCGACTCCTCGTACAAGCGGACCCTGCGGGCCTCCCTCGACCCCGCGGTCGAGGTCATGTGGACCGGCACCGACGTCGTCCCGCCCTCGATCACCAACGCGCAGGCGGAGGCGGCCTCGAAGCTGTTCGGCCGCGAGGTCTTCGTCTGGGACAACTACCCGGTCAACGACTTCGGCGCCACCAGCGGCCGGCTGCTGCTCGCCCCGTACGACAAGCGCGAAGCCGGTCTCTCGGCGCACCTGAGCGGCATCGTCGCCAACCCGATGAACCAGCCCTACGCCAGCAAGATCGCCGTGTTCGGCGCGGCCGACTTCGCCTGGAACGACCGCGGTTACGACGCGGTCGCGAGCTGGACCCGGGCCCTGTCGTACCTCGCGGGCGGCGACGGCGAGTCGGCCGCCGCCCTGCGGGTCTTCGCGGACCTGGAGCACCTCGCGCCCACGTTCGGGACGACGCCCTGGCAGGAGCAGGCGCCCGAACTGGCCCGCCGCGTCAACCGGTTCTGGAGCGAGTGGGGTGCCGGACGGCGGACCGAGGCCCTGGCGGAGCTGCGGGCCTACGCCGTCTCGATCGCGCGGGCGCCGGAGCGGATCCGCGGCGGAGCCGTACAGGCGGGCTTCGTGGCCGACGCGGACTCCTGGCTCGACGCCACCGAGCTGTGGGGCCGGGCGGCGGTCGCCATGGTGGACGCGGTCGCCGCGCGCCAGACGGGTGACGCGGACCGGTCGCGGGTGCTGCTCGCCGAGTCCCGCGACCTCCAGGAGCGGGCCGAGGCGGTACGGGTGGAGCCGGCCCGCAACACCTGGGGCAACGCCCGGGTCAGGGTCGGCGACGGCGTCCTCGACGCCTTCCTCGTCCGGTCCGACGTGATGCTGGAGCTGTGGGACGTGGCCGGCGGCGGCGAGAACCTCGCGCTGAAGGGTACGGCGAGGGCGTCGAGCGTCGAGGGCAACCTCGACCGGCTGGCGGCGCGTCACGTCAACGACGGTTCCAACGGGACCCGTTGGGCCTCCGGGTACGGTGACGGGGAGTGGGTGGAGATCAAGCTCGCGGCTCCGGCCCGGGTCGCCGCGGTGACCGTCGCCTGGGAGGCGGCGTGCGCGACCGAGTACCGCATCGAAACCTCCGACGACGGCGTGAACTGGACTTCCGCCGCCACCCGGCGCCCGACCGCCTGCGGCACCGACGTGGTCCGGCTCCCGGCCGACCGGACCGTCACCCACGTCCGCATGCGGGGCGTCACGCGCGCCACGACGTGGGGGTACTCGATCTACGAGATGGCGGTGTACGGGGCTCCCGCGGCCTGACCCCGACACGGACGCCGACGGCGGGGGCAGTCACCCGTCTGACGCCGATACGGACCGACGGCGGGTGCGGTCACCGGTCGGAACCGGTGACCGCACCCGCCGGGCCCTCAGGCCGGGTGGGTCAGCCGATGGTCCAGCGCTGCAACGCCGAGCCACTGGCGGGCTGCTGGGTGACGGCGGCGCCGTTGGCCGTCGACGCGGTGGTGATCACCAGGTTGCTCTTGACCGAGGTCAGGGTGTGACCGCCGCCGGAGGCCGCCGCGACCTTCCACCGCTGGTTGGTGTTCCCGGTGCAGGTCCACTGGATGATGGAGGCGCCGGCGGACACGGAGCCGGCGTTGACGTCGACGCAGAGGCCGGAGGCGACGTTGGCCACGGTGTAGGAGCCGTCCGACTGCTCGGTGAAGGTCCACTTCTGGCTGTTGCCGCCGAGCAGCGCCGAGGTGCGCAGCTGGGTGCCGTTGGTCGCGCCGGCGGGGACCTCCAGGGCCTGGCCGCCGGTGGCGAGGGTGTGGACGCCGTTGAAGGCGCCGCCGGAGCCGCCACCGCTGGTCCAGGGGACGTCAGGGGCGGCGTAGTAGTTGATTCCCGCCGCGGTCCAGCGCGCACCGTGGGTGCCCAGACGGCGGCTGAAGTCGGTGTAGTTGTGGGTGGACTGCGGCGACCAGCCGATCTCGGCGACGGCGGGCAGGCGCGGGAAGGTCATGTGCTCGGCGTACACGTACGGCTCGGGGAACTGGCTGGTGGACTTGGGCAGTTCGTTGCTGCCCGAGTAGGCGCGGTCGGCCCACAGGGCGGCCTCGACGCCGGCGATCCTGTCGGCCGGAACGAGGGAGCCGGTGCCGTTGAGCTTGGCCGTCGAGGTGGTGGGGTCCCAGTCGTAGGCCTTGCTCAGCGGGACGTAGCCCTGCCAGGAGAGGCCGTACGGGGTCGAGGAGTCGTACTTCATGTCCAGGTACGCGTGGTCCGAGGGGGACATGACGAACTTGGCGTTCTGCTGGACGGCGTTGCGGACGAACTGGACGTCCTCGGTCTCGTTGGAGGTGCCGATGGTGGCCCGGTCGTCGGAGTCGCCCCACCACTGCATGATGCTGTTGGCGGGGATCGTCGACTGTCCGAGCTGGTGCCAGCCCATCACGGTCTTGCCCCGCGCGGTCGCGGCGGAGGTGGCTGCGGAGACGTAGGAGGCGTACTGGGAGGGGGTGGCCGCCGGGGTCTCGTCGCCGCCGAGGTGGACGTACGGTCCGGGCGTCATCGCCGCCACGGTGTCGATCACGGTGGTGAGGAAGCCGCTGACGTTGGAGACGTGCTGGGCGTCGCTCAGGCAGTAGAGGCTGATGCCCACGTCGAAGCCCGAGTACGGCTTGATCGCCTTGTTGTCGCAGTTGAGGTTCGCGACGGACGCGAGGGCGGCGCTGGTGTGGCCGGGCCCGTCGATCTCGGGGACGACGGTCATGAAGCGGGACTTGGCGTAGGCCACGATCTCCTGGTACTCCGCCGCGGTGTAGTACCAGTTGGTGCCGCCGGTGAAGCCGCTCTGCGTGCTCGCGCCGATCGTGGTGAGGCTCGGTATGGCCCCGATCGCGATGCGCCAGCCCTGGTCGTCCGTCAGGTGCAGATGCAGGGTGTTGATCTTGTAGGCCGCGGCCTGGTCGATGTACCGCTTGAGCTGGGACATCGGGAAGTAGCGCCGGGCGACGTCCACCATGACGCCGCGGTAGGCGTACCGGGGGGTGTCCGAGATCTGCACGGGGGCGACGGTCCAGGGGCCAGGCTTGACCGTGGTGGACTCGATCGCGGCCGGAAGGAGCTGCCGCAGGGTCTGCACCCCGCGGAACAGGCCCTGCGCCCCGTGTGCGGTCACCGTCACGCCGGTGCCGGTCGACGACAGCGTGTAGCCCTCGGCGCCGAGGCTGGACGGGCCGTTCGGGTCGAGCACGATGGACTGGGCCGCGGGCGGGGAGGCCGAGGTCACCGGCAGCGTGTAGCCGGTGGCCGGGGCGAGCAGCGCGGCGAGGTACGTGCCCACGCCCGCCGCGTCGGGGTCGCCGGACGGGACGACGTTCACCGGCGTCTGCGCGGTGAGGGTGAAGCCGCTGCCGGTGAGGTCCGTCTGGGACACGGGCTGGGGTACGACGGCCGCGGCGGAGGCGGAGGCGACGGACACGCCGCCCGAGCTCTTGGCGACGGTCGCCGCCCCGGCCGACGGCTGGGGCAGGGCGAGAGTGAGGGAGAGGGTGAGAGCGGCGAGAGTGGCGAGATCTCTGCCCCGCCGGCGCGTTGAGCGCATGGATGACTCCTTCGAGGAGGGGACGCACGGCTACGGGCGCGGCTGGGCACGCAGCATCTCGTCAGGGGTGCGGTGACGACATGAGGAGTGCAGCCGAGAACACTGGCCGTGCGTGATTCTGCGGAGTGGGGGGTGCTGCTGATCACTTTCGAACGAACCGTGGCAGCGCGGGGGCGAGAGCGTCAAGTCCTACCCGGACGTAGCTTCGTTGCGCGCATCGTGCGGGTGACGTTCGATGGACAGTTGGGAAATTCTCGACATTAGCTCTGTCGTAGATGCGGATGTTCACGCAACCATGAAAGATTGCGATCAACTTCACGCACCTAGGTCGACACGATGCCTCGGACGACGCCGAGGTCGACGAGGTCCTGCGGGCGGAGGCGCAGGTCGTCGGCGGTCGTGGCGGAGTCCTCCGGTGCGCGCTTCAGGATGGACGCGGCCGCCTCCGGGGCGATCACCGAGAAGTAACTGTCGGGTGTGGCCCAGAGATTGCCGGGGGCGGCCAGGGCGAGCGCGCCTCCCGAGCCGCCCTCGCCGATGAGGAGGGAGGTCAGCGGGACCCGAGCGGAGGCGACGGCGGCGAACAGGTCGGCGATCGCGGGGCCCGCACCCGCGCGCTCCGCCGCCGGCTCGTTGGCCGCCCCCGGGGTGTCGATCAGCGTGAGGACCGGGATGCCGAGACGGTCCGCGAGCCGGATCAGCCGGGCCGCCGTCCGGAAGCCGGCCGGACGGGTCGCCGTACCGCACTGCGCGGCATAGGCGACGGTCCGGCCGTCGGGAAGCCGCCCGAACCCGCACCGCATACCCGGGTCGACGCCCCCGCAGCGGTCGCCGGAGATCTCCTCACGCAGGGTGAACCGCGCGTCGAGGTACGCACCGGCCCGCGGCCGCCGGGGGTGCCGGGCCCGCGCCACGGCGTCCCGGCCACTCGCGGCGGGCGGCTCGCCGGGGTTGCCGGGCAGGGCGGGGTCGGCGAGGGCGCCGAGGACGCTCGGGTCGCTGAGTGCGCCAGGGTCCCCGAGCCCGCCCGGCTCGCTGAGCGCGCCCGGGCCGCCGCCGAGCGTCCCCGGGTTACCGAGCGCGCGCGGCGGCGGGATCGGGCCGTCGGCAGGGTGGGTGAGTAGGGAGAGCCAGCGGGCGAGGGTGTCGCGCAGGGCGGTGGGTGACACGATCGCGTCGATGTGGCCGTGGGTGAGCTGCGCCTCGGCGGTGTACGCGGCGGGGTCCGCGTCCGGCGGGCGGACGCGGGAACCGGCGAAGGCGACCTGCGCGCCCGGCAGGGCCAGCACGACGTCCGATCCGGCGCCCAGTGTGGCCCATCCGCCTCCGGTCGTCGGATCCCGCAGGACGGCGAGCTGCGGCAGCCCCGCGGCTCGGGTGAGGGCCGACTCGCCCGCCAGGAACTGGAGTTGGAGCAGGGCGCGCATGCCCTCGTGCATCCGGCTGCCGCCGGTGGCCGGCAGGACGACCACGGGCAACCGCCGGGAGCGGGCCAGCGCGTGGGCCGCGGCGACGCGCGCCCCCGTCCGCTCCCCGAGGGAACCGCCGAGGAAGCCGAACTCGAACGAGATCAGCACCGCCCGCACCCCGCCGACCACACCCGTACCGCAGATCACCGATTCGGTCTCGCCGGTGCGGGCGGAAGCGCGCGCGTGGGCCGCCGAATAGCCGGGCCAGCCGATCGGCCCGTCGGCCGTCAAAGGCCCTTCGGTGAACTCGAGTTCGGTGAAGTCGCCGCCGGTGACGAGGGCGATCGCCTCGCGTGCCGTCGTCGGTTCGCTCATGGCTGGCCTCGCAGCTCGTAACCGGAGTGGGGGAGGGGGCGGTCGGCGGGCGGGCACGCCCGGTTCGGGGCCCCTTCACCGTACCGCCCTGTTGTCCCGCGACTACCCCGCGTTCCCCCTCACCTCCACCAGGCACCCCCCACACACACAATCCGCCGCTCAGGCCAGGATGCCGCTGCCGTGCGGGGCGTACAGGTCCAGGAGTCGGACCCGGGTCACCTGGAGACGGTGGGCCAGGATCGAGCCCACCCAGAACATGACCGAGGCACCGAACTCCGTGTCCGAGCGGCACATCGAACGGACGGCCGGGGCGTTGAACTCGTACGCCCGTACCGGCGTCATCGCCTCGGCCCCGGACTGGCACAGATACGGCGGGAACAGCCACGAGACACCGACCAACTCACCGTGGCGCAAGGTCTCGATCGCGGGTGACCCCCGGCCCGGCACCTTCGCGTCGAGCGTCACCGCGCCCGTCTTCACGATCCAGAACCGGTCGGCGCTCTGCTGCTCCTCGAACAGCCGGTGACCGGAGTCGAAGTACACGTCCTCGGCGAAGGCCATCAGACGCTCCCGGTGCTCCGGAGGCAACGTGCTGACCTTGGGTGCGGCTCTGCTCATGGCGGACCCTCCTCGCGCACTCGGCTCCTCTCCCCAGTGTCCGCCACGCCGCGCCGGGGCGCCCGCCCCGCAGCACCGCCCCCCCTCCGCCCCGCACCCCGGCTCCGGCGTGCGGGGCACGGGAGGAGGGCGGAGCATGAACGTGAGGAGGGAGCGGCCAGCGGGGGGCGTGAGCCAGGAGGGTGCGATGCCCGTCCCGGAAGAACCCGTCCCGGAAGGCGGCGACGCGCTCGTCGTGCTGCGCGCCGTCGACAAGCACTTCGGCACCCTGCACGTCCTCCAGTCCATCGACCTGACGATCCACCGCGGCGAGGTCGTCGTCGTGATCGGTCCGTCGGGCTCGGGGAAGTCGACGCTGTGCCGTGCGATCAACCGCCTGGAGACCATCGACAGCGGCGAGATCGTCGTCGACGGCCGCCCCCTGCCCGCCGAGGGCCGTGAGCTGGCGGCCCTGCGCGCCGACGTCGGCATGGTCTTCCAGTCCTTCAACCTCTTCGCGCACAAGACGGTGCTCGACAACGTCACCCTGGGTCGGATCAAGGTCCGCAAGAAGGACCGGAAGGAGGCCGAGCAGCGCGCCCGCGCCCTCCTCGACCGGGTCGGCGTCGCCTCACAGGCCGATAAGTATCCGGCGCAGCTCTCCGGCGGTCAGCAGCAGCGGGTGGCGATCGCCCGCGCGCTCGCCATGGATCCGAAGGTCATGCTCTTCGACGAGCCGACCTCGGCCCTCGACCCCGAGATGATCAACGAGGTCCTGGAGGTCATGCAGCAGCTGGCCCGGGACGGGATGACGATGGTGGTCGTCACCCACGAGATGGGCTTCGCCCGCTCCGCCGCCAACCGGGTCGTCTTCATGGCCGACGGCCGGATCGTCGAGGAGACGACCCCGGACGAGTTCTTCGGCAACCCGCGCAGCGACCGCGCCCGGGACTTCCTGTCCAAGATCCTCCACCACTAGCCACGCCACGGCCGTCACCGAGCCGCGGCCGTCGCCCGACCAGCAGCCCCCAGGGGTGATCCTCATGAACCCGATCAGGACCGGCAGGGCCGCCGTGGCCGTCGCCGCGGCCGTCGTCCTCTCCGTCACCACCGCAGGACTCGCGAGCGGAGCCGCCGGCGCCGCGCCACGCGACCACGGCGGTGAAAAGATCACCGTGGGCATCAAGTTCGACCAGCCCGGCGTCGGCCTGAAGACCCCCGACGGCACCTACACCGGCTTCGACGTCGACGTGGCCACGTACGTCGCCAAGCAACTCGGCCACGACCCGGCCGACATCGTGTGGAAGGAGGCCAAGAGCGCCGACCGGGAGACGCTGCTCCAGCGCGGCGACGTGGACTTCATCGCGGCCTCGTACTCGATCAACGACGAGCGGGCCGAGAAGGTCGACTTCGCCGGCCCCTACCTCCTCGCCCACCAGGACGTCCTGATCCGCGCCGACGACGACTCGATCAAGCAGCCGTCCGACCTCAACAACAAGAAGCTCTGCTCGGTCACCGGCTCGACGTCCGCGCAGAACGTGAAGGACAAGATCGCCCCCGACGCCCAGCTCCAGGAGTACGGCGGCTACTCCGAGTGCCTGACCGGACTCGAGAACGGCGTCATCGACGCCGTCACCACCGACGACTCGATCCTCGCCGGATACGCCTCGCAGAGCCAGTTCAAGGACAAGTTCAAGCTCGGCGGCTTCAAGATGAGCAACGAGAACTACGGCATCGGCGTCCAGAAGGGCAGCGACCTCAAGGGCAAGATCAACACGGCCCTGGAGAAGATGGTCGCCGACGGCTCCTGGGACGCGGCGGTGAAGAAGAACTTCGGCCCCGCCAAGTACCAGAACGAGCCCGCTCCGAAGATCGGCGTCGTCGTGAAGTGAGTGGGCCGCCGTGTTCGACTTCCTCCAGGGGTACGACCTGCTCGGAGCCTTCTGGGTGACGGTGCAGCTCACCGTCTACTCCGCGATCGGCTCCCTGGTCTGGGGGACGCTGCTTGCCGCCATGCGCGTCAGCCCCGTCCCCCTCATGCGGGGCTTCGGCACCGTGTACGTCAACATCGTCCGCAACATCCCCCTCACCGTCATCATCGTCTTCACCTCCCTCGGCCTCTTCCAGACCCTCGGCGTCAGCCTGGGCGCCGACCGCTTCACCACCATCAACTTCCGCCTCGCCGTCCTCGGCTTCATCGCCTACACCAGCGCCTTCGTCTGCGAGGCGGTCCGCTCCGGCATCAACACCGTCCCCCTCGGACAGGTCGAGGCCGCCCGCGCCATCGGGCTCAGCTTCCCCCAGGTCCTTCGCATCATCGTGCTCCCGCAGGCCTTCCGCTCCGTCGTCGGCCCGCTGGCCAACGTCCTCATCGCCCTCACCAAGAACACCACCGTGGCCGCCGCCATCGGCGTCGCCGAAGCCGCCCTGCTGATGCGCGAGATGATCGAGAACGAGGCCCAGCTCATCCTGATCTCCGCGATCTTCGCCGTCGGCTTCATCTGCCTCACCCTGCCCACCGGACTCTTCCTCGGCTGGGTCGCCAAGAAGGTGGCGGTGAAACGGTGAAGACCAGACCCACCGTCCTCTACGACGTCCCGGGCCCGCGCGCCCGGCGGCGCAACCTCCTCTGGACCCTCCTGTTCCTCGCCGCCCTCGCCGCCGTCGTGTGGTGGGTCATGGCGAGCCTCGCCGACAAGAACCAGCTCGAATGGGACAAGTGGGCCCCCTTCTTCACGGACGCTCGGGTATGGGAGACGTACGTCCTGCCCGCGCTCAAGAACACCGTGATCGCCGCCGCGCTCGCCATGGTCATCGCCCTGCCCCTGGGCGCGCTCCTCGGCATCTCGCGCCTCTCCGACCATCGTGCCGTACGGGGCGGCGCGGGCACCGTCGTCGAGTTCTTCCGGGCCATCCCCGTCCTGATCCTCATGCTGTTCGCCAACGCGGCCTACTCCGAGTTCACCGACATCAGCCCGGGCACCCGCCCGCTGTACGCCGTCGTCACCGGTCTCGTCCTCTACAACGCCTCCGTCCTCGCCGAGGTCGTCCGCGCCGGCATCCTCGCCCTCCCCGCCGGCCAGACCGACGCGGCGAAGGCCATCGGCATGCGCAAGGGCCAGACCATGACGTACGTGCTCCTCCCGCAGTCCGTCACCGCCATGCTGCCCGCGCTCGTCAGCCAGCTCGTCGTCATCGTCAAGGACACCGCGCTCGGCGGCGCGATGCTCGGCTTCTCCGAACTCCTCGCCTCCGTGCGCCCGCTCAGCGCCAACTACGGCGCCAACACGATCGCCTGCTTCACCGTCGTCGCCGTCCTCTTCGTCGTCCTCAACTTCGCCCTCACCACCTTCGC
Organism: Streptomyces sp. NPDC002773; assembly: GCF_040295605.1. Classification (NCBI taxonomy): domain Bacteria; kingdom Bacillati; phylum Actinomycetota; class Actinomycetes; order Kitasatosporales; family Streptomycetaceae; genus Streptomyces; species Streptomyces sp. NPDC002773. Next base: position 75,293 of record NZ_JBEOVO010000026.1, read on the forward strand.
CTCCTGGCTCGAAGGACGACTGCGGCGCGGCAAGAAGTCCACCGGCGCCGTCGTCGGAGCCGGGGCCGTCGAGGAACTCGCCACCCCCGGCGAACACCTGGACACCCCCGGCAAGCCGCCCGACACCCGCTGAGGATGCGCCGCCCGGGTGAAGCGACCCATCCGGACGGCGGTGCGTGCCGAAGTACCCACCATGAACCCCACCGAGCCCGCGCCGGACGACGTCCGCGAGCCCACCCGTACCGACCGTCTCCTCGCCGCGCTCGGCGGTCTCGTCGCCGCGTACGTCTCGCTCGCCGTCGCGGACCTCGTCGCCTCCCGGGTACGACCCGAGGCAGGGCCCGTCCTCGCCATCGGAGACGCCGTCGTCGACCGGACCCCGGCGGTCGTCAAGGACTGGGCGATCCGCACCTTCGGCGAGAGCGACAAGGTCATCCTCCAGCTCGGCATCCTGGCCCTCCTGGCACTCATCGCCCTCGGCATCGGGCTGCTCGCACTCCGCCACCGGCTGCTCGGCGCCCTCGCGGTCGCCGCCTTCGGCCTCCTCGGGGCCCTCGCCGCCGTCACCCGCCCCGACTCCGACTCCGCCCTGGACGCCGTGCCCTCCCTCGTCGGCGCCGCCGCCGGCGCGGCCCTGCTGTACGTCCTCACCGGCCTCCTCCGCGCTCCGAGGGCCGGCACCGCCCGGCCCGGTCGGCGGAGCTTCCTGATCGTCGCCGCCTCCACCGGACTCGCCGCGACCGGCGCCGCCGCCCTCGGAAGGGCGGCCGGCTCACCCGCCGAGGAGAACGCCGCCGCCTCCCGCGCGGCCGTACGACTGCCCCGTCCCGCGTCCCCGGCCCCGCCCGTCCCCGCCGGAGCGCAGCTCGACGTCCCCGGCATCAGCCCCTTCGTCACCCCCAACCGCGACTTCTACCGCGTCGACACCGCGCTCGTCGTCCCCAAGGTCGACGCCGGCCGCTGGCGGCTGCGCCTCCACGGCAGCGGCGTACGCCGGGAACTCACCCTCACCCTGCGGGAGCTCATGGCCCGCAGGACCGTGGAGCGGGACATCACCCTCGCCTGCGTCTCCAACGAGGTCGGCGGCCCCTACGTCGGCAACGCCCGCTGGCTCGGCGTCCCCCTCGCCGAACTGCTCCGCGAGGCCGGCGTCCGCCCGCCCTCCGAGGGCGGGCCCGCCGACCAGCTCGTCGCCCGCTCCGTCGACGGCATGACCATCGGCACCCCCGTCGAGGAGATCATGGACGGCCGCGACGCCCTCCTCGCCTTCGGCATGAACGGCGAACCCCTGCCGTTCACCCACGGCTTCCCCGTCCGCATGATCGTCCCCGGCCTCTACGGCTACGTCTCCGCCTGCAAGTGGATCGAGTCCATCGAACTCACCACCTTCGACGCCTACGACGCCTACTGGGTCCCGCGCGGCTGGGCCGCCCAGGCCCCCGTGAAGACCCAGGCCCGCATCGACACCCCCCGCTCCTTCGGCCGCCCCGCCGCCGGCACCGTCATGGTCGCCGGCGTCGCCTGGGCCCAGCACCGGGGCATCCGGCGCGTCGAGGTACGCGTCGACGAAGGCCCCTGGCAGGACGCCCGCCTCGCCGCCGAGGACAGCCGCGACACCTGGCGCCAGTGGACGTACCCCTGGACGGCGACCCCCGGCCGGCACACCCTCACCGTCCGCGCCACCGACGGCACCGGCACCACCCAGCCGGAACGGCGCACCCCCACGATGCCCGATGGGGCGCAGGGCTGGCACTCCGTGGTCGTGACGGTCGAAGGTGCGTAACGAAGCCGTCCTGGAGGCCCGTTCACGGCCCGCATGAGGGAGACTGCTGCCGTGCGTGGACATCTGCCGGACGAGAACACCGGTTTCGTGGGACGCCGCACGGAACTGGAGCGGATCTCCGCCGCGTTGGCGGAGCACCGCCTCGTCACCGTGACCGGCGTCGGGGGAGTCGGGAAGACCCGGCTCGCGCTGCGCGCCGCGCACCGCGCCGCCGGCCACTACCCCGACGGGGCCTGGTGGACCGACCTCACCCCGCTCGACGGCGACCGGCTCCTCGTCGCCCTCGTCGCCGACTCCGTCGACCTGTCCGACCACACCCCGGGCATGGCGACCACCGGCCTCTGCCGCCGCCTCGCCGACGACCGCCTGCTGCTCGTCCTCGACTCCTGCGAGCACCTGGCCGCACCCTGCGCCCGGCTCGTCACCGAACTCCTCGCCGCCGCCCCCGGACTCACCGTCCTCGCCACGAGCCGCGTCCCCCTCGGCGTCGAAGGAGAGCGGGTCGTCGACCTCGACCCGCTGCCCCCCACCGGACGGGACGCCCTGGACCTGCTCCGGCGGGCGGCGGGCGAGGAGTTCCCCGCCGCCGGTCCCGCCGGCGAGATCTGCGTACGCCTCGAAGGCATCCCGCTCGCACTCGAACTGGCCGCGGCGCAGATCCGCCTCCAGGGCGCCGAAGCGGTACGGGACCAGCTCGGCACCCGCCTCGACGCCCCGCCCGAGGCCCGCTTCGACCTGCTCGTCCACCCCGAGCGGGTGTGGCCGAGCCGCCACCAGACCCTGCGCGCCGCCATCGGCTGGAGCCACGAGCTGAGTACGCCGCTCGAACGCCTCCTCTGGGCGCGTCTCTCCGTCTTCCGGGGCCCCTTCGACCTCGCGTCGGCGACCGCCGTGTGCGTCGGCGGCCCGCTGGACCGGGCGAACCTGCCGGACGCCCTCGCCGGGCTCGTCCGCGCCTCCGTGGTCCGCCCCGAGGACGCCGGCGGGAGGCACCGGATGCTCGACACCCTCCGCGCGTACGGGGCGACCTGGCTCGAACGGACCGGGGAGACAGGGGCGGTCGCCGACCGGCACGCCGCCCACTTCCGGGGCCTGGCGCGCCGGGCGGAGAGCGCGTGGCACGGCGCCGGCCAGCCGCGCTGGTACCGGACCGTGGACGCGCACCACACCGACCTGCGCACCGCCCTCGACCGGCTGCTGCGCACCGACCCCGCCGCCGCCCTCGACCTCGTCGGCTCCGTCGCCTTCGCCTGGTCCTGCCGCGGCCGCCTGCGCGAAGCCCGCGACGGCCTCGAACAGGCCCTCCTGCTCAGCGACGCCCGCGGCCGCGTCCGGGCCCGCGCCCTGTGGGCGCTCGGCGTCACCCTGATCCTCCAGGGCGAGTCGGGCGCCGCCCAGGAGATCAGCGAGCGCTGCGCCCGGGAGGCCCGGTACGCGGAGCACACGGAGGGCACGCAGCCCGCGGAGCGCGCCGAGGCGACGGGAGACGGGACGGGCGACCGGCCGGGGAGCGGCGGCCCGGCGCGGTCCGGCGACCGACCGGGTAGCGGCGACCCGCACCGACCAGGGAGTGGCGGCCCGCACCGGCCCGGCGACCTGACCCTCGACGCCGCCGCCCTCGCCGGGCTCCTCGCCCTGACCACCGGCCGGCCGATGGCCGCGTACGTCGTCGTGGGCCATGTCCTCGACGCCGTCCGGGGCGGCCCCGCCGACTCCGCCGCCCGGCTCCGCTGCCACCTCGTGCGGGTCTTCGCCCTCACCGGCCTCGGCCGGCTCGCGGAGGCCCGGGAGCGGGCGCTCGCCCTGCGCGCCCTGTGCGAGGAACTCGACGAGCACTGGACCAGGACCGCCCTGGAGTACCAGCTCGCCCTCACCGGCCTCCTGGAGGGCGACCCGGCCACCGCGGCGGGACACGCACGCGAGATGCTCGAAGGCACCCGCCGGCTCGGGGCGAGCCTCGGCGTGGCCCTCGGCCTCGACGTCCTCGCCACCGCCCTCGCGGCGGCCGGCGACGGCGAGCGCGCCGCCGACGTCTCCGGTACCGGGGAGGCCTACTGGCGCTCCACCGGCCAGCCCCGGCGCGGACTGCCGGGCCTGCGGGCGCTGCGGGAGAAGTACACGGACACGGTCCGCGCGACGATCGGTGACCCGGCGTACGAGGAGATCTTCGTACGCGCCCTCACCGGCCCACCCCAGGACGGCCTCGACCGGGCACTGCGCGGCCCGCGGAAGCCGTGAGGGGCCGTGGGGGCGACCACCGCACCCCGCCCTCGGGACCAGCAGGCCAGAGACGTACAGGCCAGGGCGACGGCGCGCCGCCCTGGTGCGTAGAGTCGACCCCGTAGCCCTGACGGCGCGGACCCGGCGCCCCGCGGTGCGCCGCACCGCTCACCGCCGAGCCTCCGCCGCCGACCGACCCTGACGAGGAGACCTCCGTGACCGACCCGGCGTCCACCGCCCTCCAGCAGCAGATCGCCCGGGACCTCCAGGTCTCCGAGACCTTCGACCCGCGGGCGGAGATCGAGCGCCGGGTGGCCTTCCTCACCGAGCGCCTCACCTCCACCGGTCTGCGTTGCCTCGTGCTCGGCATCAGCGGTGGCGTGGACTCCACGACCGCCGGCCGGCTCTGCCAGCTCGCGGTGGAGCGGGCCCGCGCCGCCGGCCACGACGCCGTCTTCTACGCGATGCGCCTGCCGTACGGCGTCCAGGCCGACGAGAAGGACGCGCAGACCGCCCTCGGCTTCATCAAGGCCGACCAGGTCCTCACCGTGGACGTCAAGGCGGCCAGCGACGCGGCCCTCGAGGCCTGCCTCGCCGGTGACGTCACCTTCCGCGACGACCACCACCAGGACTTCGTGCAGGGCAACATCAAGGCACGCCAGCGGATGATCGCCCAGTACGCGGTCGCCGGCGCCCACAACGGTCTCGTCGTCGGCACCGACCACGCCGCCGAGGCCGTCTCCGGCTTCTTCACCAAGTTCGGCGACGGCGCCGCCGACGTCGTCCCGCTGACCGGTCTGACCAAGCGGCGCGTCCGCGCGGTGGCTGCCGAGCTGGGCGCTCCGGACGGGCTCGTGTGGAAGGTCCCCACGGCCGACCTGGAGACCCTGGACCCGGGCAAGCCCGACGAGGACGCGCTCGGTGTCACGTACGACGACATCGACGACTTCCTGGAGGGCAAGCCGGTCTCCGGGGCCGCCTTCGACGCGATCGTCCGCCGCTACGAGCTCACCGAGCACAAGCGGCAGCTGCCGATCGCGCCCTGATCGCTCCCGGGCGGGTACGGGGCCGGGCGGCGGACTCCGGCAGGTCGGCGGATCCTGGAAGGGGTGCCTCGAAACAGGCCCCCGGAAGGGAGCACGTCATGTTCGGCGAGACCTCGGCATTCAGCGGCTTCTCGGTCGACGACCTCGACGCCGCCCGGCGCTTCTACGGCGAGACCCTCGGCCTGGCGGTGGAGGAGGAGGGGGAGGGGGACATGCGGATGCTGTTCCTCACCCTGGCCGGCGGGACCCGGATCTTCGTCTACCCCAAGGACGATCACACCCCCGCCACCTTCACGATCCTCAACTTCGAGGTCGGCGACATCGACCGGGCCGTCGACGAGCTGACCGGGCGCGGAGTGACCCTGGAGCGCTACCCCGGCTTCGAGGCCGACGACAAGGGCATCATGCGGGTCGACGGCGGACCGGCCATCGCCTGGTTCACGGACCCTGCGGGCAACGTCCTGTCGGTGCTCCAGGAGAGCTGACCCCCACGGGACCAGGCTCCAGCCCGCCCCCGAACGGACCGGTCCAGGTGCGCGGCAGCCCCGTACCGCCTCGAATGGGAGGGTGATCGCGCCGCCCGACGACTGCCTCGCCCGCAACGAGTGGATCTGCGGCGCCTATCTGTCCACCCGGCGCGAGATCCTCACCGACGCCGTCGTCCAGCACCTCCAGCTGACCGGCGTCTCCGTCGCCCTCGGCCTGCTCGTCGCCCTGCCGCTCGCGGTCGCCGCACGCCGCTGGCGTTGGGCGGCGGGCCCGGTCCTCGGGGTCACCACGCTTCTGTACACGATCCCGGCGCTGGCGATGTTCTCGCTGCTCCTGCCCGTGTACGGCCTGTCCGCCGCCCTGGTCGTGGCCGGTCTCGTCCTGTACTCCCTCACCCTCCTCGTACGGAACATCCTCGCCGGGCTCCGCGCCGTCCCCGAGGAGACGCGGGAGGCGGCGCGCGGCCTCGGGTACGGGCCTGTCCGTCTCCTCCTCGCCGTCGAGCTGCCGCTCGCCCTGCCCGCCGCCATGGCCGGGCTGAGGATCGCCGCCGTCTCCGCCGTCTCCCTCGTCACGATCGGCGCGATCGTCGGCCACGGCGGCCTCGGGAACCTCATCTACACCGGGATGAACACCTACTTCAAGGCCCAGGTCCTCACCGCCTCCGTGCTCTGCGTCCTCATCGCCGTCGCCGCCGACCTGCTCCTCCTCGGCGCCCAGCGGCTGCTCACCCCCTGGACCCGGGGGCAGGCCGCATGACCACCGTCTCCGACACCTGGTCCTGGCTGACCACCGCCGCGCACTGGTCCGGCGAGAACGGCGTGTGGCACCGGCTCGGCGAGCACCTCTTCCTCACCGTCGTCTCCCTGGTCATCAGCTGTGCGCTCGCCCTGCCGGTCGCCCTCCTCCTCGGGCACCTCGGCAAGGGCGGCGCGCTCGCCGTGAACGTCTCCAACGCCGGCCGGGCCGTCCCCACCTTCGCGGTCCTCGTTCTGCTGCTGCTCAGCCCGATCGGCTCGTACGGCGACTGGCCGACGATCATCGCCCTCGTCCTGTTCGCCGTGCCCCCGCTGCTCACCAACGCGTACGTGGGGATCCGGGGCGTCGACCCCGACGTCGTACGGGCCGCCCGGGGCATGGGCATGACGGGCGGCCAGACGCTCGCCCGGGTCGAACTGCCGCTCGCGCTGCCCCTGGTCCTCACCGGCGTACGGATCGCGGCCGTCCAGCTCGTCGCCACCGCCACCGTGGCCGCCCTCGCCGGCGGGGGCGGGCTCGGCCGGATCATCACCGCCGGGTTCAACCTCGCCTCCACCCCGCAGGTCGTCGCCGGCGCCTGTCTCGTCGCGGTGCTCGCGCTCCTCGTGGAAGGGGTCTTCGAGGCCGTCCGGCGCCTCGGGCCCGGCGGGGCGCGGGGGAGCGGCGCGTGAGGCGGCCGTACGTCCTGCTGCCCGCCTGCTGCCTCCTCCTGTGCGTCGCCGGTTGCGCCGCGGGCCCCTCCCTGGAGGACAGGGACGCGGTCACGGCCGCGCCCGGCGACAGCCGCCGGCTGACCGTCGGCTCGGCCGGGTTCACCGAGAGCGACCTGCTCGCCCAGATGTACTCCCTGCTGCTCCAGGAGGCCGGATACCGTACGAAGATCCTGTCCGTCACCAACCGCGAGCTGTACGAACCCGCCCTGGAGCGGGGCCAGATCGATGTCGTACCGGAGTACGCGGCGACCTTCGCGGACTGGCTGAACGCCAAGGTCAACGGGGCGGACGCGCCGACCGTCGGCTCGCCCGACCTGGCCGCGACCATGACCGCGCTCCGCGCGCTCGCCGGTCCGCGCGGGCTCACCGTCCTCGACGCGGGCCGCGCCGTCGACCAGAACGCCTTCGCCGTGACCGCCGACTTCGCCGCCGAGCACCGGCTCAAGACGCTGAGCGACCTCGGCGCCACCGGCCTCCCCGTCCGGCTCGCGGCCGGGGACGAATGCGTCCGGCGGCCGTACTGCGCGCCCGGTCTGAAGGAGGTCTACGGCATCGACGTGACCGCCGTCGACCCCAAGGGCGTCGGCACCACCCCGGCCAAGCAGGCCGTCCAGAACGGCCAGGACCAGCTGGTGCTCACGACGACCACCGATGCCACGCTCGACGACTTCGGGCTCGTCCTGCTCGCCGACGACAAGCATTTGCAGAACGCCGACAACATCGTGCCCGTCGTGAACCGCGCCCGTGCCGGGAGCGAGGACGTCACCGGGGCGCTCGCCCGCCTCAACACGGTCCTGACCACGGCCGATCTGGCGCACCTCAACGAACAGGTGGACAGCTGGCGGCGCCTCCCGGAGGACGTGGCCCGGAACTACCTCGTCGACCGGGGCCTCGTCGGGCGGTAGGCACGGACGGACGCGCACCGAGCGTGCCCCGGGCTCCCGCGGACGCGCCGTCAGCCCGCTGAACAGCGTCTCTTGTCATGACCCTTGCGAGACGGTTCCCGGCCCTGCTATTCATCCGTTAGGAAAGTTTCCTTCCAGTCTGATCATCCAACTCCTCACCCCCGTCCCCTCGTTCGTCGTTCCGTGGAGACCCCCATGACTTCGGCACGAACCGTACGCCCCCGCCTCCGCCGCCTCGGCGTCGCCGGAACCGCCCTCGGCGCCCTGCTCCTCGGCCTCGCCACCGCGCCACCCACCGCGAGCGCCGCCCCCGTCACCCACGAGGCCGAGACGGCCACCGTCTCCCGAGGCCTCGTCGAGTCCAACCACACCGGATTCACCGGCAACGGCTTCGTCAACTACGACAACGCCACCGGCAGTTACGTCCAGTGGAACGTCAACGCGGCCCAGGCGGGCCCCGCGACGCTCACCCTGCGCTACGCCAACGGCACCACCACCAACCGCCCCATGGACATCGCCGTCAACGGCGCCACGGCCGCCTCCGGCAAGGCCTTCGCCGGCACCGGCGCCTGGAGCAGCTGGGCCACCACCACCGTCACCACCACCCTCAAGGCCGGCGCCAACACCGTCCGCGCCACCGCCACCACCGCCAACGGCGGCCCCAACGTCGACCACCTCACCGTCGACACCGCCACCACCCCGCCGCCCACCGGTACCACCCCCGCCGCCGTCAACGGCCAGCTCAAGGTCTGCGGCACCAAGCTCTGCAACCGCTACGGCAAGCCGATCCAACTGCGGGGCATGTCCAGCCACGGCACCCAGTGGTACGCCCAGTGCCTGACCAACGGCTCGCTCGACGCCCTCGCCAAGGACTGGAACGCCGACGTCCTGCGCGTCTCCACCTACGTCCAGGAGGAGGGCTACGAGACCGACCCGCGCAAGTACACCGACCTCGCCCACTCCCTCATCGAGCAGGCCACCGCACGCGGCATGTACGTGATCGTCGACTGGCACATGCTCGACCCGGGCGACCCGAACGCCAACCTCGCCCTCGCCAAGACCTTCTTCACCGAGATCACCCAGCGCCACGGCGCCAAGACCAACCTGCTCTACGAGATCGCCAACGAGCCCAGCGGCGTCGCCTGGTCCCGGATCAAGAGCTACGCCGAGCAGCTCATCCCGGTCATCCGCGCCAAGGACGCCGAGACCCCGATCCTCGTCGGCACGCGCGCGTGGTCCTCGTTCGGCGTCTCCGAGGGCGCGAACGAGTCCGAGGTCGTGTCCAACCCGGTGAACGCCGCCAACATCATGTACACCTTCCACTTCTACGCCTCCTCGCACCGGGACGAGTACCTGGACACCCTCTCCCGCGCCGCCGACAAGCTGCCCGTCTTCGTCACCGAGTTCGGCACCCAGGACTACGCCGGTGAGGGCACGAACGACTTCGCCATGACGCAGAAGTACCTCGACCTCATGGCCGCCAAGAAGATCAGCTGGGTCAACTGGAACTTCTCCGACGACCACCGCAGCGGGGCCGTCTTCAAGACGGGCACCTGCGACGCCGGCGGCCCCTGGGCCGGCACCGGCTCCCTGAAGCCCGCCGGCGTCTGGATCCGGGACCGCGTCAGGACCGCGGACGACTTCCCCACCTCCTGACCCCGTCCGACCCCGGTACGCCCCCGCCGTGTGATCCACTGTCCTCGACGGGGGCGTACCGAACAGGAGCAGGAACAGCGTGACCACCTACCGGCAGCCGGGACTCGTCCTCACCGACCACCGCTTCCCCGTCCCCCTCGACCACTCCCGCCCCGACGGCGAGCGCATCGAGGTCTTCGGCCGTGAGGTCGTCGCGAGCGGCAAGGAGGGCGCCGACCGGGAGCGGCTCCCCTGGCTGGTCTACCTGGAGGGCGGGCCCGGCTTCGGCGCCCGCCGCTTCATCGGCCCGCAGGCCTGGCTCGGCCGGGCCGTCCAGGAGTTCCGCGTCCTCCTCCTCGACCAGCGGGGCACCGGCCGCTCCACCCCCGCCAACCGCCAGACCCTGCCGCTCCGGGGCACCCCGGCCGAGCAGGCGGACTACCTCAGCCACTTCCGCGCCGACTCCATCGTCAAGGACTGCGAGCTGATCAGGCGCCGGCTCACCGGCGGCGCCCCCTGGACCGTCCTCGGCCAGAGCTTCGGCGGCTTCTGCGCCGTCCACTACCTCTCCACCGCTCCCGAAGGCCTGGAGCGGGTCCTGATCACCGGCGGTCTGCCCTCCCTGTACGCCACCGCCGACGAGGTCTACCGCGCCGCCTACCCCCGCATCCGGCGCAAGAACGAGGCCCACTTCGCCCGCTACCCGCAGGACGCCGAACGGGCCCGTGCCATCGCGGCCCACCTCCTCGACCACGAGGTCACCCTCCCCGGCGGCGGCGTCCTCACCCCCGAGGCCTTCCAGTCTCTCGGCATCCTCCTCGGCTCCGGCGACGGCACCCACCAGCTCCATCTGCTCCTCGAAGGCGCCTTCGTCCCCACCCCCGGCGGACCCGCGCTCGCCGACGCCTTCCTGGAGCAGGTCCAGGCCCAGCTGTCGTACGCCGGACACCCGCTGTACGCCGTCCTCCACGAGGCCATCTACGCCCAGGGGCAGGGCCCCACCGACTGGGCCGCCGAACGCGTCCGCGCCGAGCACCCCGAGTTCGACGCCCGCGCCGCCCTCGCCGACGGCGAACCGTTCCTCTTCACCGGCGAGACCGTCCACCCCTGGCACTTCACCACCGACCCCGCCCTGCGCCCCCTCCGCGAGACCGCGGAACTGCTCGCCGCCCGCACCGACTGGACCCCGCTCTACGACCCCGAGCGCCTCGCCGCCAACCAGGTCCCGGTCGCCGCCGCCGTCTACCACGACGACATGTACGTGGACACCGCCCACTCCCTCGAAACCGCCCGCACGGTACGCGGCCTGCGGACCTGGGTGACCGACGAGTTCGAGCACGACGGCGTACGCGCCGGCGGGCCGCGCGTGCTCGACCGCCTGCTCGCCCTCGGCCGGGGCGAGATCTGAGGACTCCCGCGTAGGATGCGGCGCGCCCTCGACCAGCCGGGGTGCGCCGCGAGCGCGAAGGGGCCCGGATGACGGCACACGAGACACCGGCGTCCGGCCGGGAGCTGAAGTTCCGGGCCCTCATGGCCGAGCTGCGGCGCGGCATCCTCGACGGCACCTGGCCGCCCGGCAGCAAACTGCCCACCGAGCGCGCCCTCGCCACCGAGACGGGCCTCTCGGTGACGACCGTCCGCCGCGCCTACGAGGACCTCGTCGCCCTCGGCCTCGTCGAACGCCGCCAGGGCGCGGGCACCTTCGCCGCCCACCGGCCCGAACGGGACGCCACCGGGCAGCGGATCGTCGGCGTCCTCGTCCCCGACACCACCTTCTACTACCCGCGCGTCCTCCAGGGCATCGAGAAGGAACTCGCGGCGGCCGGGGCCCGGCTCGTCCTCGCCTGCTCCCACTACGACCCCGACGAGGAGGACGCCGCCGTCGCCCGCCTCCTCTCGGCGGGTGTCCACGGCCTCCTCCTCGTCCCCAGCCTCCACACCGCCACCGACCCCGGCCGCCGCGCCGAGGAACTCCTCGCCCTACCCGTCCCCGCCGTCCTCGTCGAGCGCCGGCTCACCGCCCACGGCCCCGGCGACCCCACCGAACACGTCTGCACCGACCACGAGGGCGGCGCCTACGACGCGGTACGCCATCTGCGCGCCCTCGGCCACGAGCGCCTCGGCCTCGTCGCCCGCACCGACGCGCCCACCACCGCCCCCATCGAGTCCGGCTTCGCCCGCGCCCTCACCGACCTCGGGTTGCCAAGGGTTCCGGCGTACGAGCGGGACGTCATGGCCCGCTGGGACCACGACCGCGCCGACCGGGCGCTCGCCGCGCTCAGGCAGGCCGGCGTCACCGCCGCGCTCTGCTTCGGCGACCGCGAGGCAGCGCTGATGCTCGCTGCGGCCCGCCGCGCCGGGCTGCGGGTCCCGGACGACCTCGCCCTGATCAGCTACGACAACGAGTTCGCCGACGTCGCCGAGACCCCGCTGACGGCCGTCTCACCGCCCAAGTACCAGCTCGGCCGACTCGCCGCGCAACTCCTGCTCCGGCGTCTCGCCGAGGGCGACGCCGCCCCGCTGCACCAGGTCCAACTCCGCCCCCGGCTCGTCGTCCGGGCCTCCTGCGGCGGCGGGCGCGACACGAGCGGCGCGCGAAAGTCCAAGAGATGAGGGGCCATTGCTCATGGTGTGCTCCTCTCCACTGCCGGTAGAACTCGGTCCGGACCCCGCGAGGAGAGGAACCGGACATGAGCACCCACGTCAGCGCGGAGATCGCCGGCCAGCCCGACTGCTGGCGCCGCGCCGCCGAGACCGCCGACCGCCAGGCCGGCCGACTCCCGGCGGACGGCGAGCGCGTGGCGGTGGTCGGCTGCGGCACCTCGTACTTCATCGCCCGCGCCTACGCGGCGCTGCGCGAGTCCCTCGGCGCCGGCGAGACCGACGCCTTCCCCGCCTCCGATGCCACACCGCTCAGCCGTGGCTACGACCGGATCGTGGCCCTCACCCGCTCCGGCGCCACGACGGAGGTCGTGCACCTGCTCGCCCGCGCGGCGGGCAGCGTCCCGACGCTCGTCCTCACCGGCCGGCCCGGAAGCCCCGCCGGGCAGCTGGCCGACGAGACCGTCGACCTCGGCTTCGCCGACGAACGCGCTCTCGTGCGCACCCGGTTCGCGACGACGGCCCTGCAACTCCTGCGCGCCGGGCTCGGCGAGGACCTCGGACCCTCGATCGCCGACGCCGAACTCGTCCTGTACGAGCGGCTGCCCGCCGCCTGGGAGCGGCGCGGCCAGTTCACCTTCCTCGGCACCGGCTGGACCGTCGGACTCGCCGACGAGGCCGCGCTCAAACTGCGGGAGGTCGCCCGCGCCTGGACGGAGTCGTACGCGGCGATGGAGTACCGCCACGGCCCCATCAGCATCAGCGACAGGTCCAGCCTGGTCTGGTGCCTCGGGCCCGCGCCCTCGGGGCTCGGGGACGAAGTGGAGTCCACCGGCGCCCTGTTCGCCGCCGACGCGATCGACCCGGTCGCCGCGCTCGTCCGCGCCCAGCGGCTCGCGGTCGCCCTCGCGGACCGGCGCGGCCTCAACCCCGACCGGCCCCGGAACGTCTCGCGCTCGGTGATCCTCTCCGGAGCGTTCCGCCCGACGGCCTCGGAGGCGGCCCGTATCCTGCGATCATGACCGGAACCGATGTCACGGACCTCGCGGAGATGCCCGACGACTGGCAGCGCGCGCTTGCCGTCGTCGCCCACCCCGACGACCTGGAGTACGGCTGCGCGGCCGCCGTCGCCGCCTGGACGGACGCGGGCAAGGAGGTCGTCTACGTCCTCGCCACCCGCGGCGAGGCCGGGATCGACACCCTCGCCCCGGACGTCTGCGGTCCGCTGCGCGAGCGGGAGCAGCGGGACAGCGCCGCCGTCGTCGGCGTGGACACGGTCGAGTTCCTCGACCACCACGACGGGGTGATCGAGTACGGCCTCGGCCTGCGCCGCGACATCGCCGCCGCGATCCGCCGCCACCGCCCGGAGCTCGTCGTCACCCTCAACCACCGCGACACCTGGGGCGGCGGCCCCGGCGCCCCCTGGAACACCCCCGACCACCTGGCCGTCGGCCGCGCCACGCTCGACGCGGCGGCCGACGCCGGAAACCGCTGGATCTTCCCCGAGCTCGCCGACCAGGACCTGGAGCCCTGGAACGGCGTGCGCTGGGTCGCGGTCGCCGCCTCCAGCACCCCCACCCACGCCGTCGACGCGACCCCGGGCCTGGACCGTGCGATCCGCTCCCTCCTCTGCCACCGCGCCTACATCGAGGCCCTGACGGACGAGGACCCGGAGTCGTACGTCCGCGACTTCCTCACCATGACGACGCACAGCGCCGCCGGCCGCTTCGGCAACCGCCCGGCGGTGACGTTCGAACTCTTCGCTCGATAAAGTCGGTCGGGGACGGTCGGGAACGGTCGCAGGGGGGCGGATGTCGTACACGGGTTCGCGGAACGTCATGAAGCTGACGATCACGGAGACCGAGAAGCGTCGACGGATTCGCCGGCGGACGGTGACGGGCGCATGCATCGGCGGGCTTTTCGGCGCGCCCGCCCCGTTCCTGGCAGCCGCCACCTTCGAGATCGGCTGGCTCTTCGACCACCTCGGGACGGCGGGCGTCGCAGCGGTCGCCCTCTCCGGCGCGGTCGGCGTGTGGCTGGGTGCCACGGCCGGGCGTACGGAGGGAGTCCGCGACGCGGCGCTCGGCCGGGGCGAGACCACGCTGAGCCAGTACGACGTCCGTCCACCCGTGGTGGACGGACGTCCGACCCGGCCGTCCGACGTCGGCCGTTTCCATCTGCGCATGACCGACCGGAACCTCCAGTTCTGGGAGGGGACCGACCTGCTGTGGAGCCATCCCTGGTCCGAGGTCCGACTGTCGACGGTCAAGGGCAACCTGCTCCTCGTGCACCACGGGGACCGGGAGATCGCGGAGCTGCTTCCCGTCCCCGAGACCATGGGCTGGGACACCCTTCTGCTCGGCGCACAGCGGCTGCGCGCGCGCTCGCGCGGCCTCTGACGCGGGACCGGGCGCGGGCCCCTCAGCCCATCGGTGCCGGCTTCAGGACCGCGAAGGGGGCGCCGAAGGGGTCGGCAAGCCAGGCGATGCGGCCGACGTCCGGGATGTCGGCCGGGGGCATCAGGACCGAGCCGCCGTTGCCCTGGGTGGAGGTGGCCATCGCGTCGGGGTCCTCGACCGCGAAGTACGGGATCCAGCGCGGGTTCTCACTCGCGTCCTGGAGTTCGGCGGCGCCGCCGAAAGAGGCGTCCTCCTGGTCGCCCTCGGCGGTGGAGATCACCCGGTACGTCATGCCGGGCGCCTCCATCGCCGCCCACCGCCAGTCGAACAGGGCCCGGTAGAAGCCGAGGACGGACTCCGGGTCGGGGACGTGCAGCTCCGCCCAGACGAGGGTGTTGGTCGACGAGGTCCGGTCGAGGCCCTGGACGGTGCCGGGCTGCCAGATCGCGAATCGGGCGCCGGCCGGGTCGGTGAGGGCGGCCATGCGCCCCGCGTCCATGACGTCGAAGGCCGGGAGGCGCACGGTGCCGCCCGCCTCTTCGGCCGCCTTCTGGGTGGCGTCCGCGTCCGGGGTCTGGAAGTACACGGTCCAGGCGCTGCGCGCGCCCTCCTCGGTGAGCGGGCCCAGTGCGGCGACCGTGCGGCCCTCCTGCTGGAAGAAGCCGTAGCCCCCGGCGTCGGGCCCCGCCGAGCGGAACTCCCAGCCGAGGACGGCGCCGTAGAACGCGGCAGCCACCTCCGTGTCGGGACTGCCGAGATCGAGCCAGTTGGGAGAACCCTTGGTGAACTGCGTACCGAGCATGGAGGTGTCCTGTCCTTCCGTCTTCTGTGGCCGGGGCCGCCGGGGGAGTCGTACGAGCCGCCGGAGCCGTACGACCGGTCCTCCGGCTTTCGGCCACCCTGACCGATCCTCGTGCCTCGGTCCGAGCGGCGCAGCCCCAGCCGCCGGGGTTCATCCGACCGGCCGACCGGCCGCCTTCGCCTCCAGGTCGGCGAAGAGCAGCTCGCCGTGGAGCGCGGCGCCCGCCCGGTAGCCTCCGCTGACCGCGTTGACCACCTGCTCCGTCGGCCCCGTCACGTTCCCCGCCGCCCACACGCCTGGGACGTTCGTCCGGCCCGTCTCGTCCACCACCACGAACTCCCCGAACGGGGTGGCGCGCAGCTCCGCGCCGAGCCGCCGCAGCACCCCGTCGCGGGCCGCGAGCCGCGGCGCCCCGGCGAACAGCACCGAACGGGCCACGGTTCCGCCACGGGCGAGCCGTACTCCCGTCAGCCGGTCGTCCTCCACCACGAGCCCCGCCACCTCGCCCCGCTCGACCCGGACGCCCGCCGCGTCGAGGAGGGCCGCTTCGTGCTCCGGCAGCTCGCCCACCGTGTGGAGGAAGAGCGTCACGTCCTTCGACCAGTGCGAGACCATCAGCGCCTGGTGGGCCGGCATCGCCGGGTGGGCGATCACCCCGAAGGCCTGGTCGCGGACCTCCCAGCCGTGGCAGAACGGGCAGTGCAGCACGTCCCGCCCCCACCGCTCGGCGAGCCCGTCGATCGCGGGCAGCTCGTCGACGAGCCCGGTGGTGACGACGAGCCGCCGCGCGGCGACCGTGTCCCCGTCCGCCAGGGCGAGGGCGAAGCCGCCCCGCCCGTCCGGCGCCGCGTCCGTGACCTCGCCGGCCCGCCACTCGACCCCGTACCCGGCGATCTCGGCCCGCCCGGCCGCCAGGAAGTCCGCCGGGCTCATGCCGTCCCGCGACAGGACGCCCTGCATGTGCGCGGCGGGGGCGTTGCGCGGCTTCCCGGCATCGACGACCAGGGTCCGGCGCAGGGAGCGGCCGAGGATCAGGGCGGCGCTGAGCCCGGCCGCGCCCCCGCCGACCACCACCGCTTCGTACGCGTGCGTGCTGTTGTCCAGGTGTGTGTCCATGGCACGAGAGTCGCGCCGATCCGCTGGAACCGGCAAGCAAACTTGCCGATTCTGCAACACTGGACGCATGACGAACGAAGACGACCGCATCGACGAAGTCCTGAACGAGGTCGGCCCCCGCCTCCGCCGTGTCCGCCGTGACCGCGGGGTGACCCTGGCCGAGCTCTCCGCCGCCACCGGCATCTCCGTGAGCACCCTGTCCCGGCTGGAGTCCGGGCAGCGCAGGCCCAGCCTCGAACTGCTCCTGCCGCTCGCCCGCGCCCACCAGGTCCCGCTCGACGAGCTGGTCGGCGCCCCGGCGACGGGCGACCCCCGGATCCGCGCCAAGCCGATCGTGCGCCACGGCCGCACGATGTTCCCCCTGACCCGGCAGCCCGGCGGCCTCCAGGCGTACAAGGTGATCCAGGAGAAGACGACGGAGCCGCCGGAGCCCCGTGTCCACGAGGGCTACGAGTGGCTGTACGTCCTGTCGGGGAAGCTCCGGCTCGTGCTCGGTGAGCACGACGTCGTCCTCGGGGCCGGCGAGGCGGCCGAGTTCGACACCCGCGTCCCGCACTGGTTCGGGCCGACGGACGACGGGCCGGTGGAGTTCCTGAGCCTCTTCGGCCCGCAGGGCGAGCGGATGCACGTACGGGCCCGCCCGAAGAAGTCCGGCTGACTCGGCGCCCTCGGGGGTTCCCCCGGTGACAAGCGACCGCTTAGTATGCCACCGACCGCTCGGTATGGAGGAGGCTTCCGGATGCAGGCATGGCGTGTGTACGAGAACGGGGAACCGGGCGCGGTGATGCGCCGCGAGGAGGTGGCACCGCCCACGCCCGGCGAAGGCCAGGTCCTGCTCAAGGTCCGTGCCGCGAACGTCAACTTCCCCGACGCGCTGCTCTGCCGCGGCCACTACCAGGTGCGGCCCCCGCTGCCCTTCACCCCCGGCGTGGAGGTCTGCGCCGAGACCGAGGACGGCCGCAGGGTCCTCACCACGGCCGCCCTCCCGCACGGCGGCTTCGCCGACTACGTGCTCGCCGACGCGGCCGGGTTGCTGCCCGCCCCCGAGTCGCTCGACGACGCCGAGGCCGCAGCCCTCCACATCGGCTACCAGACCGGCTGGTTCGGCCTGCACCGCCGCGCCGCCCTCCAGGAGGGCGAGACCCTCCTCGTCCACGCGGCGGCCGGCGGCGTCGGCAGCGCGGCCGTCCAGCTCGGCAAGGCGGCCGGCGCCACCGTCATCGGCGTCGTCGGCGGACCGGAGAAGGCCGCCGTCGCCCGGGCGCTCGGCTGCGACGTGGTCGTCGACCGCCGCTCCGAGGACGTCGTCGCCGCCGTCAAGGCCGCCACCGGCGGCCGCGGCGCGGACGTGATCTACGACCCCGTGGGCGGCGAGGCCTACCAGCAGTCCGCGAAGTGCGTCGCCTTCGAGGGGCGGATCGTCGTCGTCGGCTTCGCGAGCGGCACCGTCCCCGCTCCCGCCCTCAACCACGCCCTGGTGAAGAACTACTCGCTCCTCGGCCTCCACTGGGGCCTGTACGCGGCCAAGGACCCGGCCTCCATCGGGCGCTGCCACGAGACCCTCACGGCCTACGCCGCCAAGGGCCTGATCAAGCCGCTCATCGGTGAACGCGTCCCCTTCGCCGCCGCGGCCGACGCCGTCCAGCGCGTCGCCGACGGCACCACCACGGGCCGACTCGTCGTCCTCCCGGAAGGAGTCCGCGCATGACCACGGCCGAGGAACTCCGCGTACTCACCGAGAAGTTGCTGGAGGAGTACCCGCCCGCCACCGCCGACCGCACCGACTTCCTGCGCGCCCGCTTCGACGCCGGACTCGCCTGGGTCCACTACCCGGTCGGCCTCGGCGGACTCGACGCGCCCCGCGCGCTCCAGGCCGTCGTCGACGCCGAACTCGCCGCCGCGGGCGCCCCCGACAACGACCCGCGCAAGATCGGCATCGGCCTCGGCATGGCCGCCCCCACCGTCCTCGCCCACGGCTCCGACGAGGTCAAGCAGCGCTTCCTCCGCCCGCTCTGGGTCGGAGAGGAGGTGTGGTGCCAGCTCTTCAGCGAGCCCGGCGCGGGCTCCGACCTGGCCGCGCTCGCGACCCGCGCCGTCCGGGACGACGGCGGGGACTGGATCGTGGACGGGCAGAAGGTGTGGACGTCCAGCGCGCACACCGCCCGCTGGGCCATCCTCATCGCCCGCACCGACCCGGACGCGCCCAAGCACCGGGGCATCACCTACTTCGTCTGCGACATGACGGACCCCGGCGTGGAGGTCAGGCCGCTGCGTCAGATCACCGGCGAGGCCGAGTTCAACGAGGTGTTCCTCACCGGCGTCCGCATCCCCGACGCCCACCGGCTCGGCGAGGTCGGCGACGGCTGGCGGGTCGCCCAGACCACCCTCATGAACGAGCGGGTCTCCATCGGCGGAGCCCGTATCCCCCGCGAGGGCGGCATGATCGGCAAGCTCGCCACGACCTGGCGCGAGCGGCCCGAGCTGCGCACCCACGACCTGCACCGGCGCCTCCTCGACCACTGGGTCTACGCCGAGGTGGCCAGGCTCGCGGGGGAGCGGCTCCGGCAGCAGCTCGTCGCGGGCAGGCCGGGACCCGAGGGCAGCGCGATGAAGCTGGCCTTCGCCCGCCTCAACCAGGCCATCAGCGGTCTGGAGGTGGAACTCCTCGGCGACGAAGGGCTGTTGTACGGGGAGTGGGAGATGCGCCGCCCCGACCTCGTGGACTTCACCGGCCGTGACGCCGGTTACCGCTATCTGCGGTCCAAGGGCAACTCGATCGAGGGCGGCACCAGCGAGGTGCTGCTCAACATCGTCGCCGAGCGGGTCCTGGGCCTGCCGCCCGAGCCCCGCAACGACAAGGACGTCGCCTGGAAGGACCTCGCCCGATGACCGACGTGACGGAACCCATGGACACGGCGGAGCAGCCGCTCGACCTCCTCTACTCCGAGACCGAGGACGACCTGCGCGCCGCCGTCCGCGCCCTGCTCACCGACCGGGCCGGCCACCAGACCCTCCTCGGCCGGATCGAGACGGACCGTCCGTACGTCCCCGGCCTGTGGAAGTCCCTCGCCGCCGACATCGGCGCCGCGGGCCTCCTCGTCCCCGAGAAGCTCGGCGGCCAGGGCGCGAGCCACCGCGAGGCCGCCGTCGTCCTGGAGGAGCTCGGCCGCGCGGTGACCCCGCTGCCGTACCTCACCAGCGCCGTGGTGGCCACGGAGACCCTGCTCGCCCTCGCGGGGGAGAGCGACGCGGCGGCGGGGCTGCTCGCGGACCTCGCGAGCGGCCGCACGGTCGCGGTCCTCGCCGTACCGCTGTCGACGGCACCCGACGCGGAGCCCGCCTCCACCGCCGCGATCCCCGGCGTCGCCGACGCCATCGCCGCCGACGTGTTCCTCGTCCCCCGCGCCGACGGTCTGTACGCGGTCCGGGCCGCGGAGGCGACGGTCGAGTCGCAGACCCCGCTCGACCTCACCCGCCCCCTGGCCCGGGTCAGCACCCCGACCGGGAGCGGCACCCGGCTCGCCGACCCGGAGGCGGCCCGCGCGGCGGTCCGGCGCGGCCTTCTCGCGGGCGCAGGCCTCCTCGCCTCCGAGCAGCTCGGCCTCGCCGAGTGGTGCCTGGAGGAGACCGTCCGTTACACCCGCGAGCGCCACCAGTTCAACCGGCCGGTCGGCTCCTTCCAGGCCCTCAAGCACCGCATGGCCCAGCTCTGGCTCGACCTCGTCGGCGCCAGGGCGGCGGCCAGGGCGGCCGCGGACGCCCTCGCCACCGGCAGCGCCGACGCCCCGCTGATCGTCGCCGTCGCGCAGGCGTACTCCTCCAAGGTGGCCGTCCGGGCCGCCGAGGAGTGCGTCCAGCTCCACGGCGGGATCGGGATGACCTGGGAGCACCCCGCCCACCTGGCGCTGAAGCGGGCCAAGTCCGACCAGATCGCCCTGGGGGCGGCGGGCCGGTATCAGGACGCGATCGCGGCCCTCGTCGGCCTGGAGCCGCCCTTGTAAGGGGCCCCCGTGTTCGCACCCCTTTACATACTGTTTAATTGCAAGCTGTTCGCAATAACAGTTGATCTTCTAAGAGGTGTGGACACGATGACCGCCCGATCCCTCCGCGGCACGGCCGCCGCGACACTCGCGGGGGCCGTCGCCCTCACCGCGGCGGCCTGCACGAACCCCGGCTCCACCGCCGGAGGCTCCGGCGGACCCAAGGATTCCGCGGTCGTCGGCATCGCCTACGAGCCCGAGACCCTCAGCCCCCTCCTCGGCTACGGCAAGGACGGCAACTCCAAGATCTTCGACGGGCTCCTCGCCTTCGACGGAGACATGAAGCTGAAGCCGGCGCTCGCCGCCGAGCTGCCCCACATCAGCGACGGGGGCCTCACCTACACGTACACCCTCCGCGACGGGGTCACCTTCAGCGACGGTGCCCCCTTCACGGCGAAGGACGTCGTCTTCACCTACCGGACGATCCTCGACCCGAAGACGAACAACCCCTCCCGCACCGAGCTCGACGCCCTCAAGAGCGTCGAGGCGGTCGGCGACGACACCGTCGTCTTCCGGCTCAAGTACCCCTACGCGCCCTTCGCCGAGCGCACCGTCCACGCCATCGCCCCCGAGCACGTCGCGGCGAAGCAGGACGTCAACACCGGCGCCTTCACCACGAAGCCGATCGGCACCGGCCCGTACGTGCTCACCGGCTGGTCCAAGGGCGAGAAGCTCAGCTTCAAGGCCAACCCGACGTACTGGAACGGCGCGCCGCCGGTGAAGAAGTTCACCATGGCGATCATCAAGGACGACGACGTCCGCGCCACCCGGCTGCGCGCCGGCGACCTCGACGGCGCGATCCTGCCGCCCAACCTCGCCGCCGGCTTCAAGGGCGACAAGGCGAAGAAGACCTGGGCCGCCAAGACCTACGACTACCGCACGGTCACCCTCCCCACCCACCACCGGGTGACCGGCGACACGGCCGTCCGCCGCGCCCTCGACATCGCCGTCGACCGCCGGACGATGGTCGACAAGATCCTCGAAGGGGCCGGAAAGCCCGCCTACGGCCCCGTGCCCACCGACAGCCCCTGGTTCACCCGGGGCACCGAGCGCCGCCACGACCTCGCGGGCGCCCAGAAGATCCTCGACGAGGCCGGCTGGAAGACAGGCCCCGACGGCATCCGCGTCAGGAACGGCGTCCGCGCCGCCTTCCCGCTCTGGTACCTCTCCGGCGACAAGCTGCGCCAGGACCACGCCCTCGCGTACGTCTCCGACGCCAAGAAGGCCGGCATCGACATCACCGCCCAGGCCGGCACCTGGGAGGTCATCGAGCCCCGGATGAAGACCGACGCCGTCCTCGCCGGCGGCGGCTCGCCCGGCGACCCCGACTTCGACCAGTACCTGCTCCTGAAGTCCACCCTCGGCGGTGACGGCTTCAACAACATGGCCTGGTACGACAACAAGACCGTCGACCGCGCCCTGGAGGACGGCCGCCGCACCGACGACCCCGCCAAGCGGCGTGCCGCGTACGACACCGTCCAGCGGGAACTCGTGAAGAACCCCGGCTACACCTTCCTCACCCACATCGACCACCTCTACGTCGTGAACGACTCCTGGGACGGCCTGAGCACCCAGGTCGAGCCGCACGACCACGGCCTCGCCGCCGGCCCCTGGTGGAACATCGAGAGCTGGAAGCCCAAGAACGCCGGAGACACGAAGAAGTGAAGCGCCGCCTCCCCTGGGGGGCCATGGCCCGGATGACGGGACGGCGGCTCCTCGCCGCCGTCCCCGTCCTCCTCGCCGTCACCCTCGCGGTGTTCGCCGTCGCGGCAGCCTCCCCCTTCGACCCCGTCAAGGCCTACGCGGGCACCGCCGGGCTCACCGCCTCGCAGGAGAACCTCGACCAGCTCCGCGCCAACCTCGGCGTCGACCGGCCCCTCCTCACCCGCTGGTGGGAGTGGCTCACCGCCGCCCTCAGCGGCGACCTCGGCGACTCCTCCGTCATGCGCCGCCCCGTCGCCGAGGTCATCGGGGAACGCCTCGGTTGGTCCGTCCTCCTCGCCGTCACCGCCTTCCTCGTCGCCATCGCCCTCGGCACCCTCCTCGGCGTCCTCGCGGGCCGCCGCCGCGGCGGCCTCCTCGACCGGGCCGTCAGCTCCGCCGCGTACACCCTGGAAGCCGCGCCCTCCTTCTGGCTCGGCCTCCTCGCCATCTGGTTCTTCGCCCTGAAGCTCGGCGTCCTGCCGGCCGGCGGGCTCACCGACACGGCGAGCGACACCGTCACCTTCGACCAGGTCGCCCGCCACCTCGTGCTGCCCGCGCTCGTCCTCGGCATCTCCCAGCTGCCCTGGTTCTTCCTGTACGTCCGCCAGGGCGTCGGCGACGCCCTCGACGAGGACCCCGTGCGCGGCGCCCGCGCCCGCGGCCTCAGCGAACGCACCGTCCTCACCGGCCACGCCCTCCGCTCCGGAATGCTGCCCATGCTCACCCTCGTCGGCTCCCGCGTCCCCGAGCTCATCACCGGCGCGCTGCTCGTGGAGACCGTCTTCAGCTGGCCCGGCATCGCCGCCGCCACCGTCCAGGCCGCCACCTCCGTGGACTTCCCCCTGCTCGCCGCACTGACCGTCCTCGCCACCGCCGCCGTCCTCCTCGGCAACCTCCTCTCGGACCTGCTGTACGGCCTCGCCGACCCGAGGGTGGGCTTCGATGGCTGACCCGCGCACGCACCGCCTGCGGCTCTGGAGCTCCGCCCTGATCGTCGGCGCCGTCCTCCTCGCCGTGCTGCTCGTGCCGCCGCTCGTCCAGCTCGACGAACAGGCCGTCGACCTCTCCCGCAAGCTCCTCCCGCCGTCCCTCGACCACCCCTTCGGCACCGACGACCTCGGCCGCGACCTCCTGCTGCGCTGCGTCTACGGCCTGCGGATCTCGCTCCTCGTCGGACTCGTCGCCGCGCTCGTCGCCACCGTCGTCGGCACCGCCGTCGGAGCGGCCGCCGGCGCCCTCGGCGGCTGGACCGACCGCTGCCTCATGCGGCTCGTCGACGCCTTCTCCTCCGTCCCGCACCTGCTGCTCGGCATCTTCGTCGTCGCCCTGTTCCGGCCCGGCGTCTGGCCCGTGATCGTCTCCGTCGCCGTCACCCACTGGCTCTCCACCGCCCGCATCGTGCGCTCCGAGGTCCTCTCCCTGCGCACCCGGCCCTTCGTCGACGCCGCCGTCTCCGGCGGCGCCTCACGGTGGCGCGTCGCCGTCCGCCACCTGCTGCCCGCCGTCCTGCCGCAGGCCGGACTCGCCGCGGTCCTGATGGTCCCCCACGCCATGTGGCACGAGTCCGCGCTGTCCTTCCTCGGCCTCGGCCTGCCCAGCCACCAGGCCAGCCTCGGCAACCTCGTGCAGAACGCGCGCTCCTCGCTGCTCGCCGGGGACTGGTGGCCCACCCTCTTCCCCGGCCTCCTCCTCATCGTCCCGACCCTCGCCATCGCAGGCCTCGCAGGAGTGTGGCGGGACCGGCTCAACCCGCGCCGCCGATCGGAGCTGATGCTGTGAACGCCACCGACCGCACGGTCCTGCGCGCCCTTGAGGCCGTCACCGCCGAACGGGCCGAGGACGCCGTCCTCAGCGTCCGCGACCTCACCGTCCGCTTCCGGCTGAGCGGCGGCCGGTCCGTCGCCGCCGTCACCGGCGCCGACTTCGACCTCGCGGCGGGGGAGTGCCTCGCCCTCGTCGGCGAGAGCGGCTGCGGCAAGTCCGTCCTCGCCTCCGCCCTCCTCGGGCTCCTCCCCGGCAACGCCGAGACGTCCGGTACCGCGGTGACCGACGGCACCGACCTGCTCGCCGCCGGCGAGAAGACCCTCGCCCGCACCGTACGGGGCCGCCGCGTCGGCCTCGTACCGCAGAGCCCCGCCGCCCACCTCACCCCCGTCCGCACCGTACGGTCCCAGCTGGAGGAGACCGTCCGCGCCCTCACCGGCACCTCCCGCCGCGCCCGCAGGAAGGCCGCGGAGGACGCCGCCGAACGGACCGCCTTCCCCGCCGACCACCTCGACCGGTACCCCCACGAACTCTCCGGCGGCCTCGCTCAGCGTGCCGCCACCGCCCTCGCCCTCATCGGCGGCGCCCCCCTGCTGCTCGCCGACGAACCCACCACCGGCCTCGACCGCGACCTCGTCGACCGCACCGTCGACGAACTCCGGCGCCACGCCGACGACGGCCGCGGCCTGCTCCTCATCACCCACGACCTCGCCGCCGCCGAACGCATCGCCGACCGCGTCGCCGTCATGTACGCGGGCCGCATCGTGGAGATCGCCCCCGCCCACCGTTTCTTCGGCCCCGCGGGACCCCGTCACCCCTACGCCCGCGGACTCCTCGACGCCCTTCCCGACCGGGCGTTCACCCCGATCCCGGGCATGCCCCCCGAACTCTCCGCGCTGCCCGAGGGTTGCGCCTTCGCCCCCCGCTGCCCCCGTGCCACCGCACTCTGCGCCACCTCGCCCGCGTCCACCGCCGGCGTGGCCTGCCACCACCCGGAGCACCCCCGTGCTTGAACTCGACACCGTCACCGCCGGATACGCCCGCCGCGCCCCCGTCTTCCGGGGCGCCTCGCTCACCGTCGCCCCCGGCGAGTCCGTCGGACTCCTCGGCCCCAGCGGCTGCGGCAAGTCCACCCTCGCCCGCGTCGCCGCCCTCCTCCACCGCCCGGACGCGGGCCGTCTCGTCCTCGACGGCACCGAGGTCAGGGCCTGGCGCCACCGCGCCCCGCGCGAGCTCCGCACCGCCGTCGGCGTCGTCTTCCAGCAGCCCCGCACCGCCGCCGACCCCCGCCTCACCCTGGCCGAGCTGATCGCCGAACCCCTGTGCGCCACCGGCCGCCGCACCGAGGCCGCCGACCGGGTCGCCGAACTCGCACCCGCCGTCGGACTCACCGGCGACCTGCTCACCCGCCGCCCCCACGAGGTCAGCGACGGCCAGCTCCAACGCGCCTGCCTCGCCCGCGCGTTGACCCTGCGCCCCCGCTGGTTGATCTGCGACGAGATGACCGCGATGCTCGACGCCTCCACCACGGCCGCCCTCGTCGCCGCCGTCGAGACCTACCGCGCCGGCGCCGGCGCCGGCCTCCTCGCCGTCGGCCACGACCGCGTCCTCCTGAACCGCTGGTGCGACCGCACGGTGGAGTGGAAGGACTGCCTGCCCGCCACGTCCTGACCACATCTCACCCGTATGGCCGCCCCGCCATACGCCCGGACGGACCGCGCATTCCGCCACACTGTCCGCCGAACGCCGCAATTCCGGTGCGGCGCAAGAAGGACGTGAGAGCGATGGCCGTTTCCATTTCTGTCGTGGTGCTGCTGCTGGTCCTGGCCGTGATCTTCCTGCGGAGCGGCGGGCTCAAGGTCTCGCACGCCCTCGTCTGCGCACTGCTCGGCTTCTTCCTCGCCGGCACCAGCATGGCGCCCACCATCCACAACGGCGTCGCCGCCACCGCCGACGTCGTCTCCCACCTCAGACCGTGAGCCTGTACGCCGAAGCCGCCCCGGGACCGGTCCCGGCCGCCGCGAGCGCCTGGGCCGCCCGCTCGTACGAGGCGACGGC